>JBFFXR010000143.1:0-8280 GCA_041569645.1 Gammaproteobacteria bacterium
AGCGCGCGGGCACGCTCGGCCGGCGCGCCGGTCGAGGCCAACATCGGCAAGCTCCAGCCGGGCCAGCAAATCATCGTCAAATGGCGCGGCAAGCCGGTCTGGGTCGTGCGCCGCGACGAGAAGGCGCTGGCCACGTTGCCGAAGATCGAGGAAAAGCTGCGCGATCCGAATTCGGAATCGAGCATTCAGCCCGAGTATGCGCAAAACCAGCATCGCTCGCGCAAGCCCGAATTTCTGATCATCGAGGGCATCTGCACCCACCTCGGTTGCTCGCCGACCTACCGGCCGGAGATCACGAGCGATTTCCAGGGCGGGTTCTTCTGTCCCTGCCACGGTTCCGCGTTCGATTTTGCCGGGCGGGTCTACGCCGGCGTGCCGGCGCCGACCAACCTGGTCGTGCCGCCGCATTACTTCAAGAGCGACGACGTGATTTTGATTGGTGAGGACGGGCCGACGGCATGAGCGAGCAATCTGACAAGCAGGGCTTTCTGGCCTGGATCGACGCGCGCTTCCCCTTGACCAAGATGTGGGAAGAGCACTTGTCGAAGTACTACGCGCCGAAGAATTTCAATTTCTGGTATTACTTCGGCTCGCTGGCGCTGCTGGTGCTGGTGCTCCAGATCGTCACCGGCATCTTCCTGACGATGCATTACAAGCCCGACGGCGAGCTCGCATTCGCATCGGTCGAGTACATCATGCGCGATGTCGACTGGGGCTGGCTGCTTCGCTACCTGCATTCGACCGGCTCGTCGGCGTTCTTCATCGTCGTCTACCTGCACATGTTCCGCGCGCTGTTGTATGGCTCTTACCAGAAACCACGCGAGCTGATCTGGATTTTCGGCATGTTCATCTTCCTCGCATTGATGGCCGAAGCCTTCATGGGCTACCTGCTGCCGTGGGGACAGATGTCCTACTGGGGTGCGCAGGTCATCATCTCGCTGTTCGGCGCGATCCCGTGGGTTGGCGAGGACCTGACGGTCTGGATCCGCGGTGACTTCGTCATCTCCGACGCGACGCTGAACCGTTTCTTCGCGCTTCACGTGGTCGCCGTGCCACTGGTGTTGTTGCTGCTGGTGGTGATGCACATCATCGCGCTGCACGAGGTTGGCTCGAACAATCCCGACGGTATCGACATCAAGAAGAACAAGGACGAAAACGGCGTGCCGCTCGACGGTATTCCGTTCCATCCCTATTACTCGGTAAAAGACCTGGTCGGGGTAGTCGTGTTCCTGATCCTGTTCAGCGTGGTGGTGTTCTTCGCGCCGGAGATGGGTGGCTATTTTCTCGAGAAACCGAACTTCGAGCCGGCCAATCCGTTCAAGACGCCGGAGCATATCGCGCCGGTATGGTATTTCACGCCGTACTACGCAATCCTGCGCGCGGTCCCGGACAAGCTGCTCGGTGTCATCGCCATGTTTGCCGCGATTATCGTACTGTTCCTGATGCCGTGGATCGATCGCGGCAAGGTGCGTTCGATACGCTACCGCTCGGCGACCTTCAAGTGGCTGCTGGCGATGCTGGTCGTCAGTTTTCTCGGCCTTGGCTACCTCGGTGCATTGCCGCCGACTCCGACCCGGACGATGTTCGCGCAAATATTCAGCGTCGGATATTTCGGTTACTTCGTCGGCCTGTGGTGGATCAGCAAGAACGAAGTCACCAAGCCGGTTCCAGCGAGGGTACGGTAATGAAGCGCAGCCTGATTCTGATCCTTGGCCTGATGGTTCCGGGACTGGCCCTCGCCGCGAGCGGTGGCAACACCTATCCGAACGACGAGATCGAAATCGACTGGGACGACAAGGCGGCGATGCAGCGCGGCGCGCGAACCTTCGTCAACTATTGTCTGAGTTGCCATTCCGCGGCTTATTCGCGTTTCAATCGCGTCGGCAAGGACCTCGGCATTCCGGATGAAGTCGTGCGCGATTACCTGATCTTTACCTCGGACCTGCACGGCCAGAAGACCAAGGTCGGCGAGCTGATGGAGACCACGATGACCGACGAGTACGCCGAGGAGGCTTTCGGCACGGTGCCGCCGGATTTGTCACTGATCGCGCGTTCGCGCGGCGTCGACTGGCTGTACAACTACCTGCGCGGATTCTATGTCGACCCGAGCCGCGAAGGAATTGGAGTTAATAACGGAGTCTTCGCCAATGTCGGCATGCCGCACGTGCTGGTCGAGCTGCAGGGGCTGCAGGCGCCCAAGTACCGCATCGTCAAGGATGCCGATGGCAACGAGACCGAGGTGCTTGCCGGCTTCGAGATCATCGAGCCGGGTTCGATGAACAAGTCCGAGTACGATCAGACGATCCACGACCTGGTCGCGTTTCTCGATTATCTCGGCGAGCCCTACAAGCAAACCCGCAAGAATGTAGGGACCGGCGTCATCATTTTTCTGCTCTTCTTTCTGGTTCTCGCCTATGCGCTCAAGCGGGAATACTGGAAAGACGTGCACTAACCCGAACTAGCGAATATGTCAGTTGTAGCGAATCGACGTTCGGTGATGAGTTGCTTTTCGTCGCCGACCGATCCGGAGTGTCACCGGGCGAGGATCGTGCTCGCGGAAAAAGATATCACCGTCGAGATCCACGACGTCGACACCAATAACCTGCCCGAGGATTTGCTCGATCTGAATCCCTACGCGACGGTTCCGACGATGGTCGATCGCGATCTCGTCCTGTATAACGCGCGGGTCCTGATCGAGTATCTCGACGAGCGTTTCCCGCACCCGCCGCTGATGCCGGTTGACCCGGTATCGCGGGCCAAGGCGCGGCTCGCGCTGTTTCGCATCGAAAGCGACTGGTTCAGCCTGTTGCCCGACATCGAGCGCGGTACCGAGAAGAAGAAAACCCAGGCGAAAAAGGCGCTGGCGGAAAGCCTCGTCAACTCGTCCGAGGTGTTCGGCGCGATGCCGTTTTTCCTGTCGGCCGAATTCAGCCTGCTCGATTGCAGTATCGCACCGATCCTGTGGCGCCTGCCGTATTACGGCATCGAGTTGCCAAAGTCGGCCAAGCCCATTACGACCTACATGAAGCGCGTGTTCTCGCGCCCGTCATTTCAGGCCAGCCTGTCCGAACAGGAACGCGATATGGTGGCCTGATCGCGGTCGCACGCATGACCTCGAGCAAACCCTACCTCGTCCGCGCGCTCTACGACTGGATTCTCGACAACGAGGCCACGCCCTATATTCTGGTCGATACGACGCTGACCGGCGTGCGGGTGCCAGCGGGTATCGCCAGCGACGGCAAGCTGGTGCTCAATCTGGCGCCGCAAGCCGTTCAGAATCTCGAGATCGATAACGACAGCATCGCCTTTTCGGCGCGCTTCGGCGGCGTCGCCGAGGACGTGTACTGTCCGATGGCGGCGCTGCTCGCGATTTACGCGCGCGAAAACGGCGAAGGCATGATGTTTCCGGCGGAAGAGGAGACCGAGGAGGCGAAGGGCGACGAAGCCGACAAGCCGAAAGGCCCCACGCTCAAGGTGATCAAGTAGGTATCGACTTCACCCGAATCCCCTGTCCGGAGTAGTCAGCGGGATGGCTGGCGTCAGCGAGGGGACAAAGTAAAAAATTGCCTCTCGATCCCCAGACGTCGAGAGATCTAGCGGCATTTTTTGGTCTGTCCCCGATGGTGTGGCGCCGGCGATGGCCGGAACATGGATTCTTCAATCAGGATACACCGCCTACAACTCCCACTTCGTGCAAGATCGGGGTCAAATAAAAAATTTCCGCGCCTGGCTGCGATGATCGGGCAAGTCCGGGGCGGAAATTCTGTTTTGACTCCGTGTGCTGCCGACAGCCATCCCGCTATTGCCCGATTTCTTCATCGACCCGAAAAGCATTCCTGATCCAGTCGATCTCGTCGGAGCCATCTGCCTGCCGCTGAATCAATAGCGCATCGAAGCGCAGCGGTGCCGCGGCGAAATTGCGATTGGCGGCGACGTAACACTGCGCCGCCTTGATCAATTTGCGCCGTTTGGCCGGTGGCAGCGCGAAAGCCGCCCCACCGAACGCGTGCGAGCCGCGATACTTGACCTCGACGAAGCAGACGGCCTCGCCATCGCGCATGACGAGGTCGATTTCGCCGAAACGGCAATGAAAGTTTTGCGCCAGGCACCGCAGGCCGCGGCGCTCGAGAAATGCGCGGGCTTCGATTTCGCCTGACAGTCCCTTGTCGCGGTTTCCCGGCATGGCTTCAGGGCGAGAGGCCGGACGTCGTCAGTTGCAGTTCGGGCGGCGTTTCGAGCATCCGCGCGACGCCGTCCCGGTAAGTCGCGAGCAGCAGCGTACGCCGGACCCGCCCGAGATTGTCGACCGTCAACGTGCCGGTATGATGCGCGCGTGCCTCTTCGGGGTTGACCATCAAGCGGCGTAGCGACGGGATCATGCGGTAGGCGTCTATGCCGAGTGCGAACAGCCGGCTGAAGCGCTGGCTCTCCTCGGGCCACAGCTGACTGACCTGCTGAAAATCGCGGTTGTCGCGATTATCGAGCATCCACGGCATGTCGACGAACAGGATATCGTTGAGATCGCGGTCGTCGGCGGGCGTGCCCGAGCTCGAGGATATGTTGGAAGTCGCGTAAACCGGAAGATCCTGGGCGTGATGAAACTTGAGCTGAGGCTTTATCAATCTCGCCTGGCGCGCGTTGGCGGCGATGAAGATCATGTCGACGTCCTGCCGGCGCCGGGCCTCGAACTCGACCTGTCGCTCGATCGTTTGCTGCAGCAGGGTCTTGCGATGGTTGCTGGCGGTCAAATTGAGAAGATTCATGATCGCCGGCGAATAATCGTTTTTCTGCGCGGGATAGATCGCGCTGCCGACGACGTGGCCGCCGAGCTTCTCGAATCGTTGACTGAAAGCGCGCTGCAGGCGATAGCCCCATTCGGTATCGGGCACCAGCACCAGCGCGTGGTAGCGACCCTGCGCCAGCGCGATGTCGGCGACCTGCTCGGCCTCGTCTTCGGGGCGCAGGCCGAACTGATAGAGATTGGGTACCGCGTCGTCGGTCTCGTTACCGTAGTTGAGCGTCAGCGTCGGCACGTCGAGTTCGTCGCGTTGTTGCAGCATGTCGATCAATTCCTTGTCGATAGGCCCGACGACGAAGTCGGCGCCGTTCTGTATTGCCTGCTCGTATTGCAGGTTGAACTGCGCGGGATCGGTACTGGCGTCGATGATTTCGATATCGGCGATCTTGCCGGGATCCTGGTAATAAGCGTAGAGAAAGCCGTTCTGGATTGCGTCGGCAACTTTTTCGAGGCGCCCGGAGAACGGCAGCATCAGTGCGATCCGGGTCGGCTCGATGAAGATCCGGCGACTCTCCTCGAGCAGGTTGAGCGCGTACAGCGCGGCCGCCGGGTGATCGCCGTAGCGCTGGTACCATTGGTCGATCCACGGCTCCATCTTGGCCGGCAGCATGTTCGAGCGGCGCGCAATCAGGTTGAGCTCGAGCCAGCCGCGCACCTCGCCGGTTTGTGCCTCCGACAGGGCCCGGATCATCGACGGTTCGGTAATCCGGTTGAGCGCATCCCAGATGAATTCGTGATTCTTCTCGATTTCCTGCGGCGTGCGCAGGAAATCGCCGATTTGCATGCGCAGCTTGGCGCTCTCCAGCGGCTTGCCGATCGCGAGCACGCCGCGCGACCGGATGTTGAGCGCGAGGGCCTTGTAGCGAAAATCGGCGAGATCGTCGATTTCGGGCAGGTTCAGCAGGCTCTGGTAGATTTTTCCCTCGCCGAGATAGCCGCCCGCCTGGACGACTTCCTTGTATTTCTGGTCCTGCGCGAGGATATCCGGCTCGCCGAGCGATTCGAAAAACGGATCGATCTGGTCGTAGAGGCCGGCGCGGTAGTACATCTCGGCGACCCTGACCAGATAGCTCGAGCGCTCCGGCTGCTCGCTTTGCCGCGCGAGGTCCTCGTAGAGTACGGATGCCTCGAGCCACTGGTCTTGACTCTCGTATTCGAAGGCGCGTACCAGCATCTCCTCGAGCGGGGTCAGGACCCGGCCGTCGTCATCGAGCAGCTGGCCATCGGTCACGCCGTCGCCGGGCGACGGCGGGCGTGGTCCGGTCTGACACGCAACCAGGCCTGCGAGCAGCGCGAGCGCGAATAAAAAAAGTTTACGGGATCTCATCGGCGGGCGAAGTCGAGCCGGTGGCTGTTGCAAACGCGCGTTAGTGTACACTCTTTTGCATGGCCGGCGTACTCTATATCGTGGCGACCCCGATCGGTAATCTCGACGACATCGGGGCGCGCGCGACCGAAGTCTTGCGAAGCGTCGAGCTGATCGCTGCCGAGGATACGCGCCACAGTCGAAAACTGCTCGATCGCATCGGCGTCGGCGCCCGCCTGCTGTCATATCACGAACACAACGAGACCGAGCGCAGCGGTGAAATACTGCGGCACCTCGAAGC
This sequence comes from Gammaproteobacteria bacterium, assembly GCA_041569645.1. Lineage (GTDB taxonomy): Bacteria > Pseudomonadota > Gammaproteobacteria. The sequence goes on from JBFFXR010000143.1 coordinate 6,406, forward strand.
GGGCGACTCGGTCGCGCTGATCTCGGACGCCGGCACGCCGCTGATATCGGACCCGGGCTATCGCCTGGTGCGCGCCGCGCGCGCTGCCGGCATCCGGATATCGCCGATTCCCGGGCCGAGCAGCGTCATCACCGCGCTGTCGGCCGCCGGCTTGCCGACCGATCGATTTCATTTTTTCGGTTTTCTGCCGGCCAGATCCGACGAACGCGGCAAGCGGCTGCGTGAAATGCGAAAGCTGGCGGGCACGCTCGTGCTGTTCGAGTCCAGCCATCGCATTGCCGCGCTGCTCGATCAAATCGACGAAATTTTCGCCGCTCGACCGATGGTACTCGCCAAGGAAATGACCAAGCGCCATGAAAATTTTCTCACTGGTGTCGCCAGCGAATTGCGCACGCGGATCGACGCCGAACCCGAGCTCGCGAAAGGCGAGTTCGTTGTCCTGATCGATAATGCAATGGATGCCGACGACGTGCGGCTGAACGACGACGATATCGACGTCATAAAATTGTTACTGGCGGAAATTTCCGTCAAAACGGCGGTCAGTATTGCCGCTCGAATTACGGGCAAAAAGAAAAACGAAATTTACCGGGCGGCGCTCGAAATCGCCGCCGAAAAATCCGGCGATGTCACCGAATAATTGCGCTAAGTCAATGATTTTAAACGGTTCCGTAGTTGGCAGCCGGAGGCTCCAAGTGCCAGTCGCGGGGCACGATCCGGAGGGTCGATCGATGCGTATGAACATAGTTGGTCAATTTCTTGCATACCTGCCTATAATCGTATTGAATGGGCGCACGCGGTGAACGTCCGTGACGATGGTAAAACTGTGAAAAAGTTTGGCTTGCAAACGAAAAGTTTGCGAACGAAAGTCACAGGCTCTCGTCTAAAAGTTGACTATGCTTTAGCTAGATCACCCAAGGCATTAGCAAGCACGCAAGAGTGACTAATCCCGTCAGGCGGCGCCTGACCATGAAAATTCAATGCGAGGGGCGCCGTTCCTGATCCGATTATGGAAGAGGTAGCCCAAATGAGCATTTTCGAAAGTTATCAACAGCGCTTCGAACGCCACTTGCAGGAAGAATATACGCTGCAGGAATACCTGGAGCAGTGCAAGGAAAACCCGTTGGCCTATGCCACGGCGGCGGAGCGCATGTTGGCTGCCATCGGCGATCCCGAGCTGATCGACACCTCGCAGGATCCGCGCCTGTCGAGGATATTTTCCAATAAAGTCATCGCGCGCTACCCGGCCTTCGACGAGTTTTACGGCATGGAGGATTCGATCGAGCAAATCGTTTCCTACTTCAAGCATGCCGCACAGGGTCTCGAGGAAAAGAAACAGATTCTCTACCTGCTCGGTCCGGTCGGCGGCGGCAAGTCTTCGCTCGCCGATCGCTTAAAGGCGCTGATGGAAAAGCAGCCGATCTACGTGATCAAGGACTCGCCGGTGTTCGAATCGCCGCTCGGCCTGTTCGACATCGAGGAAGATGGCGAAATTCTCGAGCAGGAATACGGCATCGCGCGCCGCTACCTGAACAAGATCATGTCTCCCTGGGCGGTAAAACGACTCAACGAATACGGCGGCGACATCAGCAAGTTCAAGGTCGCCAAGATCCAGCCGTCGATCTTGAACCAGATCGCGATCGCCAAGACCGAGCCGGGCGACGAAAACAACCAGGATATTTCGGCGCTGGTCGGCAAGGTCGACATTCGCATGCTCGAGCACTACGCGCAGAACGACGCCGACGCCTACAGCTACTCGGGCGCGCTGTGCCGCGCCAACCAGGGCCTGATGGAATTCGTCGAGATGTTCAAGGCGCCGATCAAGGTGCTGCACCCGCTGCTGACCGCGACCCAGGAAGGCAATTACAACGGCACCGA
>JBFFXR010000144.1:0-8173 GCA_041569645.1 Gammaproteobacteria bacterium
AGGGCACGCCGTGTGCGCCGAACAGTACGACGCTATAGCCCTCGCGGCGATCGGCGTCGGCGTAGCGCCAGCGCCGCTTCGCGTAGAGTTCGACGATCGCATCGATCCAGCCGTCGCCGTACAGATCCGGCCACTGGTCGGCGAAGCGCAAGTGCACCTCGATGATCTTGCCGCCGATGGTCTCGAGATTGGCCGCGCCGCTGTAACCCTTTAAATGCTTGCGGAACCAGTTGCCGCAATAGGTTTCGATCTCGGGGCGTTCCTCGGCAAGCACGGTCCAGTAATCGAACACGCCGTCACCGAGGGTCTTGCCGACGCAGTGGCGCCACCACTGCGCCTCGCCGCCGATCAGCACGACGTCGGTGCTGACGTGCTCGCCGTCGGCGAGCGACATCCACATATGGCCGGCGTGCATGTTCTCGGCGAGCTCGGCCTCGTTGTGGATGATGCGCCCGCCGACGCCCATGCCGTGCATGTTGTAGATCGGTTTACTGAACACCGGGAACGACGGTGGCGGTACGCCGTGGGGCGCGCCGCCGAAGCCCTGCGTGTCGGAGACCAGCAGCTTGTTGTAAATCCAGCGATGGTCGGGATAGAGCTCGTAGGCGTGCTCGTCGTCGGTCGGGATACTGACGTCGTCGGGACAGATCACGTCCTCGAAATACTGCATTCGCCACGGATCGCGCTCGATGATCGGCATTGGCTTCCTCCCCTTCGTGCCGGCCGGACAGCGGACGAGCCCCCGGCGCCGGTAAATAACATATTACTTGCGCATACTAGCGAAAAATGGTTTAAGACCCGAGTTTTTCGACAATGAGGAAACAACAAAATGGGCATGGTTAGTGAATTCAAGGATTTTGCGATGCGCGGCAACGTCGTCGACATGGCGGTCGGTATCGTCATCGGTGCCGCCTTCGGCAAGATCGTGTCATCGTTCGTCGCCGATGTACTGATGCCGCCGATCGGGTTGCTGCTCGGCGGCGTCGATTTTCGCGACCTCGCGATGACGATCCAGGCCGCGGTCGGCGACCAGCCGGCAGTGACGATCAATTACGGCGTGTTCGTCCAGACCGTCGTCGATTTCGTCATCATTGCATTTGCGATCTTTTTGGTCGTCAAGGCGATGAACGCGACCAAAAAGAAGGAAGCGGCCGCGCCGCCGCCCGAGCCGCCGAAGCCGAGCGCCGAGGAATTGCTGCTGACCGAGATTCGCGACCTGCTGCGCAAGTAGCGTAGCCAGCGGGCGGCGAACCGGCAGACCGGTTTCGGCCCGTCACGACGCCATCCAGCCGCCGTCGACCATCAGGTTCTCGCCGTTGATATAGGTCGCCTCGTCACTGGCGAGGAATAGCGCTGCACGCGCGACATCGGCGGGCTCGCCTAGTCGGCCGAGGGGTTCACGTGCCATCGGCGTGCGCGCGCGCGAATAATCGATCGAGGCTTCGTCGATGGCGTCGCTGCGACCGGTCAGGATCTTGCCCGGCGCGATCGCGTTGCAGACGATGCCCCGCGCGGCGTAGTCGTTGGCGATCTGGCGCGTGAGGTATACCACGCCCGCCTTGCTCGTGCCGTAGGCGATATCGCCAGGGCACGCGATCATGCCGTGTTGCGACGAGATGTTGACGATGCGCCCGCGCGCTTCTCCCCGCGGTTCCTGCGTCAGCATTTGCCGCACTGCAATCTGGCAACCGATAAAAACCGCACGCAAGTTGACCGCCATGACACGATCCCATTGCTCCGGAGCGGTCTCTAGCAGGCTCGTGCCGGTATAGATCGCGGCGTTGTTGATCATCACGTCGAGCGCGCCGTGTTCGGCCACGACGTCGTTCACCGCTCCTTCGAGCGCATCCGGATCGGCGACGTCGACCGCGAGCGCCCGCGCGTCGCCGCCGGCGGCGGCGATCAGGTCGAGCGTCGGCTCGCCGCCTTCGATCGGATCGCCGCGCGGATCGACAATCACGACCCGCGCGCCCTCGGCGGCAAAACGGATCGCAATCGCGCGGCCGATGCCGGACGCGCCGCCGGTGACGATGCAAACCCGGTTCAATAATCGATACTCGCTCATGGGATTCGCTCCGCTGGATGATTGTGCTCGGACCAACCGTATCATTCTCGCGTTCCCTGATCACCGTTGCGTGCCGGTCACATCGGCGCCGGAGGCGCGATCCGACCTCAGGGGAGGCGAATTCGTGCCCGCAAATTCGACCATTCGTCGAAAAGTCGAAATCCAACTTAGCGCAGGTATCTCATTTGATGCTCGCGATTGTCGGGCCAGGTGACTGAATATAAAACGATTACGAAACGCGCATCTTGTCCTTGCCGGCGCGACCGTCGATCGACGCCGCGGCCGATGTCTGGACAATTGGAAACCCGCCTTATAAGCTCGAACACCCCCCCTATAACAAGAACGTGCAACGCACTGGAGGTCTCCCATGCATTATCTGAATTTCAAGCAAGCGAGTTTCGGAAAGAAGCTCACCGGCGCGCTGGTAATCGCGTCGCTTGCCGTGTCCGGGGCCGTGCAATCCCAGGATTTTCCGCCGTTTCCGGAACCCGCTGTCGGGCCGTTTCCTGACACCGAGAATATGCGACTGTTGAGCCAGTTGCTGCCGGCCGAGATTGGCGCGGTAACGCCGCGTGCCGGGGTTTTGCTCAACGACATCTGGGGTTGGACGTCGCCGAATGGCGAGGAATACGCGCTGATCGGCACCGGCGACGGCATGTCGATCGTGCGCGTCACCGATCCGGAAAATCCCGAGTTCATCGGCCTTATGCCGACCCTGGTTCCCAGTCTCTTTTCCAACCTGTGGGGTGATGTCGGCGTGTATAACGTCTTCTCGAGTCGCGGGGACGACGATGATGATCACGCCGGGCTCCGCCGCGATGACGACGATGATGACGACGATGACGATCGCGATTCCAGGCAGTACACCGGTTACGCCTACTTCACGACCGAAGCCGACGGCGCAACTCTGAATATCTTGCGGCTCAACCAGCTCGATTATTTGCCGGCCGCGTCGGACCCCAGCTTCACGATCGAGCCGACCGCCAGGTTCTCCGCCGGCGGCTACGACAGCGCCCACAATATCTATGTCAACCAGAAAACGGGTTTCGCCTACGTCATGGGCGTTGGCCTCGACAATAGTGGACCCACTGCCTGCGACGATCACCCGTTTCATCCGTCGCGCTTCAACACGATGATCCTTGACCTGAAGAAAGATCCGCTGAATCCGGAAATCGTTTCCTGCCTCGCCGACTTCGGCGAGCACGACATTTACGTGGTCAACTACAAAGGCCCCGACCGCGACTATCGAAAGCGCGAAATCGCGTTCGTGTTCGACGGTCGCGAAAAGGATGCGCCGAGTCGCGGTGGCATGCGCAAGGACGATACGCCGGGCGAACTCGTCGGCGGTACCACCGAGATCTGGGATGTCACCGACAAGAGCAATATCGAGGTCATTTCATCGTTCACGGTGCCGGGTATCTGCTTCTCGCATCAGGGCTGGACTTCGTCGAACCGACACGAATTCCTGCTGATCAACGACGAGCTCGACGAGCTGCGCGACGGCGAAGAGGCGGACGGATTCTTTCGCAACAACTTTTGCGGTACCGATGCGCCGCCCGGCACGGTGTCGAACGCCGGAATCTACGTGGTGGATATTCGCGACCTCGACAACCCGGTCTTCCAGGAGCGCTTCGAAGTCGACGCGCCCGGCGAGATCGACCACAACTTCGTGCGCAAGGGCAACAAGCTCTACTGGGCGGTTTACAACGCCGGCACCCGCGTCATCAAGCTGTCGCGCAAGGGGCGGTACCTGAGGCTGCAGGAAATCGGTCGGCTCGATACCGAACCACGACCAGCGCCGGAGTTTTTCGGTCAGTGGGGAATCTTCCCGTTTCCGCACAGCAAAACGATCGTCGCCAGCGATATTAACAACGGGCTCATGATCATGAAGCTAGATCGCAGTCGCAAGCGGGATGACGACGATAAGCGGCTGACGTCGAAGTCCGCACCGACGGCGGCAGGCGTCCCGACGCTGGCCGCGCCGGCATCGTTCGCCACGCGGCGGGCGGCGACGCGCGATGCGTTGGTTGAGTACTACCGGGCGCGAGTCCGCTAATCGCGCATACGGGGCCGCAGGCTCGGCCCGCACCCCGGCGCGCAACGGCCTACCGCCGTTGCGCGCCATATTTGCGACCTTGATGTTCGCGCTCTTCGTCGCCGCCGGATTGTGGGCGGCGCCGGTCGATGAGATATTCGGTGTCTGGGTGCTGGACCGCGCCGCCGAAGCGTCGAGCGCAGACGATACGCCACGCGCCGACGGCGATCTGGCCATCTGGCAAACCGATGCCGGAATCGGCCTAACGTGGAACCACCTGCCGCCCGATCCGGTTCGCCGTACGTTCGAGTTTGCGCGCGGCACGGCCGACCGCCGTCTCGAAGTCGTCCGCAGCGATCCTCCACTAGCCCCGGGAGAAATCCTCGAGGCAAGGCTCGAGCCGAACCGGCTCGTCGTCAATATCGCTCGCACCAGCAGCGGTATCGAACAATACGCGCGCTACACATTGTTTGTTCACGACAGCCGGCTCGTCTTCGATTATCGCCTGCATCAAGGTTTAGTCACGCTCGAGTCGGCCACACGGCAGCTGCGGCGACTCAAGGTAGTGATGTGAACTGGCGCTGAACGCGCGGCCCGGACTTGCAGTTATCGCCACGGAAATTATGATGGTCGGCATGAGCTACCGCGATACCATAACGCGCGGGTCGGCGCTGGCCGTGCTGTTGCCGAGCTTGCTGCTGGCGACGAACGCCGGCGCGCACCCGGAAAACGACCCGCTGCGTTTCGAGTCGCACATCCACGAAGGCGGGCGCGTGATCTTCACCAACATCCCGAAACGCTGTTTCAAGAACGGCTTGCTGATCTGCCTCGACCGACACCCGTTATTGAATAACCGGCCGCCACTCGATCCGGCCGAGCAACCATCGCGCATCGAGCGGAGCGAATAGGCATTCTTGCTGATAGCAACGCATGCCCTTCGTCAATTTACTCGAAGCAACAGCAGTTCGATCCTTCTCCGAATCGGGCTGACATCGGGAGATTGCTTTATCGCGCGCCGACCCGCGCGCCCGCGAGTCAGTCGGCGGTACGGAGGATGACCTTGGGCGCGGCGCACTTGCCCTTGAGCAGTTCGGCGAAGGCTTCGGCGCCGGCCGCTAGCGGGCGCTGCTCGATCCAGTCGAGCGCGCCGAGCGCACCCGACGCGAGCTTGGCAAGCGTCGCGCGCAGATCCACCGGCGTATAGGTATAGGTGCCAATGAAGGTGATCTCGCGCAGCGTCATCGCGCGCACGTCCATCTCGCCCTTGCTGTCCATCAGGCCGATGTGCACGACCACCCCGCCCGACTTGACCGACGCGATCGACTGCGCGCGCGTCGGCGCGCCGCCGACCGCGTCGAACACGCAGTCGAAGGCCAGCGCCTCCGGCGGCGTCGCGACCGGGTCGATCGGCGTGAAATCGCAGTGCTGCTGCACGAGTTCGCGGCGCAGCGGGTTGGTTTCGGCGATCACGATCTCCTCGACGCCCTTGTCGCGCAGCAGCAGCGCGGTCAGCAATCCGACCGAGCCGGCGCCGAACACCAGTGCGCGCGACTCGGACAGCGGCCGCGCGAGCACGCGCTCGGCAAGCAGGATCGCGTGCAGGCCGGTCGCGCCGGGTTCGGTCAGCGCCGCCTGCGCGCTCGAGATGCCGTCCGGCACCGGGATCAGGTTGCGCTCGGGGATCGCGATCTGTTCGGCGAACGCGCCGGCGCGGTACATGCCGATCAGGTCGCGCTCGGCGCAGAGATTTTGTCGTCCGCCGAGGCAATCGTCGCAGACGCCGCAGCTGATCAGCGGATTCAACACGACGCGCTGCCCGGGCGTCGCACCCTCGAGCACGGTGCCGACGGCCTCGTGGCCGAGAATCAGCGGCGGCACCCGGCGCGGGTCGTGGCCGAGATAGGCGTGCATGTCGGAACCGCAGATGCCGACCGAATCGATCGCGATCAACGCGTCGCCCGGCGCCGGCGCCGGCGGCGGCTCGTCGCGGTAAGTCATTTCTTCGTTTGCGGTATAAACCAGTGCCTTCACATCTAACCCCTACTTTGCGGTAAATCCACCGTCGACAGCGATAATCTGTCCGGTGATGTAGTTAGCAGCCGCCGATGCCAGAAATACGGTCACGCCGTCCAGATCGGATAACTCACCATTTCGACCGATTGCGGTCATGCTTGCGTTGTGCGCCAGCAACTCGGGATTTTCGTAAACCTTGCGGGTTAGCTCGGTCGGAAAAAACCCCGGCGCGACGGCATTAGTGACGATGCCGAAGCGCGACCAGGCTTCGGCCATGGCCCGCGTCAATTGCGCAATCCCGCCCTTGGACGCGCCGTAGGCCATGCCGTTGGCGAAGGCCCGAAAAGATTGCAGCGAGGCGACGTTAACGATGTTGCCGCGACCTTTTTGTTTCATTCCGGGAATACAATGCCGGGCCAGAAAGAAGGGTGTGGACAAATTGATATCCAGTGTCTGGTCCCAGCTGGCTTCGGTTATCTCATCCCAGGGTTCACGCAAGTTGATACCGGCCGCATTGATCAGTATGTCCGGCGCACCATACGCCTCCGAAGCCTCGGCCACGACATCGCCAAGCGCAGAGCGGTCGAGCAAGTCCGCCGCAATCGACCTGGCGCGGCCACCACTTTCGATTTTTAACTGCTCCATCGCCTCGGCCAGCGCCGCTTCGTTTCGACCCACCAATACAACCTCAGCGCCAGCCTGTGAAAGTGTCAGCGCCATTCGCCGACCGATACCGGAGCTGGCGCCAGTGCACAGCGCAACCCTGCCGCTCAAATCGAACAGTTGGCGGATGTTGTCCAACATATGCCTACACGACTCGGCTGTCGGAATATCCGGGACTAGCGCAGTTCACCCAGGTCAAAAGTTTCATCGGGGAAGTATTTCGCCAGGCGAATATCTCCGGCGCGCGCGTGGCCTTCCATGCCTTCGCTGCGCGCAATCCGGGCACATGCCGCCCCCACTTCGCGGGTCGCTTCACGGGTCTGGCGTTGATAGGTAACCACCTTGATGAATTTGGCAGCACTCAAACCGCCGGTGTAACGCCCGGCACCTTTGGTCGGAAGAATATGGTTGGTTCCCGAGCACTTGTCGCCGAAAGCAACCGTGGCCTCTTCACCGAGGAACAGGGAACCGTAGTTCTTCAGTCGACCGAGCCACCAGTCCAGGTCCTTGGCCTGGACCTCGAGGTGCTCGCCGGCATATTGATCGCTGATCTGGGCCACTTCTTCTCGCGTGTCGCACAGGATGACTTCACCATAGTCACGCCAGGCCGCGGTGGCCGCCTCGCGCTGAACCTGGGGCAGTGAATCGATGTGCTTCGGCATGAGTTCGATGACCTTTTCGCCGAACTCGCGAGACGTGGTAAACAACCAGGCGGGGCTATCCGGTCCGTGTTCGGCCTGGCCGGCCAGGTCGCTGGCGACGATTTCGGGGTCCGCGGTTTCATCGGCAATGATCGCGATTTCAGTCGGTCCGGCAAACAGGTCGATACCGACGCGCCCGTACAGCAGGCGCTTGGCTTCGGCAACGAAGCGGTTTCCGGGGCCCACCAGGATGTCGGCCGGGTTTCCGGTAAACAGCCCGAAAGCCATGGCCGCGATACCCTGAACACCGCCCATCTGCAAAATGGTATCGGCACCCGCCAGATCCATGGCGTAAACGATGGCGGGATGAATACCTTCTCCATGGGGTACCGAGCATGCCACCACGTTTTCGACGCCCGCCACTTTGGCCGTCGCGACACTCATGATAGCCGACGCGATATGCGCGTAACGTCCGCCGGGGACGTAACAACCCGCCGTGGTCATCGGAATCAACTTCTGGCCGGCAAACAGGCCCGGGCTCAGTTCGGTTTCGAATTCAACCATGCTGTCACGCTGATGCTGGGCAAATTTACTGACGCGGTCGTAGGAAAACTTGATGTCGTCTTTTTCCTGTTGTGAAACTTTCGCTTTGGCGGCCTCGATTTGCTCCCGGGTCATAACCGGGTTGCCGCCTTCCCAGCCGTCCAGCTGACCTGCGTATTCGAGCGCCTTCTCTTCCCCGCCCTCCTCAATTTC
>JBFFXR010000145.1:0-8033 GCA_041569645.1 Gammaproteobacteria bacterium
CGACGACAATCACGAACTTGGTGTACATGAACTGGCGCAGAAACGACCAGACCCCCATCATTACGCGCTTGGCATGGCCGGGGTATTGCTTGTGCATGCTGACGATGGCGACGCGATATGAGCAGCCCTCGGCCGGCAAGTAGAAATCGACGATTTCCGGAAACTGCTTTTGCAGCAGCGGGATGAAGACCTCGTTCAGCGCGAGCCCGAGGATTGCCGGCTCGTCCGGCGGGCGGCCGGTGTAAGTGCTGTGATAGATCGGATTCTCGCGCATCGTCATCGTGTCGATCGTGAAGACCGGGAAGCGTTCGACCTCGTTGTAATAACCGGTATGGTCGCCGAACGGTCCCTCGTCGGCTTCGTCGCCGGCATGAATATGGCCCTCCAGAACGATCTCGGCGCGCGCCGGGATTTCCAGGTCGGAAGTCAGGCAGCGCGCAACCTCGGTTTTCGCGCCGCGCAACAGGCCGGCGAAGGCGTATTCCGATAGCGCGTCCGGGATCGGCGTGACCGCGGCGAGAATCGTCGCCGGATCGCAGCCGAGCACGACCGCGAGCGGGAAAGGCGCGTCGCCGTTTTGCGCGCGCCAGTCCTGGTAGTCGAGCGCCCCGCCGCGCTGTGCAAGCCAGCGCATGATCACGCGGTTGCGGCCGATGACCTGTTGCCGATAGATACCGAGATTCTGTCGAGGCTTATTTGGTCCGCGGGTGGTGACAAGTCCCCAGGTGATCAACGGGCCGGCATCACCGGGCCAGCAGGTCTGGATCGGCAGGCGGCCGAGGTCGATCTCGTCGGCGGACAGGCGAATTTTCTGGCACGGCGCTTTTTTCACCAGTTTCGGCGACATGTCGAGGATTTTCTTGTAGATCGGCAGGGTCTTCAGCGCATCGCGAAACCCTTTCGGCGGCGCCGGTTCCTTCAGGAAGGCGAGCAACTTGCCGATTTCGCGCAGCGCCGCGACCTGGTCCTCGCCCATCGCGCGCGCGACGCGGCGCTCGGTGCCGAACAGGTTGGCGAGCAGCGGAATATCGCCGTCGCCGGGCCGCTCGAAGAGCAGCGCCGGGCCGCCGCGGCGTAATACGCGGTCGGCGATTTCGGTGATCTCCAGGTGCGGATCGATCCGTTGCGAGATTCTCTTCAGTTCACCGTCGCGTTCGAGCTGCTCGATGAAGTCTCGCAGATCGCGATATTCCATCTACCAGACTTTGATGCCGTGGAACTTCGACTTGATCCGGGCTTCGATGAATTGCTTGCTGAGGAGGTAACTCAGCAGGATGATAACCAGCACCATCGGAACGATGTACTGCCAGTAACGCAGAAACGTGTCGCGCAAAACGATCCACGCCGGCGTCGTGTCGGCTTCCCTGCGATCGAGTTCGAGCTGCTTGGCTTCGACCTCGCTTTGCAACGCGGCGATTTTTTCCTGCGCCTGTTGTTTCTCCAGTTCGAGCGCATCGATTTTCTCGACCATCGCGTCCATGTCCTTCTCGTACTGGTCGATGACGAGCTTGCTGTTGGCGAGCTTGTCGATCTCCGCCTCGAGCTCGCGCACTTTTTGCTGCTCTTCCTGCAGCAAGATTCTCCCCGTCGGCTCGGTGACGAGAAAACCGCGCTTGACCCAACCCCTGGTGCCGTCCGGGTCGGTCACCAGCGCGTAGGCGCCGGAAATTTGTTCGATCGCGAGCACGTCGCCCGACTGCAGCAGCTTGATCACGCGGGTCGACGAATCCGGTCCCTCGTATAGCGACAGCCGCAGCTGGTCGGTAACGTATTGTCGATCCCGGTCGTCATCGCTCGCGTCCTGGGCCGCGAGCGGGCCAGCGAGCATCACGAAGATTAGCCCGTAAAAGACTCTATTCCACATCGTTTAATTTATTCCACTGTGTCTAAGTAATGCGTCGATCTCGGGATCGCGACCGCGAAAACAGCGAAACGATTCGATCGCCGGCCGGGATCCGCCCTGCTCGAGTACGCAATTCAGAAATCTCTTGCCCGTTTCAGGATTGAATATGCCTTCTTCTTCAAATGCCGCGAACGCATCGGCGGACAGGACCTCCGCCCACTTGTAGCTATAATAACCCGCGGCATATCCGCCTGCAAAGATATGTGAGAAACCGTTCTGGAAACGGTTTATCGGCGGATTCCTGACGACCGACACCTGCGCGCGCACCGCATCGAGCACCGACTGGATCTTCGCCGCGCCGCTAATCGACGGGTCCTCGTGCAGATGAATGTCGAACAACGCAAATTCGATCTGGCGCAGCATTTGCAGCGCGCTCTGGAAGTTCCTCGCCGCGTGCATTCGTTCGAATAAATCGTCCGACAGGCTTTCGCCACTCTGGTAGTGTTGCGCAAACAGGTCCAGCGCCTCGCGCTCCCAGCAAAAATTTTCCATGAACTGGCTCGGTAATTCGACCGCGTCCCATTCGACGCCGTTGATGCCGGCGACGTCCGGCACGTCGACGCGAGTCAGCATGTGGTGCAGGCCGTGACCGAATTCATGAAACAGCGTGATGACTTCGTCGTGGGTAAACAGCGCCGGCTCGTCGCCGATCGGCGGCGTCAGGTTACAGGTCAGGTAGGCGACCGGTAATTGCGTGCGGCCGTCGATCCGGTAGCGATTGACGCATTCGTCCATCCATGCGCCGCCACGCTTTTTTTCGCGCGCGTAGAGATCGAGAAAAAAATGCCCGATGGCTTCGCCATCCGCGCTCGAAATCCGGTAGAAACCGACCGCGTCGTCCCACCGGTCGACTTCACCGTCGACGCGCGCGATGCGCACGCCGTATAGCCGTTGGACGATATCGAACAGGCCGCCGACGACCCGATGGTCGGCAAAATAAGGCTTGAGTTGTTCGTCCGAAATCCGGAAACGGTGCTGTTTCAGCTTTTCGCCGTAGTAAGGATAATCCCAGGCCTCGAGTTCGTCGTCGAAACCGAGCGATTCGGCAAATGCCTGGCGTTCGGCGACCTCGTTTTCGGCGACCGCGCGCGAGCGCGCGGCAAGATCTTCGAGAAACCCGACGACCTGATCGACCGATTTCGCCATCTTGGTTTCGAGCGAATAGGCGGCGTAGTTGGCAAATCCCAATAATTTTGCCTTTTCTTGCCTTTTCGCGACAATTTCTCCCATGATCGGCGCATTATCGAAGCTTTTATCGGTAATTCCTTCATCCGAAGCGCGCGTCACGAAGGCTTCGTAGATCGCGCGCCGCAGGTCGCGGTTGTCGGCGTGCGTGACGACCGCGAGGTAGCACGGCATGTCGAGCGTGATGCGATAGCCCGCGAGGCCCTTTTGCTCGGCCAGCTGGCGCAGCATATTGCGCGCGTATTCCGGCAGGCCGGCCAGCTCGCCTGCGTCTTCGGTGACGTACTGCCACGCCTGGGTTGCGTCGAGCAGGTTGTTCTCGAAGCGCGACTGCAGCTCGGATAATTCCTTTTGCAGCTGCTGGTAGCGCGCGCGATCCTCGCCTTCGAGTTCGACTCCGCCGAGGCGGAAATGCCTGAGCGCATCGTCGATCGTCTTGCGTTGCGCCGCGGAGTAAGTCGAATACTCGGGCGATTCCGCGAGGCTGCGATAGGCCGCGTAGAGTTCGCGATTCTGGCTCACTTCGGTCGAGTATTCGGCGAGCAGCGGCAGGCAGGCGTTGTAGACCGCGCGCAACTCCTCACTGCTCTTGACCGCATTCAGGTGGCGCACCGGCGACCAGGCCTTGTCGAGCCGGTCGTTCATCAGCTCGAGCGGTTGGATCAGGTTTTTCCAGCTGAACGCGGGCTGCCGCAGGAGCTCGGCGATGGCCTTGCGGTTATCGTCGATCAGGCGCTCGATCGCCGGCTGGACGACGTCTGGCGTAATGCGGCTGAAGGCGGGCAATTCGCGCGCCTCGAGGAGCGGATTGGACAAATCGGTTCCTGCAGTTCGGATTCTGGGCGCGTAGTCTACACGTTTACAGCGGCAGCGGCGCGCGTATCGAGTACATGACGACCAGCGCGCTGAAAATCACGAATGCCGTGCCGCCGGCGAAATACGCCTTGAGCTTCTTGCGCAAAACCAGCGATTCCTCGGGCACCGCGGACAGGATGTACGGATGCTTGCGGTCGAGCGGCCTCGACAGCACGTGCTGCTCGCGCTGCTCGCGGGCGATTTCGGCGAGCACTTGCTTGCGAGCCGCGGCGCGAACGACTTGCCATTCGTCTTGCTGAATCTTGTCGTTCTGGTCGAGATCGAAATCGCGCAGATAGCGTTGCGGTTGCAGCTTCCACTGCTTGACGAGGTCTTCGACCCGGTTCGTTACGAGTTCGTTGGATGGATTGCTATAAACGGTATGAAACGCGCCGAGCGCGTAGATCTGCGTCGCCGGGCGAATCAGGCGTTCGCGAAACCGGTATTTGCCGATACCGAGGCTCAGCAGGCCGCCGCCGGGCCCCTGCTTGCCGGTTTCGGCGCTGTTGCCGTACCAGGTCCGATCACTTTCCGGGATCACGTGCGCATCGTCGGGGTCGACCACGCATTCCCCGGTATCGTCGACCAGGCGAAACAGGTGCTCGCTGCGCTCGTCGGAAATGTTCGTCCAGGTCGTGCGCTTGCCGCTACGACGCCGCTTGTCGATCGTGCAGTGATACCAGACGCAGCGGCTGGCGCTGAATGGCGAACTGATCGCGCCGTTCGGCAACCATTCGCCGAGGCCTTTCAATTCGACGTGCCCCTGCGGCGCCGAACGGATTTTCGACGTCGCGGTACCGTCCATGAATCGAAACCGGCGGTAGGCCGCGAAGGTATAGTAGGCGAGAAAGCCGAGCAACAGAATGCCGACGCCGTAGAGCGCCAGGTATTCCGTCGACGGCATCTGTCTGAGTTCGAATTCGAGCCAGGACAGCATGGCCGGCGACGAAGCGCGCGTCAGGTATTGAACAGTTGCTTGACGTTGACGTCGGCGATTTCGCTTGCCTCGAATTCGAGCAGGTCGCGCGGACCGAATCCGAGCAGGCGCGCGACGATGATGTCGGGAAACTGCTCGATGCCGATATTGTTGATGTTGACCGACTCGTTATAAAACTCGCGGCGATCGGCGATCGTGTTTTCGAGCGTACTGATGCGGCTTTGCAAGTGCTGGAAGTTTTCGTTGGCGCGCAACTCCGGGTAGTCTTCGGCCAGCGCGAACAGTTGACCCAGACCCATGCGCAGCGCACCCTCGGCGAGACCGAGTCCGGCGACGTCCTGGTTTTCGCGCGCCTGCGCGACCTGCGCGCGTGCCTGCATGACTTTCTCGAGGGTCTCCTGCTCGTATTTCATGTACTGCTTGCAGGTTTCGACAAGCTTGGGGATCTCGTCGTGGCGTTGCTTGAGCAACACGTCGATATTGGACCAGGCCTTGGAAACATTGTGTTTGAGCCGTACCAGGTGGTTGTAGATGCTGATCGCGTAAACCAGCACGAGCGCCACGGCGGCCCAGAAAATGATGCTGCCAATATCCATGAGGTTGCTCCGTTAAAAGAATTCAACCTATCTTATATAGAGATAATTTCAGTAAAATCAAGAAGTTGTATTATCGGCATCAGACGTCGAGATTATTCACGTTGAGCGCGTTGCTCTCGATGAAATCGCGTCGCGGTTCGACCTGGTCGCCCATCAGCGTCGTGAACACCTCGTCGGCGGCAATCGCGTCCTCGATACGGACCTTGAGCAGGCGGCGGTTTTCGGGGTCCATCGTCGTCTCCCAGAGCTGGTTCGGATTCATCTCGCCGAGGCCCTTGTAGCGCTGAATATTGAGCCCCTTGCGCGCTTCGCGCATCAACCATTCGTAGACTTCGCCGAACTTGCCGACCGACTGGCGTCGCTCTCCGCGGCTGACGTAGGATTCGGCGCCGAACAGATCACCGGCCTGGGCGACGAATTGGGCGATCGCCTGGTAGTCCGCGCTGTTGAAGAAGTCGCCTGACAGCGTGCTCCGGGTCGTGATACCGTGCAGGCGCTTGGCGATCTCGAGGCCGTACTGGTTGCTGTCTTCGTCACTCTTGACTGACACTTTGTAGGACACGGAATTTTCGCTTTCCGCATTGAGCCGTTCGGCGAGCCAGGCGCCCCACTCTGCCATCGCCTGCTCATCCAACAGGCGCGCTTCGTCGACCGCCGGCATATCGACCATCTCGGCGAGAATTTCCGCCGGCAAGTGCTGTTCGAGGCGTTCGAATATTGCCAGGATCGTAATGTACTGACGCGCGAGATTTTCCAATGCCAGGTCCGATATCGGCGGCGTATCCTCGGCGAGATGAAGCTCGGCGCCTTCGATCGCGAGTTGCAGCAAATAGGCGTTCAGTTCCTTGTCGTCTTTGACGTAGCGCTCCTGTTTGCCTTTCTTGACCTTGTAGAGCGGCGGTTGGGCGATGTAGACGTGACCACGCTCGACGAGTTCCGGCATTTGCCGGTAGAAAAAAGTCAGCAGCAGCGTGCGAATATGCGAGCCGTCGACGTCGGCGTCGGTCATGATAATGATGTGATGGTAACGCAGCTTGTTGATATCGAATTCTTGACGACCGATGCCGCAGCCGAGAGCAGTAATTAGCGTACCGACCTCGGCGGATTGTAGCATCTTGTCGAACCGCGCCTTTTCGACGTTGAGTATCTTGCCCTTGAGCGGCAGAATCGCCTGCGTGCGACGGTCGCGGCCCTGCTTCGCCGATCCGCCGGCCGAATCTCCCTCGACGAGATAGATTTCCGAAAGCGCCGGATCTTTCTCCTGGCAATCGGCCAGCTTGCCGGGCAATCCGGCGATGTCCAGCGCGCCCTTGCGGCGAGTCATTTCGCGCGCCTTGCGCGCCGCCTCGCGCGCCCGTGCCGCCTCGAGAATCTTGCCGGTGATCGATTTCGCATCGGTCGGATTCTCCTCGAGAAAATCCTTCAGGTGTTCGCTGACGACCGATTCGACGATACCCTTGATTTCCGACGAGACGAGCTTGTCCTTGGTCTGCGACGAAAACTTGGGGTCCGGCACCTTGACCGATAGCACCGCGGTCAGGCCTTCGCGCGAATCGTCGCCGATGGTATTGACCTTCTCTTTCTTGACCTGCGAACTTTCCATGTACTGGTTCAAGGTGCGTGTCAACGCGGCGCGAAAACCCGACAGGTGCGTGCCGCCATCGCGCTGCGGGATGTTATTGGTGTAGCAGAAAATGTTTTCCTGGTAAGAATCGTTCCACTGCATCGACACCTCGACGCCGACACCATCCATCTCCATCTCGATGTCGATGACCTTGTCGTGAATCGGCGTCTTGTTGCGATTCAGGTGCTCGACGAATGCGCGGATCCCACCGTCGTATTCGAAAAGATCTTCCTTGTTGGTGCGTTCGTCGAACAGGTAAATGCGCACGCCTGCATTCAGAAATGATAATTCGCGCAAACGTTTGGCGAGAATATCGTAGTGGTACTCGGTATCACTGAATATTTTCGCGCTGGGTTTGAAGCGCAATTCGGTGCCTGTCTGATCGGTTTCTTTGATTGCCTCGAGTTCGCCCTGGGGTTCGCCCATCCGGTATTCCTGCACGTACAGGTGGCCCTGGCGCTTGATGCGCAGCGACAGGCTTTCCGATAACGCGTTGACGACCGAGATTCCGACTCCGTGCAGGCCGCCGGAGACCTTGTAGGAGTTGTCGTCGAATTTGCCGCCGGCATGCAGCACCGTCATGATGACCTCGGCGGCCGATCGCCCTTCACCGGAATGGAGGTCGACCGGAATGCCGCGGCCGTCGTCCTTGACCGAGATCGAACCGTCGCCGTGAATGACGACGCGAATCTCGCTGCAGTGGCCCGCGAGGGCTTCGTCGATCGAGTTGTCGACGGCCTCGAAAACCATGTGATGCAGGCCGGTGCCGTCATCGGTATCACCGATGTACATGCCCGGACGCTTGCGCACGGCATCGAGGCCTTTTAGCACCTGGATGCTAGAAGAGTCGTAGTTCGACATGCGTGGATCTAGCTGAAATTTCGAGGCTTGATTATACCATGTTCCACGTGAAACATTTTAAATTCTTCGGCC
>JBFFXR010000146.1:0-8014 GCA_041569645.1 Gammaproteobacteria bacterium
AGATCAGCGTCGTCTTGCCGGCGCCGTTGGGACCGAGCAGCGCGAGAATCTCGCCTTCCTCGATTTCGAGATCGACCGCGCGCAGGGCTTCGAACCCGCCGGCGTAGGTTTTCGCCAGGGACTTGACTTCGATGACGTTCGGCATCGCGCGATTCTACTATCTGCAAACCAGGTTGGATACGCCAATAGGGCGTAATTCGATCACTGTCTGCCGTTAGCATGGCGATCGGTTATACTCGGGCGCCGACTCGCCAAACCGGATCCGGCCATGACAATTTTTTCGTTTCACTCCGAACCACTCAAGCAAGCATGGCTCGACCACTACGGGCATCTCAACGAGGCCTATTACCTCGTGCCGTTTTCCAATGCGACCTGGATCATGCAGGATCATTTCGGCATCGGCACCGACTACTTCGACGCGACCGGTTGCGCGATCTATACAGTCGAGACCCACCTGCGCTATATCAGCGAGGTGCGCATGCCGGCGACGATGGAAATCGAGACGCTGATGCTCGGCTCGGACGCCAAGCGCATCTGGTTCGCACACCGCATGCTGGTCAAGCGCACGCCTTGTGCGACCGCTGAGTTCATGACGCTTCACTACGGCACGCGCGAACAGCGCAGCATGCCGATGTCAGATACGACCCAGGCGGCGCTTAAGGCCGCCCAGGTCGACAAATTGCCCAACTGGGTATCACGCCGGATCACTCTCGACGAGCGTAGCTAGAATCTCAGCGACACCTTCAGAAAAGCCCCGAATTCCCGCGCGACGTTGCAACTGATACGTGCGTGCACGCGCCCCTGGCGGTCGCGAAAACCCTGCGCCGGCGTCGCCGGAAACACCCCCTCGTGCCAGATCCCCGGGTGGATGTAGAGCCCCTGGCTGCCGTCGCACCAAAGTGCAACGATATCCTCGAGGCGCAAATCGTCACCCGGCGGCGCGAGCGGCACGACGAAGGGTTCGCCGGCGAGCGGAAAGAACATCTGCCCGCCGTCCGGGTGGTAATTCAGATGCCACAGCAGGACGCGCTGCGGCGCCGTGCCGCCGGCGCCCTCGCGGGCTTCGCCCGGATCGGTCGACCAGCCGAGCACGTAATCGCCCGCCACCGCGTCGTTGCGCGCGCGAAGCACGTCGCCGCGCCACTCGGCGTGGAACACGCCCTCGACCGTGCCCCCCTCGTCGCCGCTGCCGGCGTCGACCGGCCGCCAGCCCTGCGCCGGCCACTGCACGATCTCGATTTCGCAGGCGTCGGGATCGTCGACCAGACGACCGAAGGGTGCGACCGAGTCGGCATTGGCGCGTACCAGCGGCACTTCGTGCCACGGCAGTCGCGGCGGCACGTCCGGCGCCAGGTAATCGATCGCTTCGGCCATCAGAAGGTTTCGACCCAGGGCCGCAGATCGAGCTCGTGGGTCCACGCGCTGCGGTGCTGCTTCAACACCGCCAGGTAGGTCTGCGCGATTGCGTCCGGCTCGAGCTGGTCGTCGTTCGGGTTGCTCGACGCGTCCTCGGCGTCGAGATCGCGGCCCGGTGACGCGATGCCGCCGTCGATGATGAAGTGCGCAACGTGGATATTCTGCGGGCCGAGCTCGCGCGCGAGGCTTTGCGCGAGACCACGCAGCGCGAACTTGCCCATTGCGAAGGCGGCAAATTTCGGGAAGCCCTTGACGCTCGCGGTCGCGCCGGTAAAGAAGATCGCGCCGCGGCCGAGCTCGAGCATATCGCGCGCGGCCTGCTGGGCAACCAGGAACGCGCCGAACACGGTTTGCAGCAGCGCCCGGTGCACGAGCTCGGGATCGAGCTCGGTGATCGGCCCGGCGGTGTACGCGCTGGGGTTGTAGTGCACGACTTCGGCGGGACCGATTTGCTCGCGCATTTGCTCGAACAGCGCCGCGACCGATTCGGCCTCGCTTGCGTCGCAGGCAATCGCGGTCGCACCGATTTCGTTGCACAGGTCCGCAAGCTTGTCGACCTTGCGCGCCGCGAGCACGACGCGGTAACCGTCGGCGGCGAGCGCGCGGGCGAAGGATGCGCTGTTGCCGCTGCCGGCGCCGACGATCAATGCGATTCTGGCCATGTCTGCCTCCGGATCTTCAGAAAGGATTGCCATTTAAACGCCCGGCGAGCGCTTTGTATATAGGCAATCGGACACCGTGGACGTCGGCGATACGGGCTTGAGAGAAGCACGTCATTGCCAGCGCCAGCGAAGCAATCCCCCGCCTGCCGCGTCATTGCGAGCGCCAGCGAAGCAATCTCCGGGTATCGGGCGAGATCCGCGAGGTTGCTTCGTCGGCTACGCCTCCTCGCAATGCCCTGTCACCAATCGTTAATCGGGCAGATTTCGGTAAGTCCGCCAGATCAGGCGCAGCGATTCGGTGAGTTTTGGATCGGCCGTCGCGACTCGCGCATCCATCTTGCCGACCTCTATCCAGGCGCCGTCGTCGATTTCGTCGGGATCGAGGCGCAGCGGACCATCATGCACCGCGCGATACACGGTGCAGTGTTCGAAGCCCGTGAGTGGCGTTGCCGGCAGCTTGAACAGGACTTCGAGCTCGATGTCGCCGTCGACGCCGAGCTCCTCGTTGATCTCGCGACGCGCGCAAGCGGCGTAGTCCTCGCCACTGTCGACGTGACCGGCCGCCGACGAATCCCACAGGCCAGGATTTTCGTCCTTGACGAGCGAGCGTTTTTGCAGGAACAGTTCGCCGCCACGGTTGAACAGCAGTATATGCACCGCGCGGTGCATCAGGCCGCGGGCATGGATTTCGCCGCGCGTCGCGCGGCCGACGATACGATCTTCGGCGTCGACGACGTCGAGTAATTCTTCGCTGACCGACATGTCGGCTCCCGAATCCGGACGACGCGGAGAGTCTAACCCGGTCCGCGATAAAATCGAATTGCCTTCGCCGAAACAATGATGAATCATGCGCGCTGGAGTGACACCCCGACGATTGCATTGAACTCATCCAGTCAGCAGATCCGCGCGCTCGCCTGCCGCGAAGCGACGCTCGAAGTCAGCTGGGCCGACGGCCACGTCAGCCGCTACCCGACGATCTGGCTGCTCGAGGCCTGCCGCTGCGCGCGCTGCGGCGATACCGAAACCGCCGTGCGGCACGCGCGCCTGACCGACAAGCCAATCAGTCCAGAACCGATCGCTATCGCCCATGACGACGACAAGCTGGAGATCGACTGGGGCGACGCGCATCGTTCGCGCTGCGACCTCGCCTGGCTGCGCTATCACTGCCTGTCACCGGAGGCGCGCGCGGCGCGCCGTTTCCGTCCGCGGCTCTGGGGCAGCGAAATGCAGGCCCGCCTGCCCCGCTTCGAACTTGCCGCGACGCAGGCATCGGCCGATCTGTGGCTCGAATTTCTCGAAACCCTGCTCAACGACGGCTTCGCGATATTGACCGGCGTGCCCGCGGCGCGCGAGCATACCGAGACGATCGCCGCACTGGTCGGCAAGTTGCGCATGACCAACTACGGCATCTACGAGCTCGAATCGAAGCCGCGGCCCGAGATCGTCGGCGACATGGCGCAGGCGCTCGCGCCGCATACCGACGAGCCTTATCGTATCGACCCGCCCGGCATCACCTTTTTTCACGTCATCGAGCAGGCATCCGCCGGCGGCGCGTCGATACTGATCGACGGTTTTCGCGTCACCGCGCTGCTGCGCGAGCGCAATCCGTCAGCCTTCGAGATCCTCGCGCGGGTGCCGGCGCGTTTTCATCGCAGCCTTGCCGCCGGCCGCCGCTTCGAAAACCAGCACCCGATCATTCATCTCGACGGCGACGGCGAAGTCGTCGCGGTGCGCCTGCTCGACCGCGCGCTGGCGCCGGTCGATTGCGCGCTCGACGAGGTCGAGCCGTTCTATGCCGCGGTGCGCGCCTGGCTCGAGCTGACCTACGCCGGCGAGGGCCAGATCGAATTCACCGTCGCGGCCGGCGAAATGCTCGTGTTCAACAATCAGCGCCTGCTGCATGGTCGCAGCGCTTTCGATCCGGCCGGCGCGCGACGCCATATCCGCAGCTGCCACGTTGACCTCGACGAGTTTCATTCGAGCCTGCGCATGCTCTACCGCGAACGCAACGACCCGCGCCGCTGGATGACGTTCCGCAAGGATTGACCGGAGCGGCCCGATCGAACTCGACCTGTTCATCTCGTTCCTCGTCTTCGGCGTGATCGCGGCGGTCACGCCAGGGCCGAACAACGTCATGCTGACGACTACCGGCCTCAATTTCGGCGTGCGCCGGGGCATTCCGCACCTGCTCGGCATCTGCATCGGTTTTCCGGTGATGCTCGCGCTGATCGGCGCGGGTTTCGGCACGCTGTTCCAGGTTTACCCGCTGCTGCACGACGGCATCAAGCTGGTCGGCATCGTCTACCTGTTGTTTCTCGCCTGGAAGATCGCCAACGCGCGCGCCAGCGGCGACGGCGCGGCGCCGTCGAAGCCGATCAGTTTCTGGCAGGCGGCGGCGTTTCAGTGGGTCAACGCCAAAGCCTGGATCATGGGCAGCAGCGCGCTCGCCGCCTACACGACGCTCGATGGCAATTTCTTTTTGCAGGTCGCGATCATCTGCCTGAGTTTCGCGATCATCACGCTACCCTGCGCGGGCATCTGGCTCGCGTTCGGCGCGGGCCTGCAGCGCTTCCTGCGCAATCCGGTGCACCTGCGCCGATTCAATATCTCGATGGCGTTGCTGCTGGTCGCGTCGATCGTCCCGGTCGTCCTCGATCTCTTCAATAAATATCAGGCAGGGTAACGACTCTGAGGAGAAACCAGGGGGAAATAAGAATAATTCGAGTCAGGGCTAAATTGGCTCGATAGCGCTGACGGGCGCGAGGCGCAGATTGCGTACGACTATTGCGCGACGGTACTGGCGGCGATGAATTCCTCGACCATCTCGGGCGGTACCGCGCCAACCTGCTTGGCCTTGAGTTCGCCGTCCGGGCCGTAGAACAAAAACGTCGGAGTGCCGATCCAGCGGCTACCGGTGACCGACTGGTAGAAATCGACCACGGCCTCGGGCTCACCGATCAGGTTGACGAATTCGATCCGATGGTCGGCGATGAAACGTAGCGCCTGGTCGAGCCTCGCCTCGCCATCAAGGGTGATTCCGACTACTTTCGCGATCTTTTCGCGGTGACGGTCGTGGAAAGCCTGATACGAGCCGATCTCGCGGTCGCAGATTTCGCAATCCGAGGCCCAGATCATGACGACCAGCCACTTGCCGTCGACTCGGTGCGTGTCGAGACTCTGCGCGCTTCCGCTCTGCAAATTCTTGAAACCCGGGCCGGCCAATGCCGGGCCTGCAGCGAGAAGTGACGCCATCGTCACCAGCAACGCGAGCGCGAGCCAGGCTAATCCGGCTCCAGTGGATCCACCACGCATCGGTCTGCTTATCGTTCCAGGAGTTCGGTAATTGGACGCAACGAGCCTGACAAGTGACCGCCGGCCGGTCACGTGGACCCGCCGGCGGATAACTCGGCATGACCGGGCTACGGCAGCCTACGGCTTGATGTAGGCGTAGCCCTCGAGCTGCAGCTTGGCGACTTCGGCGACGCCGCTGGGTACGATGTCTTCGTCATCGACGTCGTAGAGATCGGTCATGACATCGACCTTGCGCCCGCGCACGGTGTTCGCGCAAACGGCGAACTGGACACCCTGACCTTTCAAATCACTGACCTTGGCGGTCATGTTCTGATCGGCGTTGGCGTGCTTGAATTTCTTCAACCGATTGAGCGAATCGGGTTCGAGCAGCAGCGACAGACCGTTACCGTGCAGCACGACCTTGAGGTCGAGATTCTCGGCGCCGACGGCGTTGATGTGGTTCTGAATGTTACGCAGTGCGCCGGCCTGGGCTTTCGGGTTGTCGTAGTTGATGTGGTAAACCACTTTCTGCTTGCCGTAATACTCGCCGGCCAGCGCCTGACCGGTCAACATCGAGCTCGATACGAGCAACGCCGACAGGATAAGGGTGGTAATCGTCTTCATGTTTCCTCCTCGATCGTATGCAAAGATCCGCCGGACAGCTTACGCCAGCGGGGGATAAATTAACATTAGGGAAAACCCTAACTCCGCCGATCAAATTTTCTCCTGCATAATCAGTGACATACGCACTAGCTCGGAAAGCGAGCGTGCACCGGTCTTCTCCATGACCCGTGCCCGATGCACTTCGAC
This sequence comes from Gammaproteobacteria bacterium, assembly GCA_041569645.1. Lineage (GTDB taxonomy): Bacteria > Pseudomonadota > Gammaproteobacteria. The sequence continues at coordinate 6,180 of JBFFXR010000146.1, forward strand.
AGTCTTGTCGGATATCCCGAGTTCGGCGGCGGCAGTCTTGTTGGTGTGGCCGGCGACGACCAGCTGCATGACTTCGGCTTCGCGCTCGCTCAGCGACTGCAACGCGCTAGCCGCGGTCTCGCGCGCGTGCTCGGCATCGTCGATTTCGCGGCCCCGCGCGAGTGCGCTCCTGATGCTGACGAGGAGTTCGCTATCGGTGTACGGCTTTTCGAGAAAATCATGCGCGCCGAGCTTCATCGCACGGATCGCGATCGGCACGTCGGCATGACCAGTCAGCACGATGACAGGCATCCGGTTGTGGCGCGCATTCAAAGCCTCCTGCAGCTGCAAGCCGCTGCGTCCGGGCATGCGAATATCGACCGTGATGCAGCCGCTCCAGTCACTCGAATATTCGTCGAGTAACGCCTCGGCCGACGCGAACGCCCGCGTTTCGATGCCCTCGGTGTTGAGCAGCCAGCACAGCGATTCCCTTGCCGACGAATCGTCGTCGACGACATATACCGTCTGGTCCGAGTCGTTCGACGGCTCGACGCGACTCATGACAGCGGCAAACTGAAGCGGAACGTCGGCAGCTGCGCGTCGTTCACGAAGTACTCGATCGTGCCGCCGTGCGACTCGACGATCGAGCGGCTGATCGACAGGCCCATGCCCATGCCTTCCGGCTTGGTGGTAAAAAACGGGTCGAACAGGTGCGCGACCACGTCGTCGCCGAGCGCATCGCCGGTATCGCTGATCGCAACGCCCAGCGTGCCCGTGTCCTGCTCGCGGATGTCGATCACGATACGCCTGCTGGCACCGTTACCATCCCGCAGGGCCTCGATCGCGTTGAGCAGCAAATTGACGACGACCTGCTCGATCTGTATGCGATCGGCATCGATGCGGACCACCTCGGTCGCGTAGTTGATATCGACGTCGATTGCATACTGATCGAGCCGCGGCCGCAATAATTCGACCGCCGAATCGATGCAATCGCGCAAGAAAAATCGCTCGTGCTTCAGGTCCTCGCGACGGATGAATTCACGCAGGCGACGGATGATTTCGGCGGCACGGCGCGCATCGGCGCCGAGCCGGGTGATCGCGTCGAGCAGCTCGCCGCGATCGCGGCTCTCGCGGCGCAGCAAGCGCAGACAGCCGTTGCTGTAGTTCAGAATCGCGGTCAACGGCTGGTTCAGCTCATGGGCGATGCCGGCCGCGATCTCGCCCATCGTGTTGACCCTCGAGACGTGCGCGAGCTGACTCTCGTGTTCCTGCGCACGCCGGTTGATCGCCTTGCGTTCGCTTTCACCGCCGAGCCATTGCGCCATTAATTGTAGAATGTCGATGTCGACGTCGGAGAATTCGCGAGGATCCTCACCCTCGTCGTAAAACAGGATGAATCCGGTCGCGTCGGCTCCGCGCCGGTAGGCGGTTCCCAATGCCCGACCCCCAGACCCGGTTTCGCCGGCGGCCGATTGCATCGGGTTCGCGATCTGCAGCGGATCCCGCGCGAAAGATCGTGCCAGGCGCAGCAGGTCGGCATCGGCGACGGAATCGAAATCGTGCCCTTCGCGGCTGGCGCGATGGGTGATTTCGACGACCTCCTCGCGAACAACGCCGAGCGCGGCATAACCCATGCCGAAGAAGCGGCAACCCTCGCCTAGCAGGCCATCGATCTTGGCATCGAAATCCGCGTCGCTATCGGTCGTGATGTCGTGGATAGCGCGCAGTGCCGCCTCGCTGCGACGCAGCGATTCGTTGACTTCGGCGAGCTCGGCAGTGCGCTCGGCGACTCGCGCCTCGAGCGTCTCTTTGTGTTTCGCGAGCAAGGCTTCCGATTGCGAAATGCGCCGATTGGC
>JBFFXR010000147.1:0-7989 GCA_041569645.1 Gammaproteobacteria bacterium
GCATCATGCCGACCAGGCGATGTACCAGGCCAAGAAGGGCGGCAAGAACACGTTTCGCTTCTTTACCGAAGACATCAACAAGAAGGCCCACCGCCAGCGCGAACTGCAGGACAATTTGCGCAAGGCGCTGCCCAACGACGAGTTCGAAATCTACTACCAGCCGATCGTCGATATTCGCTCGGGTCAGGCGGTGTCGGTCGAGGCCTTGCTGCGCTGGCACAGCGCCGATCTCGGCCAGGTGTTCCCCGACGAGTTCATCCCGGCCGCGGAGAGCGCCGGCCTGATTCCGGAACTCGGCTGCTGGGTGCTGGAAAACGCGATCCGCACCGGTGTCCACTGGAACGAGCGCTTCGGCATCGGCCTGCGCATCGCGGTCAACGCGTCGTCGATTCAGTTTCGCAATAATCTGCTGTTCGACGCGATCAAGCGCGCGATCGAGTCACACACCTGGGATCCCGACCTGCTGGAGGTCGAAATCACCGAGGGCTTGCTGCTCGACGATTCGCCCGAGGTCAACACCTATATCAACGAAATCAGCAATTGCGGCGTGCGCCTGTCGGTCGACGACTTCGGCACCGGCTTCTCGGCGCTGTCCTATCTCAAGAATTACCCGGTCAGCACGGTCAAGATCGACCGCAGTTTCATCATGGACCTGCCGGGCGACAAGGAGAACGAGGTGCTGGTCCGCGCGATCGTCGCGATGGCGCACGGCCTGCGACTCGAGGTCATCGCCGAGGGCGTCGAAACGCTCGAACAGTGGGAATTCCTGCGCTCGCTCGATTGCGATTTCGCCCAGGGCTATCACTTCGGCAAGCCGATGCCGCGCGCCGAATTCGAAGACTACCTGCTCGCGCAGCAAACCGACCCGCTGCGCGCCCTGTCGTAACTCCGGCTACCCGTGTCCCCGCCGGCCTCGTGCGGGCATTCAGGCCCGCGCCGCGGCCGCCGCGCCCGACGCGGTCGCCGCGTGTCGCGTACGGAAGAATTCGGCGAACCAGTCCGCCACCAGGCGCGTGTCGGCCCGCCGCCCGCCGGCCATGCTCGCGCGCGCCGCGGCGGTGACGTCGGCCGGCACGATTCCACCGCCATAGGCATCGAGCAGGGCTTCCTCGTAAATCGCCTCGAATTCCGGGTGCGCCTGGACGCTGATAATCGAATCGCCGTAGGCGAGCCCGGCGTAAGGACAGAATTCGGAGCTTGAGAACACCTGCGCATCCGGCGGTAATTCGACGATCTGGTCCTGGTGAAAGGCGTAAAGGCCGACCGATTCGGGCACTTCGCGCATCCAGTCCTGCGGCGCGTCGATCCGGTAGTGATGCAGACCGACGCCCCAGCCCTTGTCCGACTTGACGACCTTGCCGCCAAGCGCGTCGGCGACTATCTGGTGGCCGAAACAGACGCCGATCAGCGGCTTTTTCGCCGCGGCCAGATCGCGGATGAATTCCCCGAGCGCCGGCATCCAGCCGAGATCGTCGTAGACACCGTGGCGCGAGCCGGTGATCAACCAGCCGTCGCACTGTTCGATCGAGGCCGGCATCTCGCCACGCACGACGCTGAACGCGTCGTAGTCGAAGGCTTGCCCCGACTGGTCGATGAAACGTTCGAACATGGCCGGATAGGGATCAAAGCGGCCGGCCATCTCGTCGCGCAGCAGCCCGGCTTCGAGAATTCCAATTTTCATCCTGCTCACCTGTAGGTCTGTTTGCGACCGGCGCGGCGGGTCGACGCCGGCGGATCGCACTCGAGTGATCACATATTATTCACCGCGCGCACTCGCGCGCAATAGCCGAATTGCCGCATTCACGGCGAATGTGATTAAATGTTTGCCATTCGATCGACCGACAGGGAAACATGGGAGAAGGCGAAAACAGCGATTTGCGACTGCTGATGGAGGCCAAGCCGGAGACGCTCACGACCCACGAATGGGTCTACCGGTTACTTCGCACGAACCTGATGTGCGGCCGCATCGAGCCGGGCAAGCCGCTGACGATACGCGGCCTCGCCGAACTGCTCGACGTGAGCCCGATGCCGGTGCGCGAGGCGCTCCACCGGCTAGCCTGCGAGGGCGCGGTCGAGGTCAAGAACAACCGCCGCGTGATCGTGCCGCTGATGACCGCGGAAAAGTTCGCCGAGCTTTGCGAACTGCGGATCCTGCTCGAGACTTACGCCGCCGAAAGCGCCCTGCCCTACGTCCAGAACGAGCATATTCGCCGCCTCGAGCAAATCGACGCGCGCATCGACGCGGCCGTCGAACGCCATGACGTCGACCGGATCAGTCTCGACAACCAGGACTTTCACCGTACGCTCTACGGCGCCAACCCGTTCCAGATATCGGTGCCATTGATCGAAAGCCTGTGGCTGCAACTCGGGCCGTTTTCGCGCATCGCGATGGACCGGCTGGAAAAGGCATACCTCGTCGACCGTCACGCCGAGGCGCTCGACGCGCTGCGCCAGCGCAACGGTTTCGGCCTGCGGCGCGCGATCGAGGCCGACATCCGCGACGGCATCGCGTCGATCAACGCGGTCGAGGGAATTCACGATTATTTCGAGGGGGTCGCCTGAACGCGATTCAAGCCCGCTTTGTGATCACTGTTTCGGGACCGAAGCAGGCGCGCCTCGACCGGCCCGGCGCGGCTCGCGCGGCAACTTGTGATCACAGTAGTCGACAACCGCGCCCCGGGAGTTCTGCCTAGATGGCGAAGCGCAAAGAGTCCGATGGCCTCGCGGCGGAGATCGCGCGCTTTCGCGCGGCCAATCCCGAGATCGACGAATTCGAGGTCCTGGCGGTCGACCTGTGCGGGCACTTCTTCGGCAAGCGTTACCCGTTCGACAAGCTCGATTCCTTCGCCCGCGACGGCCTCGCCTTCCCGGCGAGCATGTTCGTGCTGTCGACGCTCGGCGAACTGCTCGACGGTCTCTATTACGGCATCGACGACGGCGATCCCGACGCGTACTTCAATCTCGTGCCCGGCAGCCTCGCGCGCCACGACTGGGGCAGCCAGCCGCGCGCGCAAATCCTCGCGACGACCTGCGGCACCGCCGAGCCCGTCTGGTTCGAGCCACGGCGCGTGCTCGAGCTGGTGGTCGAATCCTTCGCCGCCAGGGACTGGCAGCCGCTGGTCGCCTTCGAGCTCGAATTTTACCTGTTCGACGGGCAACGCGACGCCGACGGCATGCTGCGCGTCGTGCGCAACCCGAAAACCGGACGCAACGACACCGCGACGGTGCTGTCGGCGGCGCGGATCGCCGATTTCGAGCAGGTCATCGACGACATCCTGCGCGCCTGCCGCGCACAGGGCATCGAGACCGGCGCGATCTCGTCGGAGCTCGGCCCGGGTCAGTACGAAATCAACTTCAATCACCACGCCGACGTGCTGCGCGCGGCCGACGAAACCTGCCTGTTCAAACGCACGGTCGTCGAGATTGCCAAGCGCCACGGCATGCTCGCGAGCTTCATCGCCAAGCCGCTGCTCGACGCCGCCGGTAACGGTCTGCACATGCACATCAGCGTCGTCGACCGCGAAGGCAACAACGTCTTTGCCGCGGGCGAAGTCGCCCACCCGCGATTGATGCACGCGATCGGCGGCCTGCTCGAGACGATGCCGGCGGCGATGTCGATCTGGGCGCCGAACGTCAATTCGTACCGGCGCTTTCGCGGCGGCATCAGCTGCGCACCGGTGAGCCGGACCTGGGGTTACGAGAATCGCACGGTCGCGTTTCGCGTGCCGCTCGCGCGCGGCGGTGCCTGGCGGGTCGAGAACCGGGTGCCCGGCGCCGACGCCAATCCCTACCTCGCGATGGCGGTCACGCTGGCGGCAATGCTGCACGGCATCGAGCATGAACTCGATCCCGGCGCCGATACCGGCGACGCGGTCGACGGCGCCGACGCCGACCTGCCGCTGAACCTGCCGGCCGCGCTCGCCGCGACGCGTGCCAGCGACGGACTGATCGGCGTGCTCGGCGAGCAATTCATCGACTTTTACTGCCGCCACCGCGCGGCCGAGACTGCCGCGTTCGAAAATTACATCGGCGCACGCGAATACGACTGGTATCTCTGATGAGCACGAAAGATTTCACCCAGGGCGACTCGATGTTCGCCAACGTCTACGCCTACCTCGGCCTGCCGCTGTCGCGCGACCCGCAAGCCGCCGACGTGTTCGTCATCGGCCTGCCCTACGATCTCGGCACCAGCGGTCGCGCGGGTGCGCGGGCCGGGCCGGCGGCGATTCGCGCGGCGAGCGCCAACCTGACCTGGGAAGCGAAACGCTGGCCGTGGAATTTCGCCTTGCGCGAGCGAATCGCGCTCGCTGATTACGGCGATCTCGAGTTTCCCTACGGCAATCACGAGGCGCTGTTTGCACAAATTGCCGAGCATTACGGCAGCCTGCTCGGAGCCGGCAAGGCGACGCTGAGCTTCGGCGGCGACCATTTCGTCACGCTGTCGCTGCTGCGCGCGCATCACGCGCGGCACGGCAAGCTCGCGCTGATTCATTTTGACGCGCACACCGACACCTATAGCGATCCCGAAGCGCCCTACTACCACGGCAACATGTTCTACCACGCGCCGCGCGAGGGCCTGATCGATCCGCAGCACAGTATCCAGGTCGGCATTCGCACCGAGTACGATCCGAAAACGCACGCCTTCGAAGTGATCGACGCCGCCGAGACCAATCGCATCGACGCCGACGCGGTCGCCGCGCGCATACGCAAGCGGGTCGGCGACCGGCCCTGCTACCTGAGCTTCGACATCGACTGTCTCGATCCGGCCTTCGCGCCCGGCACTGGCACGCCGGTCGCCGGCGGCCTCGCCTCGGCACACGCGCTCGCGATCCTGCGCGGCCTTGCCGGCATCAGGCTGATCGGCATGGACGTTGTCGAGGTCGCGCCGGCCTACGACCACGCCGCGGTCACCGCCCTCGCCGGCGCGACCCTCGGTCTCGAAATGCTGCACGTCTTCGCGGCCACTCGCGGCAAGTAGTTTCAGCCAAGCCCGCGTCATTGCGAGCACAGCGAAGCAAGCGCCCGGGATCGGGCAAGTATCGGGAGGTTGCTTCGTCGTGCCCGGCCGCAGGCCGGCCACTCCTCGCAATGACGGGAAATAACCGACTCTAGTCGAGCGCGGGAATCTCACGGTTGTAGAGCGGCGCGTAGACGTCCTCGCCGGATTCGAGATGGCGCGCCGCGGCGTGGCCGTCGTAGACCGCCGCGGCGATCGTGCCCGGCGCGTGACAATCGCCGATCGCGCGCAGCGTCGTGAAGCGCCCGGCCTCGGCGTCGAGCGCGGCGAACAGCTCGGTATCCGGCGCGCGCGACGTGATCAGCACGAGGTCGTCGAATTCGACTCGCCGACTATGGCTCGGAGCGCAGACGTCGGCGATCGTCGCGGCGCCCGTTTCGACCCCGAGCAACTCGTGCGCGGTCACGATCTCGACGCCGAGTTCGAGCAGCCGCGCGTGGATTTTTTCCTGCTCGAGGGTGTTGACCGTCCAGCTCGACACCAGCGGCGCCGGCGTCAGCAGCACGACCTCGCGGCCCTCGCCGCGCAGGCGTTCGGCGATCGCGCCGCCGAGATAGTAGTGATCGTCGTCGTAAATCAGCACCCGCTTTCCCGGTTCGACGCCGGCGAACAGGTCGTCCGGCGTCAACACCCGGTCGCAGGCATCGATGCCGCCGATCGCGAAGCCGTGCTGCCGGCCGATGCCGTCGCGGCACCAGCGAGCGCCAGTGGCGACGAATACGTGCGGAATCTCGAGCTCGAGCACGTCGCCCGCGTCGAGTCGGTTGCCGAGATAGATTTCAACCCTGGGCTTCTGGCTCAGTTGATAAGCGCGATAGTCGCGCACCCGCGCGTAGCTCGACAGGCCCGGCAATTCGCATTCGCGTGAAATTCGCCCGCCGAGCGCGACGTCGGCTTCCGCAAGATTGACGCGATAACCGCGGTTGGCGAGCTGCAGCGCGCACTCGAGACCGGCGGGACCGCCGCCGATAACCAGCGCGGTGGCGTCGCTCGCCGCCGGCGCGATGCGCTCGGGATGCCAGCCCTGCTTCCACTCCTCGCCCTGGGTCGGGTTTTGCGTGCAGCGGATCGGCGCCGCCATCATGTCCTGCGCGACGCAGATATTGCAGCCGATGCATTCGCGGATGTCCTCGAGCCGGCCCTCGTCGATCTTGCGCGGCAGGAACGGATCGGCGATCGACGGCCGCGCCGCGCCGATCAGGTCGAGCACGCCGCGCCTGATCTGCGACACCATCGCGTCGGGCGACGTGAAGCGGCCGACACCGACCACCGGTTTCGACGTCAGCGACTTGACGAACGCGGTGAACGGTTCCTGGTAACCCTCGAGCGGCTCGAAGCGCGCGGTCGCCGAATCGTTGTCCCAGCCACTGACGTTGACATCCCACAGATCGGGAATCTCGGCCAGCAGCGCGACGATTTCGCGACCCTCTTGGTCGGCCTGCAAGCCGTCCGCACCGCGCAGTTCGTCGGTCGCGAAACGAAATGCGACCGCGCAGTCGTCGCCGACCGCGTCCTTGACGTCGAGCAGGATTTCGCGCGCGAGCCGCGCGCGGTTCTCGAGGCTGCCGCCATACTCGTCAGTCCGGCGATTGTACTGGCGCTTGAAGAAATGCTGGATCACGCTCATGTCGTGCCCGGCATAGACGTAGACGATATCATAACCGGCCCGGCGCGCGCGCCGTGCCGCGTCGACGTGCCAACGGCGCAGATTGGCGATGTCGCGCTTCGTCATCGCGCGCGCCTGCATCGGGTAGTCGCCGTGGACCACGACATCGCTCGGCGCCATCGGCGCGATCCGGCTGTAGAGGTTCGACGCGTGGAGGCCGCCATGACACAGCTCGATGCCGGCGAGCGCGCCGTGTTCGTGCACCGCGTCGGTCATCAGGCGGTGTTGCGGAATGTCGCGGTCGTCCCAGATTCGACCCTCGAAGTGTGGCGAGGCGTCGAAAGAAGGGTGAATCTCGGTTTCCTGCGTGCAGATCACGCCCCAGCCGCCTTCGGCCTTGACGCCGCGATTGGCGGCCTCGGCGCGCGGCCTGCCGTGGCCGAGGGTGTTGCAATGCGGCACCTGGTAGAAACGATTCGGCGCCGTCACCGGGCCGATCTCGACCGGCTCGAACAGAATGTCGTACTTCGGATCGCGGCTCATGTCATTACCACTCGGTCGGATTTGACGGAAATTTTATTTGCGCCGAGCTCGCGCGCGGCGCGGTGCCCGGCGTAGACCGCCGCGGCGACGATGCCCGGCGCGCGGCAATCGCCGATACGCTCGAGCGAGCGCCCGCCGCGTTCCTCGAACTCGGCGCGCCGGGCATCGAGATCGCGCCACAACGCATCGTTCTCGACCCTGGCGCCGACCGGCACGACCGCGTCGGCGGCGCGTTCGACCGCGGCGCCGCCGTGGACACAGTCGAGAATCGCGCGGCCGGCTTCGAAGGCCTCGAGTCGGCGCGCGGTGACGATTTCTACGCCGGCGGCGGTCAACGCCTCTAGCGTCAGCGAATGCTCATTGGTATTTTGCATCCAGCTCGCCGGCGTCGATGCCGGCGTCGCCAGAATGACCGCGGCGCCGCGCGCCGCGAGCAGCGTCGCCAGCGCGGCGCCGATATAGTAGTGGTCGTCGTCCCAGACGAGGACCCGCCCGTCGAGCTCGGCGCCATCGAGCAGCGCCTCGACGCCGATTACGGCGTCGACGGCGTGGCCCGCGAACGGCATGCGCCGATGCCGGCCGACGCCATCGGCGCGCCAGCGCGCGCCGGTTGCGACGATGACATGCTCGGCCTCGAGATCGAGCACCGCGTCGGCGTCGAGCCGGTTGTCGGGATAGATTTCGACGTTGGCGAGCTTCGCCAGCTGACCGAGCCGCCAGTCACGCACCCGCGCCCACTCGGCGAGCCCGGGCAGGCGCGTTTCACGATTGAGCCGGCCGCCAAGCTCCTGGTCGGCTTCGGCGAGCAGCACGCGATAGCCGC
>JBFFXR010000148.1:0-7833 GCA_041569645.1 Gammaproteobacteria bacterium
ATCGAACGCGCTGCCCGGTGGCAGGCCGTAACTGGTCATGCCCCAGTTGTAATCGCCGGGTTCGAAACGCTGGCGCGTCGGCAGCAGGGCCCAGTGCTGCGCGATCCGCGCGGCCTGGCTGACTTCGCTCTCGCGCCAGATGTCGTTCCGGCGTTCCCGCGTCAACAGCGAGTGCGATGCGCCGGCGTGCAGGACGACCCAGTCGTCGAGATCGTAGGCCAGCGGCGACGCGCCGTCGTTGCGGAAAATCGTCTGGAAAACGCACGCCCGGGCGATACGGTCGGCCTCGTCGCGGGAGAAACCGCGCGCCGCGAAAAACGCCCGGTCCTGGTCGGGCAGTCGCTGCACGAGTTCGAGCGACACGCCCCGCTCGCGCCATATCCAGCTGCGCAAGCCGGTCTCCGGGTTATCGCTGATCACGACCGCTGCCGCTACGCCCGCGGGCACCAGCGTGATCAACCAGATCCATCGTAACAAGGTATTCACGAGCGGTTCATCCCTTGACGCATACGAGCGGCTTCAGGCGTGCGACCTTGCGCGCGAGCCCGGCGCGATCGGCGGCGTCGACGACGGCAGTCACGTCCTTGTACGCGAGCGGCGCCTCCTCGGCGACGCCGCGCAGTGACGGGCTGCGAATAACAATGCCCTCGCGCCTGAGCTCATCGACGATCTGGCGACCCTGCCACTGGCGCTTGGCCTGGCGCCGACTCATCGCGCGCCCGGCGCCGTGGCAGGCCGAGCTGAAAGCGCGTTGCTCGCTTTCGCGCGTGCCGGCGAGCACGAAAGAGCAGGTGCCCATTGAGCCGCCGATCAGCACCGGCTGGCCCGCGTCGCGCAGTGCCGGCGGCAGTTCCGAATGGCCGGGACCGAAGGCGCGCGTCGCGCCCTTGCGGTGGACGTAGAGTTCGCGCCGCTCGCCACCGAATTCGTGAATCTCGAGCTTGCAGGTGTTGTGCGACACGTCGTAGAGCAGATCGAGCCGGCTGCCAGGGAAAACCGCGCCGAATGCCTGCCGCGTCAGGTGGGTGATGATCTGACGGTTGGCGAGCGCGCAGTTAATCGCGGCGCGCATCGCGCCGAGGTAGGCCTGGCCGAGGTCCGATCTGATCGGCGCGCAGGCCAGCTCGCGGTCCGGCAACGCGATGCCGTAATCGCGCGCGCCACTCGCCATCAGCCGCAGGAACTCGGTGCCGATCTGGTGACCGAGACCGCGCGAACCGCAGTGAATACTGACGACGACGTCGCCCGAGTGCAGGCCGAAGCGCGCCGCGACCTCGTCGGCGTAGACCTCGTTAACGTACTGGACCTCGAGGTAATGGTTACCCGAGCCGAGCGTGCCCATTTCGTCGCGCTGGCGACGCTTGGCCTTGTCCGACACCTGGCTCGGGTCGGCGCCGCGCATGCGGCCCCGTTCCTCGATGCGCTCGAGATCGGCTTGTTCGCCGTAGCCCTGCTCGACCGCCCACTGCGCGCCTCCACCGAGCATCGCCTCCATGTCCTGGCTATCGAGGCGGATGCAGCCGGTGCTGCCGACACCGGCCGGCACCCGCCGGAACAGTTCGTCGGCGAGCGCGTCGTTGACCGGCGTTATATCATTCCTGCCGAGCCCGGTGTGCAGGCAGCGCACGCCGCAGGAGATGTCGAAACCGACGCCGCCCGCGGACACGATCCCGCCCGCGTCGGCATCGAATGCGGCGACGCCGCCGATCGGGAAACCGTAGCCCCAGTGCGCGTCGGGCATCGCGTAAGAGTGATCGACGATGCCCGGTAGCGTCGCGACGTTGGTCACCTGCTGGTAAACCTTGTCGTCCATCGCCTCGATCAGGGCGCGATCGGCGTAGATGATCGCGGGTACCCGCATCTTGCCGTGCGCCGGGATTTCCCAGGTAATTTCGTCACGTTGCTCGAATCGATTGATGTCCATCGCCTGGCCCCTGTCGCGCTAGACGTCGATGATGCATTGCGCGATCCATTCGCCGTTGTCCGCCTGATATACCCCGAGCTCGGTCAGGGTGGCGCCCTTGACCTCGACCGCCGGCTGGTGCTTGTCCGGATCCGCGGTCTCGCCGTGGAGCCGCGCGGTCAGGCGATGATCGTCGATCGCGACGTCAAAGCGGCCGAACAGCATCCTGCGGATCGCCATCTGGTAGACGATCTCGTTCAACCAGTCGACCAGCAGCATTTCGTAGTCCGATGCTTCGCACTCGACCTCTACCATTTCGGTCGTTTCGATCCGATCGATATCGGTGACAACCGCGGACAGGGCCAGCGCCGCCTGCGCGAATGCCTGCGCCGGATCGTCGCCGAAACCGCGGACGCCGATATCGGCGCCGTGTTCGAGATGTTCCCAACAAGGAGCCACCACCGCCGTCATCCTGCCCCGGATCGTCGATCATATCACTACATTGCAACAGCGTAACCGCTCGACGAACGGGCCGTCGTGATCCGCGTCAGCTACCGTGTCGAACCGCTCGTCTGGTTACCGTGGGGGTGACCATCGACTCGTATCGCCCGAGGCCAAACGAGTCAACGGTCTGTCCGATTCCGGAAGAGAAAATGGAGCGCGCCCGGTGCTTGCGTGATGTAATGGGGAGTCCTGGCGCGCCCCACTTCAATTCTCGTCGGGGCTAATCGTCGCCGCCGACCTTCGTGATGGTGATTTTCGCGACCGGATTGCGCCAGTCGTGCACTGCCGCGTCGAGATCGCCGACGCCGTGGATACCGCGGTGGATGTGAACGTATCCCTCGTCGCCCGGATCCATGCCGGGCGATAGGCCGATGCCGCCGCAGGTCGGCCCGGGAATGTTCGCACACCACTCGTCGTTGGGCTCAGTGCCGGCGTCGTAGCCGGGCGAGACGTAGCTGCGCGAGCCGTGCCGCGGCGCCTTGACGCCGTCGAGCGCGATGAAGCCGTCGTTGGTCGGCAGCATCATCGACGCGAGGCTGATGCGCCGCGCGCCGTCGGACGCGTCGACGACGACGGTCACCGACGCGCCCGGGCCGAGCAACCCGCCCGATGATTGCACGTCGACGACCTGCTCCATGCCGCCGAGGGTTGCCGCGAGCAGCGACGTGTCGCCGCCTTCGGCGATCGCGGTCAGATCGGCGCTGGCCGCGACGCCGGGCGTAAACAGGCCGGCCGGCCGGCGGTGGCTCACGACCAGGATCGGCGTCAAATTGATCGCGTTGGTGAGGTTGGTGATCGTGACGTGATAGCTGGCGCCGTCGGCACTGGCCGCGAACGGCGACGCGAGCAGTAGCCCGCCGATCAATGCGGCTCCGGCCGCTCGTTTACTGCGCTGGTACATGGTTGCTGCCTCTGAATTTCGACGCAACCACTATGCGCGTCCGGCATCACGCCGGTTTCACCGTTTTATAAAATTTTTATCACGAATCGGCCCGCGGCCGGGGACCTTCCTGCCCGGGGCTCGCCGGCAACGTAAACCTGAACACGGTGCCCTCGCTCAGCGCGCTGTCGACGACCAGTTCGCTGCCGTGCAACTCGACGATGCGCGACGCGATCGCGAGCCCGAGACCGAGGCCGTCGTCGACGCCGTCGACGGGCGCGGGCTTGCGGTAGAAACGCCGCGTCACGTGCGGCAGCTCGTCGCGGGCGATGCCCTCGCCGGTGTCGGAGACCGCGATTTCGACCTGGCCCGAGCGCGCCGACAACTGCAGCTCGATGCGGCCATGATCCGGCGTGTGCTTGAACGAGTTGTCGATCAAGTTTTCGAGCACGCGCTCGATCATGCCGACGTCGGCGACGACGAACGGCACGGTCTCGTCGGCAACCACGCGAAAGTCGATCTGTTTCTCGCGCGCGCGCAAGTGGAACTGGTGCGACAAATCGAAGGCGAGTTCGGCCAGCGAAAACTGTTCGCGCTGCGGCTGAACCTCGTTGGCGTCGAGCTTGGCGAGCTCGAATAATTCCTCGACCAGCGAACGCAGGCGTGCGGCGTTGTCGCAGGCAATTCGCAGATAAGCCTGTTTTTCGTCGGCACCCAGCGTATCCGCCTTGAGTTGCAGGGTTTCGAGGAAACCCGACAGCGATGCCAGCGGCGTGCGCAAATCGTGCGACACGTTGGCGACCAGCTCGCGGCGCAGCGACTCGGCTTCGCGCAGGCCGTCGACCTGCTGCTGGATGCGCCGCGCCATCGCCTCGAAGGTCGCGGCCATCGCTTCGATCTCGTCGAGCGACTCGGTGTCGCAGTCGGCGGCCGTGTCTTCCGGCACCAGGTTCGCGGCCTTGAATTGCTGCATCGCCGTCGACAGCAGGCGCAGCTTGCGCATCAGGAAGAAGAACATCACGAGGCCGGCGACGAAGGCAAAGACGAGCGCAATCACCACCGCGCCGAGACTCCATTTCATGATCAGGCTGCGCTGCAGTAGATCGGTGACGTGAGTGATCTTTTCGCTGCCGAGAATCGCGTAAATGTATCCCTGGCGCTCGTTGCCGAAATCGATCGGCGCGACGGTGAAACCGGTCTGGCGATCCTCGAAGCTCGGATCGTCGCCCATGATCAGACCCCGCTCGCCGCCGTCGGCGAGAAACGTTCTGATCGGCGCCAGCGAGATCCAGCGGCGCTTGACCCGGTCGCGCGGCATCGAGTGCGCGACGACCTGGCCATCGGGGTCGAGCAGGTAGAGTTCGAGGCTCGGGTTAATCGTCATGACATTGCGAAACAGTTCGCCGAGGTTATCGCGCCGTACCCGGCCGTCCTCGACGAGCACGTGCTCGTTGACGATATAGGTCGCGAGATCGCGATTGAGCCGCTGGCTGACCTCCTGCTGGTACATCGGCGCGGTGTACATCGCCACCGCGAGGAATACCGCGCCGATCAGGATGAACAGCGTGAATAGCACGACAACCAGTTTGAAATAGAGACTGTGAAACACGCGGTGTCTCAGTTATCGCGAAACCGGTAACCCACGCCCCAGACGGTTTCGATATAGCGCGACTGTGCCGGGTCGGGCTCGATTTTCTTGCGCAAGCGGTTGATGTGCGAGTTGACCGTGTGCTCGTAGCCGTTGTGGCTGTAGCCCCAGACCTGGTCGAGCAGTTGCGCACGGCTGAATACGCGCCCGGGATGACGCGCGAAGTGCAGCAACAAATCGAATTCCTTCGCGGTCAGATCGATCGACGCGCCGGCGAGCGAAACGCCACGCCCGGCGACGTCGATCGCAAGCCGGTCGATCTCGATTCGCTCGCTATCGATCGCCGTTGACCGCGTCGCACGCTCGACACGGCGCAGGATCGCCTTGACGCGGGCCTGCAGCTCGAGAATCGAAAACGGCTTGGTCAGGTAATCGTCGGCGCCGAGTTCGAGCCCGAGCACACGATCGAGTTCGGTGGATTTCGCCGTCAGCATCAGTATCGGTACGCCCGAGTTGCGCTCGCGCAGGCGCCGGCAGATCTCGAGCCCGTCGATCCCGGGCAGCATCAGGTCGAGCACGATCATCGCGTAGTCGCCGCGGCGCGCGCGCTCGAGCCCGTCGACGCCATCGCGCGCAACATCGACCTCGAACGCGCAGTCGCGCAGGTGAATTTCGAGCAAATGGCTGATGTCGAGGTCGTCCTCGACGATCAGAATGCGCTTCGGGCAGAACCGAGTCGACGGATTGTGCGGCCCGGTCTTGGCGCCGGTTGCGAATGAATGGCTCACGCGTCCCTCCCTTGCCTGTGCGATTTGGATCGCGATTATCGCGGCAAGTTCAATGGCGCCCCGGATGGCGCAGGCGGAACAGCGGATCCTGGCGGTAGTACTTTCTCAGTTGTGCGTAGACCGCCGGGTAGTGCCGGTCGAGCAGGTCGGGGCGCTCGAAGAAAACCTCGGACATCACGGCGAAGAACTCGGCCGGCGCCTCGGCGGCGTAGCAGTCGATGCCGAGGTCGATGCCGGCGTCGCACTTACGCGCGAAGTCTTCGTAGCCCTTGCTGAAGATGTCGGTCCAGGCCTTCGGGTCCATGTCGGCGTGCAGCGGCGGGAAACCGTTGGCGTCGCCGTTTTGCATGTCGAGCTTGTGCGCGAATTCGTGGATCACGAGGTTGAAGCCATCGCGCTCGCCGGCGCGGCCGGCCTCGTCCCAGGCGAGCAGCACCGGGCCGCGCTCCCAGGCCTCGCCGTCGAGATCGCGCCGCTCGAAGTGCTCGACGCCGAACTCGTCGACGTAGACCTGGTGGGTTGCGAAACCCGACGGGTAGACGATCACCGCGGACCAGCCGGCGTAGGCGTCGAGGCCGAGCTCGAGGATCGGCAAGCAAGCCTGTAGCGCGATGACGAGTGCCATTTCACGCGTGACCGCCATACCGTGCGCGCCCTCGAAGGCCTTGCGGCGTAAAAACAGGATGGCGAGTTCGCGCAGGCGGCGATTTTCTTCGGCGTCGAGCCTGTCGAGCAGCGGCAGGGCGTCGAAGGCCGCGCCCCATTCAGCCGGCGTGATGTCGGAGCGCGCGATCGTCCGGCGATCCAGCCAGTTGCGAATCAATGCGATCATCGTTCAGCGGGGACGCAAGGCCGCCGAATCAATCCGGCGTCGAGAAATGCGCCAGCTCTTTCAGCAACGCATGGCTCAGGACCAGGCGGTCGCGGTACGGCAGGTCGCGCAGGAATCCGGACTGGCCGATGTGCTGCATGAATTCGTCATAGGCCTTGAAGCCGTCGACGATGATCATCTTGCGCGAGCTGTCGGTGTCGAACCGGGCCCAATTCGATTTCAGGCCGGGCGGCAGGTCCTCGAGCGATACGATGATCTGCCGCGATGGATCGTCCACGGCCAGCAACACGAGGTTGGCGAGCCGGTGCGGGATGCCGTCGACGCAGCGCACGTCGTGCAGCTCGTAGAAGCTCGCGAAGTCCTCGCCATCGAGACTGTAGCTCAGCGTCTTGATCGAGTAGATCGCGTTGCGCTCGGCGAGCACGAAATCGAACCGCAGGCCGAGACCGGTGCCGAAGATTTTCGCGCTCAACTGCGCGTCGGCGGCGCTGCTGACGCGGCAGCGCAACGCATTCATCCGTTTCAGGAATTCGACGATCGTCGCGGCGGACTCGCCGGCGCGCTCGCTGACGAAGGCGCCGAAATCGGCGAGCCGCTCGTCGACGAACTGGGCCGGACTGCTGACGCGAATATCGGGCAGGAAGCGGTCGGTATGGTTCGACAACCTGACCAGTCGGCCGCCATCGACCAGCGGCCGCGAGATCCGGCCCTCGACGACCTCGCCATCGGCGCGGACCACGCGAACGCGATAATGCTCGACCTCCTCGGCGACGACCTCGATCGGCGTCGAACCGTTCTTGTCGGCCGCGCGCGAGACCTGCATGAGCACGGCGTCCGAATCGAGCGCGCGGATATTGATGTTATAGCCGAGCGGCACGAGAACTTCGCGCGCGTCGAGTTCGGTCACGAGATCGTCGCGAATGAATCCCTCGAAGCCGATACTCGAGCGCACGCGCAGATAGTTCTCGTAGACGTCTTCGGCGTAGTTGAAGATGCGGGTCTTCGGTGCCTCGGTGTCGTAGCTGACCACGGTGCCGATCGGCAGGTAGCCGATGCGAGGGCGGCGCGCGTTGCGATTGCCCGCCGGCGCCTCGCCGAGCAAAACCGCGCCGAAATGCACGTAGGCCTGCGTCGTTGCGGCGCGCGCATCGAGAGACACGCCAGGCACCAGCAGCAGGGCCAGTAAAAACCCTCGCATCGTCCCGGATGAAATCATGCGCGCCTCGCTCGTCGAATCGCCCGATTGTGTTGCAAAGCAGATTCTAACGCAAACCTCGAAGCCGGGGCCGCGGCGGAACGATGGCGCGTCGAATCAGACCTTGTCGCCAAGGAAGACGC
>JBFFXR010000149.1:0-7832 GCA_041569645.1 Gammaproteobacteria bacterium
TGCGGAATCAGGCCGAAGCCCTGCTTGTTCGACATCCAGAAGACCGGCACCAGGTAGGCGATGATCAGTACGATGTACTGCGCCACCTGCGTCCAGGTCACCGCGCGCATACCGCCGAGCATCGAGCACAGCAGGATACCCAGCAGGCCGAACCATACGCCGACCTCGAACGGGATCTGCAGCGCGCGCGCCGCGATCGTGCCGGTCGCGTTGATCTGCGCGGTCACGTAAGTGAACGATGCAACCGCCAGCACGACCACGCCGAAGAAGCGCGGCAATTTGCCGCCGTAGCGCGTACCGATGAAGTCCGGCACGGTGTAGCAACCGAATTTCCGCAGATACGGCGCCATCAGCGACGCGACCAGGATGTAACCCCCGGTCCAGCCGACGACGAACGCGAGGTAACCGTGGCCACCGAAGTAGATACCACCAGCCATCGCAACGAACGATGCACCCGACATCCAGTCCGCGGCGGTTGCCATGCCGTTGAACACGGCTGGCACCTGGCGTCCGGCGACGTAGTATGCGTCGACCGCCATGGTCCGCGACAGCACGCCGATACCGGCGTAGATCACGATCGTGAAAGCGACGAACAGGATACCGATGGTATCGGCGCCGACGCCCATTTGCTCGAGGATCGCCATGAGCAGCACGAATACCAGGAATCCCCCGGTATACAGGCCATAGATCTTCGGCAGGTTTTCGATGAAAGCCCCGCCTCCGTATTTTTTAAACATGGTCTATTCCTCCTCTGCGACGCCGCATTCGGTGTCGATCTTGTGCTGGGTTCGCGCGAACCAGAACAGGGTGATGACGAATATAATTTCGGAGCCTTGCGCGGCCATGTAAAAGCCGAGCGGCCAACCGAAAAATTCCACCGAGTTCAAGGAATTGGCGAACCAGTGCACTACGAAGGAGAAGATAAACCAAATGCTGAGAGTAATGATCATCAGGCCCTTGGTGCGACGCCAATGCTCCTCTCGTCTGGAGTTATCGTTCATTTGTTCCCCCTGGTTTATTGAGTTACAACTTCTGTTTTCGGGTTGTGCGTAAGATTTATGGTTTTTCCGCGACCCTAATATGCCCAGATTTTTTGGCATTTGCCAGCCAAAAACCCTAGTATTAGCGCCCGGTTAGGCGCCAAAGGTGTAGTTTTTTCTAATTTTTTACCACGGATGTTACGTTTCGTAACAGATAGAGACCGAAACTCGTGAAGTCGCTCGAAATCATCAGGAACTGGGTCAACCCGATTTTTACCCGCGAATACTGGCATAACCTGAGCGAATATCTCGGCGTGGGTCGCCGGCGGCGCGAAACCCCGGTCGACGACGCCGACGCGCTCGCCGAGTTCATCGCGACGCGCGCGAGTCACGTCGCGCAGGCATCGCTCTATGGATATCTGCGCACGCGCGCCGGAACGCGTTTCCCACAAATGTTCGAGAATCCCGACTTGCTGACGTCGATCAACATCGCCAAGTGGCACGTCTGGCTCGCCTGCGTGTCGGATCTTTGCGTCTACAGCGGTCAGTACCTGGTTCGGTCCGAGCAATTCGACGCCGAGCGCGTCGCCGCCGTGTTGCCAGCTACATTGCGTCGCGTGCTCGACGAAGCCGGCGAACCCGACGAGGCCGGCCCGGATTTTGTCGCCGCGCGCGACAAGGTGCTGCAACGGATCGAAGCCTGCGACTGGCGTCGCGAGCGCGACGACGACACCGTTTTCAGCGCCAGTCCCGACGCGCTATACCACTGGTCGCCGATCGCCGAGGAACTCAAGGAAAGCGACGAACCGATCGTCAAGAACTCGGTGCGCTACCGCTGGATCGAAATTCGCCGCAGCGTGCGCCGGCTATACGACACCGACGCGCTGGCGAGGGCCTTCGCTCAGGACGACGCCTGACGCAGCGGCGCGAGCGCGGCCTGCATCCCGGCCGCCAGCGAACTCCGCTGACGCCCGTCGGCGTCGAAATTGCCCGCCTCGAGCCAGGCTTCGAAAGCTGCTTTCGCGGCCGGCCACTCGCGATCGAGCATCGAATACCACGCGGTGTCGCGATTGCGCCTCTTGTAGATCGTCGCCTGGCGGAAAAGCCCTTCGAACAGAAATCCGAGACGCACCGCGGCGGCACAGGACGGCGCGTTCAGGGCATCGCACTTCCATTCGTAGCGGCGATAGCCCCAAACGTCGAACACCTGGCGCATCATCAGGTACATCGCCTCGGTCGAGATCGGCCGGCGTTGCATCGCCGGCGAGAAATGAATGTGGCCGACCTCGATCACGCCGACCGCGGGCGTGATTCGCAGGTAGCTCGCCATGCCGAGCGCCCGGCCACTGGCAATTTCGATGATGCTGAAAAAACACGGGTCGTCGCCGCGGCAATCCGTTGCTAGCCAGTCGCGGAACTCCGCCTCGTCGGCGAACGGGCCATAGGGCAGATAGGTCCAGCCGCTTGCATCGCAGTCCTCGGCAAAGGCCGCGAACAGGTCGCTCGCGTGGCGTTCGACGTCGAGCGCTTCGATTTGGCACAGACGTCCCTCCATCGAAGCGCCGCGCGGATGCGCGCAAGCGCTCCAGTCATCGAGCGGAAAACCGATCGGCTGCCCCAGTTCGTTGCGCTGCTGGTCCATGTGAATTTCTCCCCCCGGCCGTTGTTATTGAACGCCCGATTTCAGTACACTCGAACGGCAAAACAGTCTACAACCGCCAGCGCAGCCGGGGAACCCGCTCATGATGATGCTCGATGCCAGCCAGATGCTCGATCAGCTGTCGTTCGCGGCGATGGTCGACGAACTCGCCGCGATGCACCACGAGCCGATCGGCCTCGTCGACGAACTGATGATGGATTCAACCGACGCCGACGGCAACCTCGGCCACTTCTTCATCCGCAGCGGCTGGCAGCCGGAAAAAGCGGTCGGCGCGAAGGTCATCACGGTGTTTCCGCGCAACAACATAGAAGCCCGCTGGCCATCCATCCAGGCGGTATACGTGCTGTTCGAAGGCAAGCACGGCACGCCGGTTGCCTGCCTCGACGGCACCGCGCTGACCTGGATCAAGACCGCCACCGATTCGGCGCTCGGCAGCAAACTGCTGGCGCGCGCCGACGTCGAGTCGATGCTGATGATCGGCGCCGGGCAGATGGCGCCGCATCTCGTCGCCGCGCACCTGGCGGTCCGCCCGTCGCTGAAAACCGTCAGGGTCTGGAACCGCAGTGTCGACAAGGCCGAGCGCCTGTGCGCAGAACTCGGCAAGACATTCCCGGCGGTAGAATTCGCAACCGTCGCCACGGTCGAGGCCGGCGCGCGCGACGCCGACCTGATCTGCTCGGCGATCGGCCGCCCGGAGCCGGTCATCGAGGGCGCGTGGCTCAAGCCCGGTGTGCACGTCGACCTGATCGGCGCCTTCACGCCGGAGATGCGCGAGGCCGACGACGAGTGCCTGCGCCGCGGCAGCCTGTTCGTCGACGCGCGCGAGACGACGATCCACCACATCGGCGAATTGATGATTCCCCTCGCCAGCGGGGTGATCTCGGAAGCCGATGTACTCGCGTCGCTGTCGGAACTGTGCCAGGGGAGCCATCCCGGCAGAACCGACGACAACGAGATCACGCTGTTCAAGAACGGCGGCGGCGGCCACCTCGACCTGATGTGTGCGCGCATGCTGCACGACCGGCTCGCATCGCGATGACGCCCGTAATCGAACTCGACGACATCGTCGCGGCGCGTGAGCGCATCGCCGCGCACGTACAACCGCTGCGCATTACCCCGTCGGCCTCGCTGTCGCGACGCTGCGGCGCCGAGATTCTGCTCGCCCACGAATACCTGCAGACCACCGGCGCGTTCAAGCTGCGCGGCGCGACCAACGCAATCCTGCAACTGCCCGCCGGCACGACCGGCGTGGTCGCGGTGTCGACCGGCAACCACGGCCGCGCGCTGGCCTTCGCGGCGAGCCGCCACGGAATCCCGTGCGTGATCTGCATGTCGGAACTGGTGCCGCAGAACAAGCTCGACGCGATCCGCGAACTCGGCGCCGAGATTCGCATTCACGGCAAATCGCAGGACGAAGCCGAGGTCGAAGCCAAACGGCTCGTCGCCGACGACGGCTACACGATGATTCCGCCCTTCGACCACGCCGACGTGATCGCCGGCCAGGGCAGCCTCGGTCTCGAAATGCTCGAGCAGGTGCCGGACCTGGATTGCGTACTCGTGCAACTGTCCGGTGGCGGCCTGATCTCCGGCATCGCGCTCGCGATCAAGCGGCAAAAGCCCGCCGCGCGAATCATCGGCATCTCGATGCAGCGCGGCGCGGCGATGGTCGAATCGCTGCGCGCCGGACACCCGGTCGAAGTCGAAGAACTGCCGACGCTGGCCGATTCGCTCGGCGGCGGTATCGGTCTCGACAACCGCCATACCTTCGCGATCGTACGCGAGCTGGTCGATGATTGCGTGACGCTGACCGAGGACGAGATCGCCGACGGCATCCGCCACGCCTACTTCGAGGAAAAGATAATACTCGAGGGCGGCGGCGCGGTCGGCCTCGGCGCATTGCTCGCCGGCAAGATCGAACCGGGCGACAAGACCGTGGTTTTGCTGAGCGGCCAGAACATCGACATGCAGCTGCATCGCCGCATCGTCAACGGCGAGGAATCCGGCTGATGCCCGACATTCGCATCCTCACCGAGGCGGAATTACGCAACCTCGTGCAACTCGATCTCGACGCGATCGCCTGCGTCGAGGACGCCTTCCACGCGCTCGCGACCAAGGCGGTCGTGATGCCGCCGATCATGCGCCTCGACATACTCGAGCACAACGGCGAAATCGACGTCAAGACCGCCTACATTCCCGGCGTCGACAGCCTGGCGATCAAGATTAGCCCGGGATTCTTCGACAACCCGAGCCTCGGCCTGCCGAGCGTCAACGGCCTGATGGTGCTGTTCAGCACGCGCACCGGGCTGGTCGAGGCCCTGTTGCTCGACAACGGCTATCTCACCGACGTACGCACCGCCGCTGCCGGCGCGGTTGCGGCCAAGTATCTCTCGCGCGCCGACAGCCGCCGCGCGGCGATTCTCGGCGCCGGCGTGCAGGCCGGCTTGCAACTCGAGGCGCTGACGCTGGTGCGCGACATCGAGTCGGCGGCGCTGTGGGCGCGCGATCCGGACAAGGCCGCCGCGCGCGCCGCCGAGCTGACGGCGAAACTCGGCATCCCGGTCGATGCCCGCGCCGACGTCGCCGCCGCGACCGCCGACGCCGATATCATCGTCACGACGACACCGGCGGACAAACCGATCCTGCTCGCCGAGCACTTACGTCCGGGCCAGCACGTCACCGCGATGGGTTCGGACGCCGAGCACAAAAACGAGATAGACCCCGCGATTATCGCCGCAGGCTCAAGCTACTTTTGCGACCGTCTCGCGCAGGTCGAGGCGCTCGGCGAATTACACCACGCGATCGAGCGTGGAATCGTCGAAGCCGGTGCACCTCATCCCGAGCTCGGCCAGGTCATCTCGCAGCAATCCGCTGCGCGCGCAACGCGCGAAGAAATCACGCTCTGCGACCTGACCGGCACCGGTATACAAGACACCGCGATCGCGACGCTCGCGTTTCGCCGCAGCCGCCAACGGCAGGCCGGCACCAGTATCGTCACCTAGGAATAACCAAATGCCCAAAGACGCCAAACTGAACTTCGACCTCGATGAATACGCCGCGCGCCTCGACCGGACCCGGCAATCGATGGTGGATAAAAACCTCGATTGCCTGGTCGTCGTCGACCCGTCCAACATGGCCTGGCTGACCGGCTACGACGGCTGGTCGTTTTACGTGCACCAGTGCGTGCTCGTCATGCACGATCGCGAGCCGGTCTGGTGGGGCCGCGGCATCGACGCGCCCGGCGCGCTGCGGACGACCTGGCTGGAGCCCGACAGCATACTCCACTACCCCGATCACTACGTGCAGTCTACCGAACGTCACCCGATGGACCAGCTTGCGGAAATCATCGCCGATCTCGGCCACGGCAGCGCAGCCATCGGCGTCGAGATGGAGAATTACTACTTTTCCGCGGCCGCCTTCAAATCACTCGAGCGACACTTGCCACAAGCGAGACTCGCCGACGCAACCGCGCTGGTCAACTGGCAGCGATTGGTCAAGTCGCCACGCGAAATCGACTACATGCGAGCCGCCGCGCGTATCGTCGAAGCGATGCATGCGCACATCTACGAAATCATCGAGCCCGGCCTGCAAAAAAACATTCTCGCCGCCGAGATATTCCGCACCGGCATTGCCGGCGCCGGCGAGCACTGGGGCGACTACCCGGCGATCATGCCGCTGCTGCCGACCGGCATCGACGCGACCGCCGCGCACCTGACCTGGGACGACTCGAAGCTCGAGCCCGGCGACATTACGTTCTTCGAAATCGCCGGCTGCCACAAGCGCTACCACTGCCCGCTGTCGCGCACGATCTCGCTCGGGCCGCCGCCGCAGAAATACCTCGACGCCGAAAAGGCCGTGCTCGACGCAATGCACGCCGGGCTCGACAACGCCCGCCCCGGCAAGACCTGCGAGGACGTTGCGATCGCATTCTTCGACACGCTCGAAACCCACGGCTTCAAGAAAGACAATCGTACCGGCTACTCGATCGGCCTGTCCTACCCCCCCGACTGGGGCGAGCGCACGATCAGCCTGCGCCGCGGCGATACCACCGAGCTCGTACCGAACATGACGCTGCATTTCATGCCGGCGCTGTGGCTCGACGACGGCGGCCTCGAAATCACCGAGGCGATCGTCATCACCGACGACGGCTACGAGCGTCTCGCCGAAGTCGAGCAGCGCTTGCTGGTCAAATAGCCATGGCTAATCCGATCTCGACAAGCATCGATTTCGAGCGGGACGGCCTGCAGCACGGCTTCCTGAAAATTCCGCATTCGCGCAACGACTCCGCCTGGGGTTCGATCATGTTGCCGATCGCCTGCGTCAAGAATGGCGACGGCCCCGGCGCGGTGCTGACCGGCGCCAATCACGGCGACGAATACGAGGGACCGGTCGCGCTGCACGCACTCGCCAATTCGATCGATCCGGAGCGCGTCCGCGGTCGCGTCATCATCGTGCCGATGATGAACTACCCGGCGTTCCGGGAGGCAACGCGGGTGTCGCCGATCGACGGACTCAACATGAACCGGATTTTTCCGGGCGATCCCAAAGGCAGCATCACGCGGCTGATCGCCGACTACTTCACGACCGTGCTGCTGCCGATGTGCGACTTCGTACTCGACGTCCACTCCGGCGGCAAGACGCTCGAGTTTCTGCCATTTGCGGCCTACCACGAACTCGACGACAAGCAGCAGCAATCCGCCTGCGAGGCCGCGACCCGAGCCTTCGGCGCGCCCTGGTTCCTGAGTCTCGTCGAAATCGACGCCGGCGGCATGTACGACAGCCAGGCCGAGAGCATGGGCAAAGTCTTCGTTTCGACCGAGCTCGGCGGCGGCGGCAGCACGACGCCGGCCACCGTCGAGATCGGCAAACACGGCGTACACAATTTCCTCGTCCACGCCGGTATTCTCGACGCCGACCCGATCTTGCCCGAGTCCGCCAGCGTCAAGCTCGACATGCAGCAGGCCGAGGCTTATGTCTTCAGTGAGCACAACGGCCTGTTCGAACCCTGCGTCGGGCTCGGCGACGCGGTCAGCGCGGGACAATTGCTCGGGCGTGTATATAATACCGAACGCACCGGCGTCCCCCCGGTCGAATATCGGGCTCGCAGCGACGGCATCATCCTGGGCCGTCACTTCCCGTCGCTGATCAAGATTGGCGATTTCATGAACGTAATTGCGCGAATCCTCCAGGACTAA
>JBFFXR010000150.1:0-7783 GCA_041569645.1 Gammaproteobacteria bacterium
GCACCATGTCGCCGCCTTGCTGGTAATAGGCATCCGGGTTGAACAGGTTGTCGGCGACGTCCTCGAGGATCAGCTTGATGTCCGCGCCGCTCATCTCGCGGACGTAGGTCTCCGGGTAGGTGATGCAGGTCTGGTCCATGACGTGCTCCATCGTGATAGGCTGGCCCGGCAGCACCGTCGTGCCCCACCGAAATCCGGGCGACAGCGAAATCTGCGCATCGCCCTCGATGCGCAGCGCGTCGCAGATCACCTGGTCGAAGGTGCCGTTGAAATTACCTCGCCGGTAAAGCAATTCCTCGGGCACCGACAGCTCTTCGCCGAGGGTATCCAGGTACGGCTTACGCATCTGTTCGATGAAGGCCGCCATTTCCGCATCGGCCGGGAGCAGGTTCGAGAACACGGGCAACAGGCGGTAACGGAAGTCGCGTACCTGCTTGCCGCGAATATCCAGATCCATGACGCCGAGGAACTTGCCGTTCGAGCCGGCGTTGGTCACGAGCGTCTTGCCGCCCGGGTTGGATACCGGCACCGCGCCCGGCATGCCGTCGTGGGTGTGGCCTCCGAAAATTACGTCGATGCCGCTGACCCGCGAGGCCATCTTGAGGTCGACGTCCATACCGTTGTGCGATAGCAGGATGACTGCGTCGGCGTTTTCCTCCTCGCGCACCAGGTCGACGATATCCTGCATTCCATCCTCGTTGATACCAAAGGTCCAGTGCGGAATAAAGCGGCCCGGGTTGGCGATCGGCGTGTACGGGAAGGACTGGCCGATAACGGCGATCCGCGCATCCCCCATTTCGCGCATGACGTATGGCTTGAACACGTGGCCGGTATCTTCGTCGAAGTCGCTCAGGTCGCCGAGCTCGTAGTCGAAGATCGAGGATTCCTTGACCCGGCAGTTTTGGCTGATGAGTTCGCCGTCGAACGCGGCGGCGTTTTCGAGTACCTCATGGTCGAGGTAGGTGAACTCCCAGTGGCCGGTCATCAGGTCGACGCCGAGCAGGTTGGTCGCGTCGACCATGTCGCGGCCGCGGGTCCAGAAGGCTGTGCCCGACCCCTGCCAGGTATCGCCGCTGTCGATCAGGATCGAGCGGCCGGGCGCATACTCGGCGCGCATCTTCTTGACCAGCGTCGCGAGGTGCGCGAATCCGCCGACCTTGCCGTAAACGCGCGCCGCCTCGACGAAGTCCAGGTAGGTAAAGGCGTGCGCGAGTATGCCTCCCTTGGGTATTCCGTAGTGATCCAGCATAGCCTCGCCGACCAGGTGCGGCACCTTGCCGACGCGCGGGCCGTTGCCGATGTTGATGCTGGGCTCGCGGAAATAGATCGGGTTAAGCTGCGCGTGGCAGTCGGCGATGTGCAAAATGCGGGCATTACCGAAGGCCGGCAGGTCGTAGAGCTTTTCACCGGCGTGCTCGGCGGCGAGGCCGATACGCGGGAACAGGCCCGCGGCGCCGGCAAGCCCCAGCAGGCGGACAAATTCGCGTCGATTCAGGTTCATGTCGCTCCTCTCTTTCTTATCGGCCGAACAGCTCGGCCAGTTCGCGCAAGTCCGCGACCACGCGATCGGGATTGCAATCGTGAATACTATAACCGTGGTTGTAACCGTAGGGTACGGCGATGACGCGGAAACCGGCGGCGCGCGCGGCCTGCACGTCGTTGGCCGAATCGCCGACCATCAGGCAATCGGCGGTGTCGAGCCCGAAGTGATCGGCGGCGTATTGCAGCGGCATCGGGTCGGGCTTCTTGCGCGGCACGGTATCGCCGGCGACGACCAGCTCGAAATAACCCGCCAGGCCCTTGGCGGCAAGCAAATCGGCGGTAAAACTGCCGGCCTTGTTGGTCACGCAGCCGAGATGCAGGTCGCGCTCGGTCAGGCTTGCGAGGCCTTCGACGACGCCCGGATAAACCGTGCTGCGCCGGCTGACATTGTCGGCGTAAAGCCGCGTGAAGCTCTCGAGCCCGCGGTCGAATAACCCCGGATCGGGCTCGGCGTCCATTTCGCCGGTCAGGAAGCGCTTGACGAAACGCCCGATACCGTCGCCGACCCAGGCGCGCGCGGCGTCCGGATTGCGCTCGTCCAGGCCGAGTTCACGCAGCATCGCGTTGCCGCACCAGGCCAGATCCGGCAGACTGTCGACCAGCGTGCCGTCGAGATCGAACAGCACCAGGCCGAGCCGACCGAAGTCGATCGGGCCGGACGCGTCCTGCCGGTTTTCCGCCGCCATCGTGCGCCTACCCAGACGCGCTGACCGCGGGTGTGATCGATTGCATGCCTGCTCCCGCAATTCGTACCCGCGTCATGCGGGCGCTGAGGGTTGCAAGCTAGCAAATGCCGCGGTCGAGGTTAATAACCCGATAGCGATAGAGACTATTACCCCGATACGCGCGTAACGAACCCGAAGGCACCATCTTACTAGCGCGGCGCTTCGAGCCGGCGTTCGAATTCGCCGCGGATCAAGCGCTACCCGCGGCCGGAGCGATCCCCCAATTGAGTTGCCGCTTTCACCCGACCGCGATCGGTCGCGGCGCCCGATGCCGGATCGCGTGGCCAGGCCGATCGCGTTTTCGAGCCCGCCCGCCGCCTGGCGGCGCTGAGTGCGAAAGTCGTCAGGCAAATTAGAATCAGCATCGCCGCGACGGGATATTCGATCGAATAAACGATGATCGACAACAAGGCGCGTACGATTGTCCTGAGCGTCTCGCGCTCGCGGATATAGTCGGCGATCGGCGCTGAATGTCGGTAGTAAAATTCGACGAACGCGGTGCCGGTCGAATTCGTCAGCAAGATCCGATCCCTGAACTCGCGCAGAAACTTCACCTTCGGATCGAGATACGAGCCGTATGCCGCCGTGGCGATGAAGCAGCCGCCCCCGCCACCGCCGTCGTCATCGTCGTCGTCGTCCGGGCTCGAGGCGTCCTGGATGCGCAAGTTTAGCCTGCGATATCCCGTTTGCGGTGACGGAGGATAGATCGGGGTCTGGATCGTGTGCGAAAACTGCTCGTTATCCAGGCCCAGGGTCAGCGTGTTGCCGTTGCGTTCGATCCAGAGCAGGTACTCGGTGTCGAACGCGATCGGCGTGGTGAACGTCTCGGAGATCAGCGTGCGCTTGGTATCGCAATCGACATTTTCGACCTGCGAGTCGGCATACGCCTTGAGCGCGCCGTCGAGCAGATTTATCTGCACCTGCACCCATACTTCATCGTCGCAACCGTCGTAGGGCAACGCGACATTGTCGCGCTTTTCGTTGTAAGCGTACCCGGTCAGCCTTATTCGACCCCTGATGCCGGGTTGCAGCAGGGAATTACTGGATATCGCGACTCGTGCCTCGATACGATCCGGATTAAATTGATCCAGATATATTCCAGCATCGGCTCTGCCGGTTTGCGGTATGTCCTCGTTGGAAGCAAATAGCAGCAGCTTGCCGGGTACGGCGGGATATATCCGCGACGACAGCGCTACCGCGTGGCCGTAGTCGCCCCAGACGGATCGATCCAGGAGGTCCGATGAAAAATCGTCGACGAGCACATTACCCACGATCACATCGTCGAAACTTGCACGAATCGAGGCATTCGGATCGCTGCGGCTGGTCGTCGACAGGAATTGCCTCGTCAGGTTGGCGGGTCCCTGTCTTGCCGGCCCTGCCCGGGTGATGCTGGTACCGTCGACCGTGAAGGTAAATTCGTTAAGGCCCTGGTCGTATTCGATGCGCGCAATGTACGGTGTATTCGGTAGCAACGCGCCAGGCGCGGTGATGATGTCGTCGGTGGTTGTGTTCCAGGTGCCGAAGAACGGATCGACCGAATCCAGTATCGTGGCCCAGGCTTCGAGATTACCGTTGTTCCGATCGCCGATCGAAAGCACGGCCATGATATCTCCGAACTGACTGGTCGGAGCAGCCGAACTCCTGTTGTAGTACTGACCCGCAATATTTGCCGATACACTGTCTCCGGCAACAGTCGAAGCACTGTTTACCTCGATCGTGGCCTGTATCGCAGCAAGATTCGGTGCATTCACCGGCGTCTGCGTAATGTTGAACGGAACGGGGGTCGCATTACCGACCGAGATCATGGTCAGGTTGCGGTTAAGCGTATCCGTAACTACGGCATATTCACTCTCGCCGCGCCATTTACTGAAATCGATAGTCGTGCCGCTAAAATCGTCGACGAGCACACCGCCGGTAACGTAGACGTCGTCTACGAATACTTCAATTTTACCGGCTGTAGCGACTGCACTCGTCGAGAACAAGGCTATCGAAATATATGCAGTGGAAATAATTACCGAACGGACTTTTGGAGATTTCATGAACATACACTCTGGTATTAACCAGATGTGGTCGTTCAGATCTTGCTCAATTGACCCAGATCAAGTACGCAAAAGAATTCAAAATTGGGTCGGTCCACGTGAAGGCACTTCGAAATTCGAATTCTTCTATCTGATTTTTCACGTCTTCGGCCGATATTTCTCCCGGTCATATTCCGAAACCAGAAAGCAGCGAACGGATAGACAACAGGCCTTTGAAAGTACTAACTCGGTAGAGATGGGAGGGACGGAGCGATCATTTTTCATCCTCCGTATTTCTATATTCAAGCTCCCGTCGAACTCGATTCGACCGATTCGCAAATTGATGCCGTTTTCATAAAGGAGTAAAGTCCATTCAGTGCAGCGGAGAGGCGCATGGATTTCGGCGGCGATATCGGCCTGTGGCAACGCAAGATCGCTGAAGGGCTCGAGGGCACGGCTCGACGTCTGGCCGTAATCGAGGCCCTGGCAATCGGTTCGGGACAGGCAATTCTCGACCTCGGTTGCGGTGGCGGGCACCTGGTGCGCGACGTCGCGCTCGCCGTTGGGGATAGCGGCCGGGCCGTCGGATTGGATGCCAGCAAGGACCAGATCGCAGCCGCCAGATCAATCTGTTCCCACATTCCCACGGCGGAACTCGTCGAAGGGGACGCGACCGATCTTCCTTTCGAGAACGCCTCGTTCGACTCCCTCGCCTCGATCCAGATGCTGGAGTATGTCCCGGAGGTAGAGGCGGTATTACCGGAAGCCAGACGCGTCCTGAAAGCCGGTGGGAAAGCGGCCTTGATTTCGGTTCTGTGGGAGCATTGGCGTTTTCACGGGGCGAAACCGGAGCTGAACGACAAGATTCACGACGTCTGGCGCGAGCATTGTTGCCACCAGATGCTGCCGTTCGAGTTGCCCGCGATGCTGATCACGGCAGGATTCGACGGAATTTCGCAAAGGCCCATCGCCTTTATGAACAACACCATGCACGACAATTCCTTCGCGCTATGGGCGGCCAAAGTCGTTGCGGCTTTTGCAGTTGCCAGAGGAATGGACGAGAAAGAGGCGACGTCATGGTTGAACCAGCTCGATGAAGCCGACGCGGAGGGGCGATTCGGCTTTGTCAGCGTCCCGATTTTGACGACGGCTATAGCCGCTTCACGTTAAAAAAGCCCTGACCTTAATCCAGGGGAAAATCGAAGGGTGAGCGTCTGTTAAAGCCTGACGTATCGATCGACACCGGCCCTGTTGCAGTCTAGGACGCACTCACGCCTGAACGACCCCGGTCCCGGAATGGCGCATTCGATGAAATTGCCCGTAGCTTTCCGCGAGTTGCAACGGAATAACCGATTCGGTGCCCGTTGAGGTGCTCGCACTGCCGATCTCGGCAAGCTCGAACTCTATGCCGCCCGGAATATGGATACGCACCCGGTGTTCGCCGTCACTGTGCGGCGGCTTGATCGGTGTGCCGGTAGATTCGAGCACCCCCGGAATTGCAACCCTTGCGGTACGTCGTTCGATATCCACCTCGTAGTCTATCGGCTTGTACAAGGTAGGATGCACCGTATCGCACATCGCGCGGTAAACCCACCAGTGTGTCGCCGCGTCCTCGGTTTCCTCTCCGCACAGCACGGCTTCGAGTGCCGAGCGTTGTGCCGCGTCTGCATTTTCGTCGATGATCACCTGCATTTCGCCCTTGCCCTCGAAGACCGGCCCTGGCCACGCGTATACGATTGCCGCTTTGAGTCCCGCCAGGTCTGTATCTTCGAAATGCCCCTTTTCGATGTGCAGCACTTCGAAACCGCGACAATTCCCGTTAGTGGGTAGTGCCTCGAATTGACAGGGGCAACCATAGCTGCAGTTGCAATTTCCGAATGCATCGCCCTCGATATACCAATCCACGATTGCCATTTCGACTCCCCCCTTTTTTCGGTCTTACGAATCATACGCCCGACAGCACAACATCCCAAACACGTAAAACGGGACGATGCGGCGATCATATCGGTTTCAGTTTGATTATCCGCTCCGTCCGGGCGAACATTCGTTTATGACTCCCGAGACCCAGTTCGCCGAAACAGATGGTGTCAGTATTGCCTACCAGGTTTTCGGCGAAGGACCCGGCGATCTGGTTTTCATTAACGGAGTATTTTCAAACATCGATATCTTGTGGGAGGAGCCGAGAGTAGCCCGATTCCTGCTAGCACTCGGCCGAATGGCCCGCGTTATCGTCTTCGACCGGCGCGGCACTGGGCTTTCCGACCGCGTGCCCCCGCCCAGCTTCGAAGTACACCTGGACGATATTCGTGCCGTGATGGAGGCAGCCGGATCGAGCGAAGCTAGCCTGATGGGTTCTTCCGAAGGTGCCTGCATTTGCGCATACTTTGCAGCCACCTACCCCGAAATGACCCGGTCGCTGATAACGATTGGCGGTTACGCCCGGTGGGCCAGGGACGAAGATTTTCCATACGGCAGCGAACGCGAGGATATCGAGCAATGGTTCAAACTCGTGGAGCGGGACTGGGGCGAAGCCATTGCGATCGAATACACCTCGCCGAGCCTCGCCAACGACGAACAACATCGTCGGTGGCTGGCCAAGTACTATCGCTCCAGCGCCAACAAGGCAGATGCCTTGAAGATGTTTCGCACAGCGCTGGAAATGGATCTAAGGGCAGTTCTGCCGGCGATCTCCGCGCCAACCCTGGTATTGCAGTCAACCCGCGATCTGACCACCCCGCTCGAATCGGGTCGCGATTTCGCGAGTCGTATTCCCGGGGCCAGGCTGGTCGAAATCGACTCAGACGATCATAGCCCCTGGGCGTCGTGCAGCGTGGATATCCTGCGTGAGGTCGAAAGATTTCTCGGTGAAGGAATCGGTGCCACGGCTGTCGATCGCGTACTGGTGACGGTCATGTTCACGGACATCGTCGAATCCACCAGGCTGGCTACCGAAATGGGTGACCAACAGTGGAGTGATCTGCTCGATGAGCACCATAAAAGGACCAGACACGAACTTGATATCTATCGCGGCCGAGAAATCAAAACCACGGGCGACGGATTTCACGCGACCTTTGATGGACCGGCGCGGGCAATACATTGCGCGGCATCCATTCGGGAGTCGACGAGCCGATTGGGTTTGAATCTGCGAATCGGTATCCATACCGGCGAATGCGAAATTCGTGGCGAAACGCTCGAGGGAGTAGCGATACACATTGCGGCCCGGGTATCAGGAATGGCCGATAGCGGAGAGATACTGGTATCGAGAACGGTCAGGGATCTTGTCGCCGGATCGGGTATAAATTTCGAAGACAAAGGAACTCACAGGCTGAAAGGCATTCCCGACAAGCACCGATTGTTCAAAGTTGTAACCGCGTAGATCCCCCTATTCGACGCTGAAAAGTCATCTAATAGCTTCTGAAGTCGGCCAGATGCGGACTCTTGCAAAATCGGGGATCCGCCAATCAGAGGGTCTCTAAGTTGAACTTCAGAAGCTGCAAA
>JBFFXR010000151.1:0-7775 GCA_041569645.1 Gammaproteobacteria bacterium
GGCGCATCGATCAGATTGATCGCCTCGGCACGCGCGGCGATGGTGCCGATCAGGCCCTGGCCGAGCCGACGCTCGACCTTGCCGATGATGTCCGGATTCAGGCCGCTGCAGGCCTTGAGCACGAGTACGCCGGGGTCGTTTTCGTTGGCGAGGAAGATCGTGCAGGCATCGGCATTGAGGTCGCGCGTCAGGCTCTCGGTAATCAATTCGAGCGCGCTGTCGGTATCAAGCGCGCGATTGACCTCCTGGACGATACGCTGCAGTCTGTGAATCATCGACGCCACGGGTTGTGCTTCCTGCGCGCGCTAGTCGCGCGGCGCGTCATCTCCGGGCAAATTGGTTTCGAGTTGTGCGAGCGCGCACTGGTAGACGCGCCGTTTGAAAAAGACCACGTTTTCGACCGGATACCAGTAGTCGACCCACTTCCAGTGGTCGAACTCCGGCGAGCGCGAAACGGTCAGGTCGAAGCTGGCCTCGTCGGCGTCGAGCCGGAGCAGATACCAGAGCTGTTTCTGACCGATGCAGCGCGGCTCCGAGTTACGCCGCATCAGGCGCCTGGGCAAGCGGTAGCGCAGCCAGCTGTCGGTCTGGCCGAGCAGCGTCACGCTGTCGCTGGTCAGACCGGTTTCTTCCCACAACTCGCGGTACATTGCGTCGAGCGGATTCTCGTCGGGCCCTATGCCGCCCTGGGGAAACTGCCAGGCATCCTGGCCGATGCGGCGTGCCCACATAACCTGCCCTGCGGCATTGCACAGGATAATGCCGACATTCGCGCGGTAGCCATCCGGGTCTATCATTTCGTTGCTCGCCATAGTTCGGATAAAATCTGCCGCGCCCATTCTGACACAGATTTTCTGACCCCAGCAAGCAGGCCCCCGCGCCCATGACCCTCGCCATCTTCGATCTCGACCATACGCTCATCGACGGCGACAGCGACTATCTGTGGGGCGAATACCTGGTCGCGACCGGCCACCTCGACGCGCGCGAGTACCGCGACCGCAACCGACGCTTTTACGCCGATTACCAGCGCGGCGAGCTCGACAACGAGCGCTATCTCGCCTTCGCGCTCGAACCGTTGACGCGCTTCAGTCGTACCGAACTCGACGCCTGGCGCGTCGACTACGTCGAGACCTGGATACGCCCGCGCATCGCGCCCGGCACCCCGGCGCTGCTCGAACGGCACCGGCGCAAAGGCCACGTGCTGATGATTATCAGCGCGACCAACCGCTTCATTACCGAGCCGATCGCCGCGCTATTGGGGGTGCCGAATCTGCTGTCGACCGAGCCCGAGATCGTCGGCGACCGCTACACCGGGCGCTACGTCGGCCCGGTAACCTATCGCGAAGGCAAGGTCGACGCATTGCGCGCCTGGCTCGCGCAGCACGACCGCGACCTCGAGGGCAGCCACTTCTACAGCGATTCGATCAACGATCTGCCGCTGCTCGAAGCCGTCGACCACCCGATCGCGGTGCATCCCGATGCCGAACTCGCGGCGATCGCGACCGCGCGCAACTGGCCGGTCCTCGACCTGCGTTAACGCAGAATTGGCCGTCCGCTCCAGGAAGCCGGTTCTTGCGGGTCATTGCGAGGCCCGCGCCGCCGTCGGCCGCGCGAGCCGAAGCAACCTCCCGGTTCTTGCCCGATCCAGGGAGATTGCTTCGCTGGCGCTCGCAATGACGCAAGTTTGCCAGGATCAACGAGGGCCGTAACAATCCCGCGCAATCAGGCCTTGGGCAGCGTCACGCCGCGCTGACCCTGGTACTTGCCGCCGCGATCCTTGTAGGAAATTTCGCAGACCTCGTCGGACTCGTGGAACAGCATTTGCGCGACACCCTCGTTGGCGTAGATCTTTGCCGGCAACGGCGTCGTGTTGGAAAACTCGAGCGTCACGTGGCCTTCCCACTCCGGCTCGAGCGGCGTGACATTGACGATGATGCCGCAGCGTGCGTAGGTCGACTTGCCGAGGCAAATCGTCAACACGTTGCGCGGAATCCGGAAGTATTCGACGGTGCGCGCGAGCGCGAACGAATTCGGCGGGATGATGCAGACGTCGGAGCGCAAGTCGACGAAACTTTCGGCGTCGAAATTCTTCGGGTCGACGATCGCCGAATTGATGTTGGTGAATATCTTGAACTCGTCGGCGCAGCGCACGTCGTATCCGTAGCTCGAGGTGCCGTAGGAGATGATGCGGCCGTTGCCGGTCTCGCGAATCTGCCCCGCCTCGAAGGGTTCGATCATGCCGGTCGTCTCCGCCATGCGGCGAATCCATCGATCTGATTTGATTGTCACTGCGCGCTTCCCGGGAAAAGCCGAAGTATATCTGCTCACAAGCGCCGGAGTCGACGCCCGCGACGCGCCAAATTCACGGCCTGCGACTATACTCTCGTTGACGTCGCCAGAACTCAGGCATTTGCCGAGCGTGCCGATATCCAGACCATGATCGATTCGACGCCGAACAGCCGCCATCTGCAGAACGGCCTGGCGGTATTGCGGCAGATGCTGCGGTTCCGCCTTGCCCGCAACCTGCTGGTCGTCGTCATCGGCGCGATCGTGCTGATCGAACTGATCATCGTGTTCCCGTCGTACGACAACTTCCGGGAATCGCGACTCGCCGAATACCGCGAGCGAGCGCGCGTCGCCGCGACCGCGGCGCTGGCCAATCGCATGCCCGACGGGCTCGAGCTGCTGGCCGGCCTCGAGCGCGTGATGGCCGCGGATGCTTCGGTAGTCGGCGCCCGAGTTTACGATCAGCAGGCCCGGGTCGCGGCGCGGCTCGGCGAAGCGATCGAGATCCACGACGTAGTTGCACGATTCGAAGGCATCCTCAATGCCGATGACTCGCGCTACGAAGTCGCGTTACCGGGCACCCTCATCAATTCCGACGCCGACGTCGTACTGCGTATGGATACGGCCGATATCGCCACCGAGCTCGATGCCTACCTGTTGCGAATCCTCGGCCTGGTACTGATCATTTGCGTGGTGGTCGGCGCGATCGTCTATTTCTATGTCGGTTACAGCCTGATTTATCCGCTCGAGAAAATCCACACGAGCCTACAGCAGGCCAAGCTCGCGCCCAGCCGCGCCGATGAAAACCAGATCGAGCACCGGCGCGACGACGAACTCGGTGAAACCATCGACCTGCTCAACGATGCGCTGCGCGAGATCGCGGCCACTCACCGCAGCGACGTTGCCTTCCAGGAACGGCGGCTGCACGATTTTGCCGAAGCCGGCGCCGACTGGTTCTGGGAGATGGACGACAGGCTGCGCTTCAGTTATTTCTCGCAGCAGTTCGAAATAGTGACCGGCGTGCCGCCCGAGCGGCTGCTCGGCAAGACCCGCGAGGAAACCGGGATTCCCAGCGTGTCGGAGGCGGAATTCACCGCGCATCTCGCGACTTTGCATCGGCACGAGCCGTTTCGCGGCTTTGTCCATTCGCGCGACAAGCCCGACGGCAGCCGCGTCTGGCTGGCGATCAACGGCAAGCCCGTGTTCGACGACGCCGGCCGTTTTCACGGCTATCGCGGCACCGGTTCGGACATCACCGAGCTCTACGAGGCGCAACGACAAATCATCGAAGCCAAGGAAGCCGCCGAGCAGGCGAACCGCGCAAAATCCGAGTTTCTCGCGATCATGAGTCACGAAATCCGCACACCGATGAACGGCATCATCGGCATGACCGATTTACTGATGGATTCCGAACTCGACGACAAGCAGCGCTACTACGCCGAGATCATCCAGGATTCGGGCGGTGCACTGATGCGCATCATCAACGACATACTCGATCTGTCGAAGCTCGAGGCGCGGCGCATCGTGCTCGAGGATATCGAATTCGAGTTCGCCAGCCTCGTGACTGGCGTTGTCGACATCCTGACGCCGCAGGCGCGCGACAAGCAGCTCAGACTCGAGTACGACATCGCCGACGAGGTCCAGACGACCTGTGTCGGCGACTACGGCCGCCTGCGCCAGGTGCTGGTCAACCTGGTCGGCAACGCGATCAAATTCACCCACGAGGGGGAGATCCGCATCGTCGCGCGACGCATCGGCGGCAGCGACGAAGTCCCGCGGCTGCGCATTGAAATCGTCGACACCGGTATCGGCATCCCGGCCGACTCGCAAGACCGCCTGTTTCGCAGCTTCACCCAGGTCGACGCATCGACCTCGCGCCGCTTCGGCGGCACCGGCCTCGGGCTCGCGATCTGTCGCAAGATCATCGAGGCCATGGGCGGTGAAATCGGCGTCGAAAGCACGCTCGCGGAAGGCAGCCGCTTCTGGTTCGAAATCGACCTGCCGCACGCCGCCGGCGACGGCGCGAGCGAGGAGCGCGACGATACGATCACGATCCTGCCGGGCCAGGAGTTCAAGGCCGACCAGACCGGCGCGCAACTGCGCATCCTCGTCGTCGACGACGTGCCGGTCAACCAGGTCGTGGTCGAAAAAATGCTCGACAGCCTCGGCTACCAGGTCGATACCGCCGACAATGGCGTCGAAGCCGTCCAGCGGGCCAAAACGCGACGCTACGACCTGATCTTCATGGACATCCAGATGCCCGAGATGGACGGCTACGAAGCCACGCGGATCATCCGCGAACTCGACCTCGAAGTCGCCGGCATCCCGATCGTCGCGATTACCGCCAACACCCAGGACGCCGATCGCGATGCCTGCATCGAGGCCGGGATGAACGATTTCATCGCCAAACCCTTCGTCAAGCAGCAACTCGTGACGCTGCTCGAGCGCTACTTCCCAGACGACGAATTCGGTTCGCGCAAGGCAAGCTGACGCCCGCGCGACGCCGACTCAGATGACCCGGCCGTCGAAATGCGCGCGCAGCGCATCGCTGAACACCCTGACCCGTCGCGAGACCAGCCGGCCCGGCGGATAAACCGCGTACATGCCGAGTTCCGGGCGCGGAAAATCTTCCAGAATCGGCTCGAGCTCGCCGGCGTCGATCTGCGCCTGCATCAGCGCCCGCGGCCCGTTGATGATGCCCTGCCCGCGGCTCGCGACCGCGGCGAGAAACTCACCGTTGTTGGCCGAAAGACGATAACTGAGTCGCGGCACGATTTGCTTGCGCTGCTGCGGAAACGACCAGTGGCGGCCGACGGCGACGTTGCTATAGGTCAGCAGCTCGTGCCCGGCGAGTTCGGAAGGATGCCGCGGCCGGCCGTGGCGGCGCAGATACTCGGGACTCGCGCAAGTCGCGATCTGCACCGTCGCGATGCGCCGCGCGATCAGGCTCGAATCCTCGAGGTCGCCGACCCGGATCGCGAGGTCGATGTTTGCCTCGATCAGGTCGACCTCGCGATCGTTGAGGTCGACATCGATCTCGATCGCCGGGTGCGCGGCGACGAAATCCGCCACCGGCGCCGCCAGCAGAATCACGCCGAAGCCAAGCGGCATCGCCAAGCGGATGCGACCCGCTATCTCGGAGTCGGCGTCGGCGATGCACTGCTCGGCCTCGTTTAAATCCGCCAGTATCTGCTTCGCGCGCTGGTAGAACTCGCGCCCGGCGTCGGTCAGCGACTGGCGCCGCGTCGTGCGTTTCAACAGTTGCACGCCGAGCCGACGCTCGAGATCCGAGACCCGGCGACTGACCATCGACTTGGCCATGCCGAGACGCTCGGCGGCATTGCCGAAACCGCGGAAATCGACAACCGCAATAAAGGCCTCGAGTTCGTCGAAACGATTCATGATTATTCACTTAAGAGAAACAGTAATTTTAAAAATTTTATATTTATAAATCCTGAAGAACAAACAATATTACCGGCTGTAAACCGACTGCAATGGGAATCCGATGACCAGACCCGTCGCCTTTCGCGACTCGACGCCTGTACCGACACTGGCAAACCGGTGAATTGACGTGATCGTCGACTCCGGTGGCGCCCCGCCGAAATGCGATTTAGACTTCGTCAGCGGCTACCCGATGCAGATCCTCAATTCTATCGGCAGCGGCGGCCTAGCTCTCGTCGCGGCCCAGGAGTGAACATGAACACGCGCAAAATCGAAAAAATTATCACCGGAATGCCGGCCACCGACGGCGCCGGCGTCGAGTTAACCCGAATCATCGGCCAGCCGGCGATGACCGAACTCGATCCTTTCCTGCTGCTCGACGCGTTCCGCTCGGACGATCCCGACGACTATATTGCCGGCTTTCCGCCGCATCCGCACCGCGGCTTCGAAACCGTCACTTACATCTTGAACGGTCGCATGCGGCACCGCGACAACGCCGGCAACGAGGGCGTGATCGAGCCCGGAGGTATCCAGTGGATGACCGCCGGCCGCGGCATCGTGCATTCCGAGATGCCGGAACAGCAGGACGGTCTGCTCGAGGGCTTTCAGCTGTGGATCAACCTGCCGGCGGCGAACAAGTTGACCACGCCGGCCTACCAGGAGCACGCCGCGGCGCAAATTCCGACCGAGACGCGACCCGGCGCGACGCTGCGGGTCATTACCGGCACGACGGCGCAGGGCACGACCGGCCCGGTCGTGCAGCCGTTGACCCAGCCGGTTTATTTCGACGTCGCGCTCGACGCCGGCGCAGCCTTCGAAGAGCCGCTGCCGACGGGCCACACCGCGGTCGTCTACGTCATCGACGGCAGCGTGCGGCTCGCCGACGAATCGGGCGCCGAGCAAAGTCTGGGCCGCGACCAGCTCGGCGTGCTCGGCGACGGCGACGCGCTCGCGCTCGACGCCGGTGACGAAGGCGCGCGCTTTTTGCTGATTGCCGGCAAGCCGCTCGGCGAACCGATCGCGCGCGCCGGCCCGTTCGTCATGAACACCGAGCAGGAATTGCGCCAGGCCTTCATCGATTACCAGAGCGGCAAGTTCTGAATCGCCGACGGGGAATGCAATGCTCGCGATGATCTGCCGGCTGCTCGGCAGCCTGCGGGTCAGTCGTTCTGGATGACGATATTGGGAAAGGCCGCCGAGTGATCCCGCGCCCTGGTCGCGAGTTTCGCCGCGGCCTTGCGCGCGATCGCGCGATAGATCTGGCTGACCTGGCTGTCCTCCATCGCCGCAACGGTCGGGTTGCCGCTGTCCGCCTGCTCGCGAATATGGATATCGAGCGGCAGCGAGCCGAGCAGGTCGACGCCGTGCTCCTGCGCCATGCGTTCGCCGCCACCGGCGCCGAAAATGTGCTCGGCGTGGCCACACTGGCTGCAGATGTGAATACTCATGTTTTCGACGATGCCGAGCACCGGCACTTCGACTTTCTCGAACATCTTGAGCCCCTTGCGCGCGTCCAGCAGCGCGATGTCCTGCGGCGTCGTGACGATGATCGCGCCGCTGACCGGGATCCGCTGCGCCAGCGTCAGCTGCGTATCGCCGGTGCCCGGTGGCAGGTCGACGACGAGGTAATCGACGTCCCGCCAGCGCGTGTCGTTGAGCAACTGCTCGAGCGCCTGGGTCACCATCGGACCGCGCCAGATCATCGGCGTGTCTTCCTCGATCAGGTAACCGATCGACATCGACTGGATGCCGTGGCCGACCATCGGCTCGAGGCTCTTGCCGTCGGTCGATTCGGGCTGGCCGTGACAGCCGAGCATGCGCGGCACGCTCGGCCCGTAGATGTCGGCGTCGAGCACGCCGACCCGCATGCCGAGGCGGGCCAGGCCGAGCGCCAGGTTGACCGCGGTGGTGGACTTGCCGACCCCGCCCTTGCCGGAGGCGACGGCGATGACGTTGGCGACACCTGCGAGGCCGCGCAGCTGGGCCTGGGCGACGTAGGGCCGGATGCGGCGCTCCAGGACGAGATCGACGGGCTGCTCCATGCCGCC
>JBFFXR010000152.1:0-7641 GCA_041569645.1 Gammaproteobacteria bacterium
GATCCAGGTCCGAGGCGCTGCCGAAATTCGAGGCGAACATGTTGCCCAATGAGATCCAGGAACTGACCGAATCGACCGTCGTCAAACTGTTCGGTGAAGGGCAGGGTGCCGTCGAATCCTCGAACCTGCGGCCGCACAGCTACGGCGACCGACGGGGAATTCTGTTCGATCTCAACATATCCGTGTCCGATGGGCCCGATTATCGGGGGATCGCAGGCGCGATCGTCCACGAAGGGAAACTGAACCTGATCATCTTCATTGCCGCCGAGCCCTACTATTTCGACAAGCATGTTGATGCGGCGCGCGCGATTATTGAGAGCGCCCGGATCGTTGCTGGTAGCTGAGGATTCGTTGCGAACGGCAAGGGCTGCAACCGTTCATTTATTCGAAACAGGTCGGTTCAGGCTGCTTGTTGTCCCGAAGACCTGCGGCGGTTCGGCGCCGTTGAACGCGGTCAAGTGCATGATTCGGCGATCGTCGGGCGCGAGCTTGCCGGTGGCCGAGTGCCAGATAGAGT
This sequence comes from Gammaproteobacteria bacterium, assembly GCA_041569645.1. Classification (GTDB taxonomy): domain Bacteria; phylum Pseudomonadota; class Gammaproteobacteria. The sequence continues at coordinate 518 of JBFFXR010000152.1, forward strand.
GGTTGTACCAGAGAACGAGATCGCCGGGCCGCCACGCGTGGACGTAGACGCGCGCCGGATCGATCGCCGGGCGCATCCAGGCTTCGACGCGCAGGCGCGACTCGGTGATACCGAGTAAACGGCCGCCGGACTCGGTTTCGAGCGCGAACAGACAGCGCGGGTGCGGCATCAGCGCGCGACGTCCGGTGGTCGGGCAGGTCCACACCAGCGGGTAAATCTGCGCCAGCGGGTCGCTTGATGGATTGCAGGGTGTCTCGTCGCCGCGCGCGTGGCGCGCCTCCGCGTCGGGGTCGATGACGCGCAGACCGTTGCCGCTGTTACCGAGCCTGTAAGTTGCCTGGAACGGGTTGCTCGCGTAGTGCACGCGGGTACGCAGGCAAGTCTCGCGGTCACCGTCGGCAAGCAAATCGAACGCGATCCGGCCGCTCGCGAACGCGGTCGCACCGGCCGCGCACCACAGGCGGTCACCGGAGCCGTCGTCGTAGTCGAGCCAGTGGCCGTCGCTGGCCGGTGCCTCGATGCAGCGCATCTGGGTAACTTGGCACGGCGGGTGCTCGTAGAAAGCGCCGTCGATGTGCCACTGCAACGCGCCGCCGCCGAGAACCTGCGAGCCGCGGTCTTCGCCGTAGGCGTGGCGGTCGCCGCCGAGCGTGACTTGTAACCCGTGATGATCGATCTCGCCCTGGCCGAGCACGAGCACGCCGGGCTCGCCGGGCAGCTGGTAGGTGCCGGCCGCGTTGCCCTGATCGACCTTGTAGACTTCCCACGGGTTGTCGACCTGGTCGCGCCAGACGCTGCTGCCGTCGATATCGATTGCGCGGCAGAACGCGACTTCGTCGCGCGGCAACAGCTGTTGCTGGCCGGGAAAGACCAGCAACTCGTTTTCGTGCAGCGCCTGCCGGATTTCCCCGACCGCGTCGGCGTCGGCCGCTAGCGCGGCGCAATCGACCCCCCTGACGATGGCGCCAAACGGCATGTCGGCGATTGATTCGAGATCCATGCCGCCGATGTTACCGGATCCGATTCATCCCGAGTCTGGTGGAGTCCGTTTCGCCTGATCGACGAGTCGCTTCAGATCATAAGCCGGCGCGGGTTTGCCGAGGCCTTTGAGCTGTAATTCGCCGATCTTCTCGACTTCGACGCGACTTTCGAGCGCGACCTGCATCCGGTGGTTGATCAGTATCTGGCCATCGTCGGCCTCGTCGCACAGGCGCGAAGCGAGATTGACGACGTTGCCGTTGGCGGTGTAGTCGAAACGATCTTCGTCGCCGACCAGACCGAGCGTCGCGTAACCGCTGGCGATGCCGATGCCGAGCCCCAGGTCGTAGCCGTGCTTCTTCCACTCGCGATTGAGATCTGCGAACTGCTCGCGCATAGACAGCGCCATCCGCGTCGCCGTCAGCTCCGGTTCGTCGCAAGGCAGCGGATCGTTGAAGAAGATCATCAACCCGTCGCCGGCGCGATGGTCGATCGTACCGCCGTGCTCGGCCGCGAGCCGGCCCATGCACTGGTGAAAGCTTTGCAGCACGTCCATGACTTCCTCGGGCTCCATCGTTTCGGAGAAGCGCGTGAAGCCGCGGATGTCGCAGAAAAGCGTGACGATGTAGCTGCGGTGGCTTTGCAGCATCGAATCGCCGCGTTCGGTGAGTACGATCTTCGCCACCTCGGGCGCGAGAAAGCGCTTCAGACGCGCAAGCTTGTCGATTTCGTCGACCTGCTCGGTCACGCGCTGCTCGAGGTTCTGGTTGAGTTGGCTCAGCTCCCCGGCCTGGGTCGACAAGACATGCGCCTGCGCCTGGACTTCCCGGTGCAACTGGAACAGGCGGGCGTTCTGGTTCAGCAACGCGGCGACGACCAGCAAAATATAGCCGGACATTTCGATTGTCGATTCGTAATGCGTATACAGCGTTGCCATGATGATGGCGACGCCGGCAATACCGAGCACCAGTGGGTAATTCTTCTGGTGCAAGCGTCGATCCGAATAGAGCCCGTACAGCGCCACCAGCCCCAGCGACCACATCAGCACCGCCTGCAGGTGTGGGTTGAAGCCGATGTCGTGGATACCGAACGCGCTGATCGCGGCGAGAATCGTGACCTTGCCGTAGCAGACGAACAGCGAGGCGCCGGCACCCAGGTAAGCGAGCCAGCCGAAGGGCACGGTCGGCACGATCGCGGCGGCGACGCCGTTGGCGGAGGAAATGTGCATGGCGGTCTTCTGCACGGCTCTCCCCGGGCCGGTTCGATTTTAGGGTCGCATGTCCTGGCCCGTCCTCGCAATTATATCTTCGGCTTCGACGACCCGCCAGAGATTCGCTCACCGGCAGCGGGGCCTTCGAATGACGGCCGCGCGTCGACCCGGTGGCATACGAGTCGCGTCGCGGTACTAACGGGGCCGGCCGGTAATCGCGCCGTTTACTCGGGCACGAGCCGGATTTCGGTGTGAAGCCGGCCCTCGAACCACGCGTCGAAGCGGATCGCGCTGGCGGTCAGTTCGACGCGAAAGCCGGGCTGATTGGCCGGCTTGATGTCGGCAAAGCGCAGACCGCTGCCGGCGAGCGCAATCTTGCTCGACACGCGCATCGGGTAGTAGCCGTCGAGGAAGCGGCGCATGAACGGACCGTTGTTCAAGCTGTAACTGCCGTCGGCGTTGGCGCTGAGCGACAGGCTTTCGGCGTCGATGCACAGGCGCGCATTCTTGCCGACGTCGGTCAGCTGCACGCTGTGATCCTCGATCCAGGCGCGGCCGATATTGCGACTCTCGGTGACTGTGATGTTGCGAATATAGCCGGCGCGGAACAGGACTTGCGCGCGCGCGACTTCGTCGAGGTGGGTATGGCACTGGCGCAGCCGCACCCAGCCGTCGATCCGGCTGCGCGCAGCGAGGGTTATGTCGTTGTGATGATGATGCACGGCTTCGGCGGGCCGCTCGGTGAGGAATCGCAGTTCGCCGTCGCTGACCTCGTCGGTGTCGGGATCGAAGTCGTCCCAGGTCCAGTCCGGCGCATCCTCGTCGAGGTGCATCGTCGCCTGCAAGCCGGGTCCGGCAAGCGCGGACGCGAGCAACAGCGAGTAGAGCAGCCGCCGGCGAGCCGGTTTCCAGCTCCCGGTCAACCCTCTCGGCGAAACCGGCGAGCGTGGCGTCGGCGCCGCTTGCCGGGCGGTGTCACCGGTTGCGTTATCTCGGTTTGATCGATGGTGACATTGACGTTTCCACGAGACCGTTTTCATTGCCGCTACGACTCGCGGACTCCACCCAGGATCACATCACCCGCTGCGGCCAGCGCATCGATCTCGCCATCGTCGTAGCCGAATTCGGCGAGGACCTCGCGGGTATGTTCGCCGAGCGCCGGCGGGCCGCGGCGGATGCTGGTCGGCGTGCGCGAAAACTTGACCGGTGAACCCAGCGTCTCGAGCGGGCCGATGCGGCTGTGTTCGACTTCGACCACCATGTCGCGCGCGCGCACCTGCGGGTGTTGCAGCATTTCACCGATCGACAGGACCGGGCCCGCCGGCACGCCGACATCTTCGAGACGCTTTAGCCAGTCGTCGGTTTTGCGTTCGCGCAGGCGCGCGGTCAGGATATCGATCAGCGCCGGCAGGTTTTGCATGCGCGCCGCGTTGTCGGCGAAGCGCGGGTCGTCGGCCAGTTCGGGCAGCTCGACGACCTGTACCAGGCGCAGCCAGTTGGCCTGGTTGGCGGCGCCGATATTGATCCAGCCGTCGGCGGTCTGGATCGCCTGGTAGGGCGCCGCCATCGGATGCGCCGAGCCGATCGCGCCGGGCGAGACGCCGGTGGCGAGGAAGATCGCCGAGACCCACGCGGTGTTGACGATACTCGCCTCGAGCAGCGAGGTGTCGACCAGCTGGCCCTCGCCACCTTGCAGGCGATGGATATAGGCCGCGAGAATGCCCATCGCGGCGAGCATCCCGGCGCCGATGTCGCCCACCGGCACGCCGGCCTTGATCGGCGGGCGTCCGGCGCCTTCGCCGGTGACGCTCATGAGGCCGGAAAAGCCCTGGCTGATCAGGTCGAATCCGGGGCGATCGGCGTAGGGCCCGGTCGCGCCGAAACCGGTGATCTGGCAGTAGATCAGGCCGGGGTTGCTCCGGCGCAAGGTTTCGTAGCCGAGCCCGAGGCGCTCCATCGTGCCGACGCGGAAATTCTCGATGACGACGTCGGCGCCGTCGAGCAGGCGCCGCAACACGGCCTTGCCGGCTTCGCTCTTGAGGTTGATCGCGGTGCCGCGCTTGTTGCGGTTCATGACCATGAACGCGGCCGATTCGCCGCCGATCTCGGGTGGCAGCATGCGCCGGGTATCGTCGCCGCCGGGGACCTTCTCGACCTTGATCACGTCGGCGCCGAGATCGGCGAGGAACTGGCCGCAGACCGGTCCCGCCATGATGTGGGCGAGCTCGATGACCTTGAGTCCCTTGAGCGGACCGTCTGGCATGCTAGCGGCCCTTGAACTCCGGTTTGGTCTTGGCGAGGAAGGACTTGTAACCGATCTGGAAGTCCTCGGTATCGTAGCAGAGGTAGCTCAGGTCTTTCTCTTCCTCGGTGAGCGGCGTGGGGTCGCCCTGGCGGCGCATGAACTGCTTGTGCCAGCGCGCCACCAGCGGCGCGCCGTCGGCGATGCGCCGCGCCGTGGCATAGGCTTCCGCCTCGACCTCGGCGTCGGCGACGACCCGCGTGACCAGGCCTTTTTGCAGCGCCTCGTCGGCGCCGAAAACGCGCCCCTCGAGCAGGATTTCGAGCGTCGCGGCCTTGCCCACGAGGCTGTAGAGTGCGTTCATTTCGCGAATCCCGACGCACAGGCCGAGGCGGTTGATCGGGATGCCGAAGCGGCTCGATTCGCCGCAGATACGCAGGTCGCAGAGGCTCGCGATCTCGAGCCCGCCGCCGACGCAGATGCCCTGGATCAGCGCCACCATCGGGTGACGGCATTCGCCGAGCGCGGCCAGCGCCGCGTGGTGGATCTGGCCGTAGGCTTTCGCGTCCTTGCTGTTGGAGCGCGATTCCTCGAATTCCGAGATATCGTTGCCGGGCGCGAACGACTTGTCGCCGGCGCCGCGCAGCACGACGCAGCGCAGGCTGTCGTCGGCCGACAGTTCGGCGACGGTCTCGCCGAGCCGTTGCCACATCGGCTTGATCAGCGCGTTCAGTTTTTCCGGGCGATTGAGAATGACCGTCGCGATATCGTCGTCGCGCTCGACCAGGATGTAGTCGCTACTCATGGATTCACTCCTCGCGGCTTCAGCGGTAGAAGAAATCGACCAGCGTCATCGGAACCGCCGGTACGTAGGTTACCAGGATCAGCATCGTAAACAGCACGGCGATGAAGTAGACGTTGATCTTGCTGACTTCCCAGATGTCGGCCTTGGCCACCGAGCAGGCGGTGACCAGTACGCTCGCGACCGGCGGCGTCTGCTGGCCGATGCCGAGATTCAGCGTGACGATGATGCCGAAATGCACCGGGTCGATGCCGACCTGGTGCACCAACGGCATCACGATCGGCACCACCAGGATTATCGCCGCCGCCGAGTGCAGGAACAGGCCGACGACGAGAAAGAACAGGTTCAACAGCGCCAGTACGAGGTACTTGTTCTGGGTGAAGTCGCTGATGCCGCTGGCCAGCCGCTGCGGCACCTGCGCCTCGGTCAGGTATTCGCCGACCAGCACCGAGGCCGCGACCAGCAGCATGACCACCGCGGTCTGCACGGTGCCGTCGACCATCGCGCGCTTCAGATGCGGCCAGTCGAGTTCGCGGTAGATGATGCCGATGACGATGGCCGCGACTACCGCGAGGCCCGCGCCCTCGGTAGCGGTGACGAAGCCGCCGAAGATACCGCCGAGAATGATCAACGGCAGGGTAAACGCAAGCGCGGCATCCTTGAAGGTTTCGACCAGGCGGCCGATCCTGAACACTTCCTCGACCGGGTAGTTGTAGCGCACCGCGAAGCGGTAGGCGACGAACATCATCAGCATGCCGCCGAGCACGCCCGGGACGATACCGGCGACGAACAGCTGCACCACCGAACTTTGCGCCATGACCGCGTACAAAATCATCGGAATCGACGGCGGGATGATCACCGCCAGTGTCGCCGATGACGAGGTGACCGCAGCGGCGAACGCGCCCGGATAGCCCTTGCGTTTCATTTCCGGGATCAGGATCGAGCCCAGCGCGGCGACGTCGGCCACCGCCGAGCCGGAAATCTCGGCGAAGAACAGCGAAGTGCCGATGTTGACCATCGCCAGCCCGCCGCGGACGAAGCCGAACAGCGCGGAGGCGAACGCGATCAGGCGCCGCGAGATACCGGTCGAGTTCATGATCGCGCCGGCGAGGATGAACAGCGGGATCGCGATCAGCGGGAAGTTGGTCGCGCCGTCCATCATCACCAGCGCGACGTTCGGCAGCACGTCGATGCCGTGCGCGTAGACCATCGCGCCGCTCGCGACCACGGCCAGCGCGACCGCGATCGGTACGTTGATCATGACCAGCACCAGCAGGCCGAGGAACATGCACAGCACGATCATCGTCGGCGCACCCCCGGCTTACTCATGGCGCAGCACCTCGGCCTGGCCGCTGGCCTCGCGCCAGACCTGCGGCAAATTGAATAGCTCGGCGAGAATGAACAGAATCGCGCCGATCGGGATGACCGACTGCGTGAGCTGGGTGGTGACGAAGGGCAGGCTGATCAGCGTGTCGCCTTCGAGGATCACGAGCACGATGTAGCCGTACCAGGCCAGGATCGCGAAGAAGCCGATGATCACGATTTCCGCGATCAGCACCAGCGGTATGCGCAGCGCTGGCCGGACCCAGGCGATGAACCCCGGCACGCCGATATGCGCGCGCTTCAGCGCCGCCAGCGCGGCGCCGTAATACGTCAACCATGCGAGTTGCACCGACGCGACCTCGTCGTACCACGACAGCGCCTCGCCCGACCAGCGAAACACCACGCCGAGCACGACCACTACCGCCAGGCTGATGATCAGCAGCACGGCAATCACTTCGAGCAGGCGCTCGAACAGCCTGCGCGCGGTCGCGAACCCGCCCGTCATTTCCATCGGATCAGTCAAGTTGAATCGGGCCCCGTCCCGCATGCGCGGGACAGGGTCCGATGAC
>JBFFXR010000153.1:0-7549 GCA_041569645.1 Gammaproteobacteria bacterium
GACGGTCGAGATCGCCGCGATCGTCGGGTCGATATAGTCGCGCAGCGCGGCGAACATGTGCTTGGTCAGGGTCGCGTTGGATCCGCCCGAAACGAAGATCGCGACGATGACCTCGTCGAACGACGTCAGGAACGACAGCAATGCGGCAGTCAGCAGCGAAAACTTGATCTGCGGCAGCGTGATGACGAAGAACGCCTTCCAGCGCGTCGCGCCGAGGCTGCGCGCCACCCGCTCCTGATTGAGGTCGTAGGTCCGCAGCGCCGCGGTGATGACGATCATGACCAGTGGTGCGGCGAGCGCGGTATGCGCGAGCACCAGCCCGGTGATGCTGTTGTTGAGCCCGACCCGGCCGAAGGCGTAAAAAGTACCGATCGCGATCAGGATCACCGGCACGATCATCGGCGTGATCAGGAACACGAAGATAGCGCGTGCGAGGCGATGGCCCGAGACGAACAGCGCGTAGGCCGCGGCGGTGCCGAGCGGCGTCGCGACCAGCATCGTCAGCACGCCGATTTGCAGCGAGGTCAAGGTCGCGCGCATCCACTTCGACGATTCGAAATATTCGTAATACCAGCGCAGCGACCAGGTGCTCGGCGGGAACTCGAGGTACTGCGAGTCGGAGAACGACATCGGGATCACGATGAAGGTCGGGATCACGAGCAACAGCATGATGACCGCGGCGACGCCATAGAGCCACAGCCGGCCACCGTGCGTGACCCGCGTGTCCGAGGCGGTTTGCCGCAGCCAGCCCACGTCAGTGCCCGCCGAACAGCACGTTGTCGAGCTTCAGCAATCGCGCCGCGAGGTACAGGATGGCCAGCGTCGCGAACAGCAGCACGACGCCGAGCGCGCTGGCCGCACCCCAGTCGAATTGATGCTCGAGGATCGCGGTAATCTGCGTCGACACCATCACCACGCGGCCGCCGCCGAGCACCGCCGGGGTCACGTAAAAGCCGAGGCACAGCACGAACACGATCAGCGAGCCGGCGACCAGGCCCGACAATGACAACGGGAAATACACCTTCCAGAACGCGTGCACCGGCGACGCGCCGAGATTGGCGGCGGCGTGCATCATGTCGCGGTCGATCTTGCGCATCGCGCCGTAAAGCGGCAGCACCAGGAACGGCAGCATGATGTGAGCCATGCCGATCAGCGTGCCGGTCATGTTGTGCACCAGCTTGAGCGGCGTCTCCCACAGCCCCATCGAGATCGCGAAATCGTTGAGCAGACCCTGTTTTTGCAGCAGCACCAGCCACGCATAGGTGCGCACCAGCAGCGAGGTCCAGAACGGCAGCAGCACGGTCAGCATGAAAATACCGGCCCAGCGCGGCGTGAGCAGCGCGAGGAAATACGCCAGCGGGTAACCGAGCAGGATACAGATCAGCGTCGTCAGCAGGCTGACCTGGAAAGTAATCACGAATACGCGCGCGTAGGACTTGTATTCGATCATCTTGCGGTAATGGTCGAGCGAAAAGTCGCCGTCGCCGCCGACGAACGACAGATAGAACAGCCAGCCCACCGGAATCACGATGATCGCGACGATGACGAGCAGCGCCGGCGTCGCCAGCCCGAGCAGCATCCATTGCTCGCGCACCTCCTGGCGCCGCAACGGTTCCCGGTTCAGGTCCGCGGCCGGCGGCGCGGCGGATGTCTGCGCATCCATGTCAGCCGTCCCTCGGTATGACGATGACATCTTCGCGATTCAGGCCGAGCGCGACCGTCTCGCCCTCGGCGAGCGCGAACTGCGCGAGCGACGAGCTCGTGCCGAAGCGCACCGAGAGCTCGTGGCCACCGTCGATCGCGACCAGCGCGAACGCGGTTTCACCCTGGAAGACGAAATCGCGCACCGTGCCGTCGAACACGATCGTGCGCTCCGAGTCCGGGGTTTGCGCGCGCAACGCGAACAACCGCTCGGGGCGAATCACGAGCGACCAGCCGGCGGCGTCGCCGGCCGGGCGCTCGGCGACGACGTGTGTACCGAAGCTGAGCCGGCCGGTGCCGTCGGCATCGAGTGGCAGGATCGTCGACTCGCCGATGAAGTCGGCGACGAACGAGTTGGCCGGCTGGTTGTAGATCGTTTCGGGCGTATCGACCTGGGCGAGACGCCCGTGGTTGATGATCGCGATGCGATCCGACATGGTCAGCGCCTCGCGCTGATCGTGGGTGACGTAGACCGTGGTCACGCCGAGCTGCTGGTGCAGGTGCTTGAGCTCGATCTGCATGCGCTCGCGCAGCTTCTTGTCGAGCGCCGACAGCGGCTCGTCCATCAGCAGGATGCGCGGACGGAACACGAACGCGCGCGCCAGCGCGACGCGCTGGCGCTGGCCGCCCGACAGCTGGTCGATACCCCGCTCGCCGAGCCCGGTCAGCTGCACCGTTTCGAGCGCCTCGGCGACGCGCTCGGCGCATTCGGCGGCGCCGACGCCACGCAGATTGAGCGGGAAGGCGACGTTACCCGCGACCGTCATGTGCGGAAACAGCGCGTAGCTCTGGAACACCATGCCGACGTCGCGCTTGTGCGGCGGCGTCAGGATCATTTCGGTATCGCCGAAGCGCACGCTGCCGGCGTCGGGCCGGTTGAAGCCGGCGATTGCCATCAGCAGCGTGGTCTTGCCCGAGCCCGACGGGCCGAGCAGGGTCAGGAATTCGCCGCTGCGTATATCGAGATCGACGTTATCCAGCGCATACATCTGACCGTATTGCTTGGTCAGGCCGACAATCTTGATCGGCAGGGCCGTCGCGGTGGCGGGCGACGGGCTATCGGTCTGGCTGGCCAAATCGAATTCCCCCGAATGACGTGCCCGCCGGGTGGCGCAAGCGCCCGGCGGGCACGCGTACTTCGCTTATTCGCTCAGCATCTCCATGTAGAGCTCGAGCGCCTCGCTGCGGTGCTTGGCGTACCAGTCGAGGCTGACCGGCAGCATCAGCGGCACGTTCTTCGGGTGCGACGGCAGCGACTCGATCAGTTCCTTCGGCGCCTTGGTCACCTCGTAGGCCTTCTTGTTGGTCGGGCCGTAGGTGATGTGGAACGGCAGGTTGGCCTGGTACTGGGGCTTCGAGATCTCGGCGAGAAACGCCATCGCGACCTTCTTGTTCGGCGCGCCTTTCGGCATCGCGAAGCAATCGTAGTCGAGCAGCGCCTGGTTGAAGGTGTAGCCGACTTTGGCGCCATCCTTTTTGGCGTTGTCGAAGCGGCCGTTCCAGCCGGTCGACATGTCGACCTCGGCGTCCTTCATCAGCTGCGCCTGCTGCGCGCCCGAACCCCAGAACACGGCGATGTGCGGCTTGAGTTCACGGATCTTGTTGACCGCGCGCTCGATGCCCGCGCGCGTCGACAGCACCTCGTAGACCTTCTCCGGCGGTACGCCGTCGGCCATCAGTGCCGGCTCGAGCGCGCCGTCGACGTTGTTGGCGCGGTAAGCGCGGGTGCCAGGAAACTTCTCGACGTCCCAGAAATCGGCCCAGGATTTCGGCGCGCCCGGGTCGCCCGGCATGCCGTACTTGTCGGTGTTCCACGCCATCACGGTCGCGAACACGTCGGAGCCGACGCAGTAATCGGTATACAGGTTCGGGTAGAAGTCGGAGACGTCGACGACGCTGTAGTCGATCTTCTCGAGGCAGCCCTTGGCCGCCGCCGCCGCGGCGCCGCCTGAACCGGTGACGACGAGATCCCAGGTCACCGAGCCCGACTCGACCTGCAGGCAGGCCTTCGACATGCTCGCGCCGGATTCGCGGTTGAGCGGGATGCCGGTATTCTTCGACGCATCTTCGAACAGCGCCTTGTCCTGCGCGGTGCCGTAGCTGCCGCCCCACGAGACGACGGTGATCGGGTCGGCGGCGAGCGCGACGCCGGCGGTGAATACCGCGGCGGAAATGCACGCGGCGGCGATTGACAACCGGCCGTGGCCGGCCGGTTTGACGATTCGAGACATGTTAGTCCTCCAGTTTTTGCCTTGAACGGGTCGTAAATCCGTTTTTATTGTTACGCGGACTAATCGGTTGTGTCGCCAGCCAGTCCGGAATTTCGAAGTTTATACAATCCGAAACGCGCATTCTAGCGCCTTCGATTTCGTGCAAATGTCGGCCAGCGGACATTTTTCGCGGGTTCGCTTCAACCCCCGGGCGGCCCGGGATCTAGAAACCGAACCTGTCGCGCCAGCGGTAGTACAGCACCGACGGCGCAAGAAAGTACGGCCGGCCGGTATAGAGCGGGCGGGTTTCGAACTCGAGACCGTCGAAGCCGGTGCGGCCCTCGGCGAGGCCCAGCAGCTGCTGCCCGACGCGCGTGCCGAGGTAGCTCGCCATGCCCACGCCCGAGCCGCAATAGCCCATCGCGTAGTAGACGCCGTCGTGACGGCCGACGTGCGGCAGCGTATCGAAGGTATAGGCGACGAACCCGACCCACGAATGGCTGATCCGGGTGGTGGCGAGGTCCGGGAAGATTCTTGCCATTTCGGCGTGTAACCGCGGTCCGGTCACGAACGGATCGGTTTCGGCCAGCGATACGCGTCCGCCGAACAGGATGCGGCTGCGGTCGGGCGAAGCACGGTAGTAGAACACCAGCTTGCGCGTGTCGCCGAGCATCCGGTCGCGCGGAACCAGCCGATCCACCTGCTCTGCCGGCAGCGGCTCGGTCGCGATGATGTAGCTGCCGATCGGAATCACCCGCCGGCACAGCCACGGCGTCAGCGCGCCGCTATAGCCGTTGGTCGCGATGACGACGTCGCGGCTCTGCAGCGAACCCCGCGCGGTGGCGACGCGAAAACCCTTGCTGTCGGGCGTGATCGCTTCGACCGCGCAATGCTCGACGACGGTCGCGCCGGCCGCCCGCACGCGCTCGAGCAACCCGTGGTGATACTTCGCCGGGTCGAGCGAAGCGAACGTCGGGTAGACCGCGCCGCCGTAATAAAAGTCGCTGCCGATCTCGGCGTGCTGCTCGGCGCGGGGCACGAGATGCGCCTCGGTTTCGAGCCCGGCGACCTGGTCATCGATTTTGCGGCCGAGCCGTTCGTACTCGCGCGGGTTGTGCGCGCCGAGAAACTTGCCACAGACCCGGAAATCGCAGTCGATGTTTTCCGCCGCAACGAAATCCGCGATCCATGCCAGCGAGCGCTGACCTTCCCCGAGGATCGCGCGGGCGCGCTCGACGCCGTGCTTCGCCGCGAGCTCGGCGAAAGCGGGTTTCAGGCTGGTGCTGATCTGTCCGCCGTTGCGCGTGCTGCAACCCCAGCCGGCGTGGGCCGCGTCGATGACCACCGTCGCGCGACCGGCGCGCGCGGTTTCCAGCGCCGCGCACAGGCCGGTGTAGCCGCTGCCGACGACGACCACGTCGGCAGCGGCCGGCAGCGCCTGCTCCGGCGGCGCCGGCCGCGGCGCGGTATCCCACCAGTACGGCGTCGCCTTGCTATCGGCGGTAAACAGCGATGCGGACATTCGGCTCCGGCGCGGCGCGATCAAAAGAAACCCGCGAATTATGATTCATTCGCGTGCCAAATGGGAATCGCGCCTGACTGCGGACCGATCCCCCCGAGCCACGAACCGGAGCCCGTAACGAGTGCCGAGCGGAGGCAACCGTTGGCTGCGCGCCGGTCGGCGCGGCGAATTCCGGCGCGGGCAATAATAATTCGGATTTTCGCAATCAATTCGTGTAGCATGCCGCCTACTTTCCGGTGCCCATCGGTCTGCACCGACATTCATTCGGCAATCCTTCCCGATTCCCCCGACTTTGAACGCCAATCTACCCTGACCGCTCGAGCCAGCGCCTGGCGTGGCTCGCGGGTCGATTGCCGGAGACAACTGATTCATGCCATTCCAATCTCTCGGCCTGATGGCCGAATTGTCGCGTGCCGTCGCCGACAAAGGCTACGCCGCACCGACACCGATCCAGCAGCAGGCAATCCCGCCGATTCTGGCGGGCCGCGACCTGATGGGCTGCGCGCAGACGGGTACCGGTAAGACCGCCGGCTTCACGCTGCCGCTGCTGCAGCGATTGATGTCGAACGATCGGCCCGGCACCGGCCGGCGTCCGATCCGGGCGCTGATCGTGACCCCGACGCGCGAGCTCGCGGCGCAGGTCGGGCAAAGCATCGTCGACTACGGCAAGGGCCTGCCGCTGCGATCGGCGGTGATCTTCGGCGGAGTCAACATCAACCCGCAGAAACAGCAGCTCGCGCGCGGCATCGACGTACTCGTCGCGACTCCCGGCCGCCTGCTCGATCACGCCGGCCAGCAAACGGTCGACCTGTCACGGGTCGAGATTCTGGTGCTCGACGAGGCCGATCGCATGCTCGACATGGGCTTCATCCACGATATTCGCAAGCTGCTCGCGCTGCTGCCGAAACAGAAGCAGACGCTGTTGTTTTCGGCCACCTTCTCGGCGCCGATCCGCGAGCTCGCCGGCGGCCTGCTGCGGTCGCCGGCACTGGTCGAAGTCGCGCGGCGTAACGCGCCGATCGAAATCATCGACCAGGTCGTGCACCCGGTCGACAAGGCGCGCAAGCGCGAATTGCTCAGCCACCTGATCGACACCAACGACTGGCGCCAGGTGCTCGTCTTCGGCCGCACCAAGCACGGCGCCAATCGCCTCGCCAAACAGCTCAACGCCGACGGCATCGAGGCCGCCGCGATTCACGGCAACAAGAGCCAGAGCGCGCGCACCCAGGCGCTGGCCGACTTCAAGCGCGGCAAGCTGCGCGTGCTGGTCGCTACCGATATCGCCGCGCGCGGCCTCGACATCGAGCAATTGCCGCAGGTGGTCAATTTCGAGTTACCGAACGTCGCCGAAGACTATGTCCACCGGATCGGCCGCACCGGCCGCGCCGGCCGCGACGGCCAGGCAGTCTCGCTGGTGAGCGCCGACGAATCGGTTCAACTGCGGCAGATCGAGCGCCTGATCGAACGCCGGATCCCGCGGCAGATCGTTGCGGGCTATCCCGCGCTAGCCGGCCTCGACGAGCGGCAACCAGCGCGCGCCGAGCGCAAGCCCGCGCGACGCCGGCGACGGCGCCCCGATTCCGGTCAGCAACGGCCCTCGAGGTCTCGATGAGCCGCGATCGCGGCGCGGACGATCGGCTCGGCGCCGCGAATCCGGTTACGCGCACCACTCCCGCCGCCGCAACACGGAGCACAACTGAATGAGTTCATTTACCGCCATCAAGGTCGTCAGTCTGGACGAATCCCGCCTGCCGAGAATCCGCAAGGAAGCCTACATCGACCTGTTCTTCAAGCTTTCCGAACCGGCGCCCGCAGACTGGTGCGAAGACTTCAACGTACACGGGCGGCAGCTGAATCCGGGCGCCAAGATCGATCCGGCCAGCGGCGACTGCATCGACACCTACGTCAACGACATGGAAAAGATTGCCGACCATCTCGCCGAGATCAGGCAGACCGTCAGCAAATGCAATGAGCGCTACCGTGAAAAGCTAAGCCAGCGCGAGGCCGATCTCGCCGCCAGCAATGCGCTGCTGCGCGAACAGGGCGGCGCCCAGCATCGACTCAACGAAATCATCGACGGACTCGAGTTCGACAGCTGATCGAGCCGGCGAGGGCC
>JBFFXR010000154.1:0-7548 GCA_041569645.1 Gammaproteobacteria bacterium
CCGCGCATCGAACCGCACCGAGGCGCGCGCGACCTTGACCGAGGTCGCGGCCTCGCTGGAGAAATGCCGCAGCCTCTACGGCGCCTATAATGCCGGCAATTGCAACGTCGTACTGCCGCAGGCCAGCGATACGAATTACTACTCGATTGCCGCCACCGCGATGGGCGCGACGACCTTCACGCTAACCGCGACGCCGGTCGCCGGCGGTCCTCAAGCCGACGACAGTGACTGCGCGACCCTTACCCTGTCCAATACCGGGATCAAGGGTGCGACCGGCGGCGGCGACTGCTGGTAGTCCGACTACGCCGAAACCAGGCTCTCAACACCGGGCGATGCCGTTTATCGGCGTCGCCCGTTATTGTTATAATTCCGGATTTGCATCCCTGTCCGGACCGCGATGACGAAAAAGGCGCTGGCGCTGATCTCCGGCGGACTCGATTCGATGCTGGCAGCCGGCCTGATCCAGCGCCAGGGGATCGATGTCCACGGCATTAATTTCTTTACCGGTTTTTGCGTCGAGGGGCATACCCACGCGATCCGCAAGCGCGATCGCCGGCGCGAGAAACGCAACAACGCGCTGTGGGTCGCCGAGCAGCTCGGCATCAAGCTGCACCTGGCCGACGTGGTCGACGAGTACAAGGATGTCGTCATCAACCCGAAGCATGGCTACGGCGCCAACCTCAACCCCTGTCTCGACTGCAAAATTTTCATGGTGCACAAGGCGCTCGACTGGATCCACGAGCGCGGCTTCGATTTCATCATCACCGGCGAAGTCGTCGGCCAGCGGCCGATGTCGCAGCGCAAGCGCACGATGCCGGTCATCGCGCGCGAATCCGGCGCCGACGACCTGTTGCTGCGGCCGCTCAGCGCCAGGAACCTGCCGCCGACCCTGCCCGAGCGCGAAGGCTGGGTCGATCGCGAGCAATTGAAGGACTTCCACGGCCGCTCGCGCAAGCCGCAAATGGCGCTCGCGCGCGAGTTCGGTATCGAGGATTACGCCCAGCCGGCCGGCGGCTGCTGCTTCCTGACCGACCAGACTTACTCGGTCAAGCTCCGCGACCTGTGGGACAACCGTGGCCGCCGCGAGTACGAGCTCGACGACATCATGCTGCTGAAGGTCGGCCGCCATATCCGGCCGAGCGCGGCGTTCAAGCTGATCATCGCGCGCGAGGAAGGCGAGAACAATTTTCTCGCCGGATACAAGCGCCAGTTCCAGAGCATCAAGACCGTCAGCCATGCCGGCCCGCTGGCGCTGATCGAGGGCGAGCCGCTCGACGACGAACAGCTGGAGCTTGCCTGCGCGATCACCGCTCGCTTCGGCAAGGGTCGCGATGCCGAGCGGGTCGAGCTGCGCTTCAGCGACCGCGGCCTGAGCACGCGCACGATCGCGGTCAAGCCGCTGGCCGCCGGGCAGATTCCGCGAGACTGGATTATCGGATGAACGAGCCGATCGAGCTCGACGCTCGGCGCCTGTTTTGCCCGCTGCCGGTAATCCGGCTGCAAAACTGTATCCAGCAACAGCCGCCCGGTACACGCGTGCGCGTCACTGCGACCGACCCCGGATCGCTGCGCGACATCCCGGCCTGGTGCAAGCTGTTCGGCCACGCCGTGCTCGAGATCGACGAGCGCGATACCGAGTTCGTGTTCCTCGTGCAGCGGGGCGACGATGCAGACTGAGGAACGCTACCGCACGACGCGGCGGGTGACGCTGGTCGGCGCCCTCGTCAACTGCGTGCTCGCGACACTGCAAATCGTATTCGGCCTGCTCGGCAAATCGCAGGCGCTGTTCGCCGACGGTCTGCACACGCTCGCCGATCTCGGCACCGACTTCATCGTGCTGTTCGCGTCGAAACGCGCGGCCAAGGACGCCGACGAGGATCACCCCTACGGTCACGGCCGGATCGAAACGGTCGCGTCGTTCCTGCTCGGCGCGATGCTGTGCCTGGTCGGCATCGGCATCGGCCTGCGCGGCGTCGACAGCATGTTCGCGCCGCTCGGCGACGGCCCGGAGCCGATCACGGTCGTTTTCGCGCTGCTCGCGATCGCCAGCAAGGAAGGCCTTTATCGCTACACCGTGCGCGCCGCGCGCCGGATCCATTCACGGCTGCTCGAGTCCAACGCCTGGCATCACCGCTCCGACGTGCTGTCGTCGGTGATCGTGCTTGCCGGCATCAGCGCGCAATTGCTCGGCGTGCCGCACATGGACGCGCTGGCCGCGATCATCGTCGGCGCGATGATCCTGCTGATGGGATTTCGCCTCGGCTGGCGCGCACTCGCCGAACTCGTCGACACCGGCCTCGACGTCGGCCTGACCGACGATATCCGCCGCGCGATGATGGAATACGACAGCGTCACCGGTATTCACAACCTGCGCTCGCGTTCGATGGGGGGGCTCGGTTACATCGACGCGCATATCGAGGTCGATTCCGACCTCACCGTGTCCGAGGCGCACTACATTGCGCACAAGATGGAGCAGTTGGTCAAGCGCCAGTTTCCGAAGATTGCCGACGTGCAGATTCACATCGACCCGCTCGACACCCGGGTCAAGGATTCGGTGCTTGCGCGGCTGCCCAGGCGGGTCGACATCGAGCGCGACCTGGAAGACGCCTGGCGGACGATCGACGATCGCGACCAGGTCGTGCAGGTCAAGCTGCATTATCTCGACCGGCTGATCGAAATGGACATCGTACTGCCGCTCGCGATGAGCCGCGACGAACACGCCGCGGCGGTACAAGCGCTGCGCGAAGCCGCGAGCGCGCTCGATTACGTCGGCCGGGTGAACCTCTACTACGTCGATTAGTTTGCACCGATATTGTGCAATTTTGTGCCGACAGGCGTAGAATTTCGCCGCTTTGCACGAAAAATTGGCATTCGGCGCGGATTCAGTACAATCCTCAGCCTGCCTCGATTCCTGGAGACCCAACCATGTCTGCTTCCGATGTGTTGAACAAGATCAACGAGTACGGCGTCAAGTTCGTCGATTTCCGCTTCACCGATACCAAGGGCAAGGAGCAGCACGTCTCCGTCCCCGCGAGCGTCGTCGGCGAGGATACCTTCACCGACGGCAAGATGTTCGACGGTTCGTCGGTCGCCGGCTGGAAAGGCATCAACGAGTCGGACATGGTGCTGATGCCGGATGCCGCGACCGCGGTACTCGACCCGTTCACCGACGAACCGACGATGAACCTTACCTGTAACGTCGTCGAGCCGACGACCGGCGAAGGATACGAGCGTGATCCGCGCTCGCTGGCAATGCGCGCCGAGGCCTACCTGAAGGCTTCGGGCATCGCCGATACCGCCTACTTCGGCCCGGAAAACGAATTCTTCGTTTTCGACGACGTGCGCTGGTCGACCGAGATGGGCCACTGCTCGTACCAGATCGAGTCCGAGGAAGCCGCCTGGAGCTCGATCAAGATCTACGAAGACGGCAACTTCGGCCACCGCCCCGGGATCAAAGGCGGCTATTTTCCGGTGCCGCCGGTCGATTCGCTGCACGACATTCGCGGCGCGATGTGCCTGGCGATGGAAGAAATGGGCCTCAAGGTCGAGGTGCACCACCACGAGGTCGCGACCTCGGGCCAGTGCGAGATCGGCGTGGCCTTCAACACGCTGGTGCGCAAGGCCGACGAGATCCAGGTGCTGAAATACTGCGTGCACAACGTCGCCCACAGCTACGGCAAGACCGCGACCTTCATGCCCAAACCGCTGGTCGGCGACAACGGCAACGGCATGCACGTGCATCAGTCGCTGGCGAAGGACGGCGTCAACATCTTCGCTGGCGACGGCTACGGTGGCCTGTCCGACGAGGCGCTGTACTACATCGGCGGCATCATCAAGCACGCGCGCGCGCTGAACGCGTTTTCCAATGCCGCGACCAACAGCTACAAGCGCCTGGTGCCCGGTTTCGAGGCGCCGGTCATGCTCGCCTACTCGGCGCGCAACCGTTCGGCGTCGATCCGGATTCCGCACGTCAGCAATCCGAAGGCGCGGCGCCTCGAGATCCGCTTCCCCGATTCGACCGCGAACCCCTACCTCGCCTTCGCGTCGATGATGATGGCGGGCCTCGACGGGATCAAGAACCAGATCCATCCGGGCGACGCGATGGATAAGGATCTCTACGACCTGCCGCCCGAGGAAGAGGCCGAGATCCCGCAGGTCGCGTTCTCGCTCGATCAGGCGCTCGACGCGCTCGACGAGGACCGGACCTTCCTGAAAGAGGGCGGCGTGTTCAGCGACGACATGATCGACGCCTACATCGAACTCAAGAACGAGGAAGTCCAGCGCCTGCGTCTGGCCACCAATCCGGTCGAGTTCGACCTGTACTACAGCGTCTAGGCCTTCGCCGGTAACGCGTACCGAAAAGGCCCCTTCGCGGGGCCTTTTTTGTCCGCGGTCGGGAACCCACCGTGACCATGCCAGCCTCGCGCGCGACACCGACTCCGGCGGACGACTTCGCCTGGCGGACGCTCGACACGCTCAATTCGG
Source organism: Gammaproteobacteria bacterium (assembly GCA_041569645.1). Lineage (GTDB taxonomy): Bacteria > Pseudomonadota > Gammaproteobacteria. Next base: position 4,486 of record JBFFXR010000154.1, read on the forward strand.
CGATCCTCTGCGTCGATCGCGCGCGCCGCGTGACCTATATCAACGCCACCGGCGAGGCCCTGTTCGAAGTCGGCGCGGCGAACCTCGTCGGCCGCGAGTTCGAGCGCCTGTTCAGCCCGGTCGAGTCGTCGAGCATCGTGACGCGACTCGCCGCCGATGCGGCCGCGCTGACCGAGCGCGAAGCGGTCATGACGCTGGCCAACGGCAAGTCGATACTCGCCGATTACAGCCTTTACCCGTTCGGCGAAGCTTCGCCCGACGGCGAAATCCTGATCGAAATCCGCCCGCTCGAACGCCAGGCGCAGTTCGCCCAGGACGAGCTCAACCAGCTGCAGCAGCACGCGACGCAACAGCTCGCGCGCGCACTCGCCCACGAGATCAACAATCCGCTCGGCGGGATTCGCGGCGCGGCGCAACTGCTGCAGCGCGAAATCGACGACCCCGGCAAACTCGAGTATACCGAGGTCATCATCAGCGAGGTCGACCGGCTGCGGGCGCTGATCGGCGGCATGCTCGCCCCGCGCGGCGAACTTCGGCGCGACGCGGTCAACGTCCACGAAGCACTCGAGCACATCCGCAAAATCCTGCTTGCAGCCGAGCCCGGGCGGATTCGCATCCTGCGCGACTACGACCCGAGCATCCCCGAATTCAAGGCCGACCGCGACCTGTTGATCCAGGCTTTCCTGAACATCGCGCGCAACGCGGTGCAGGCGATCGATGGCCGCGGCGACGTGACTTTCCGAACCCGTATCGGCCGCAGTTTCACGATCGGCACGCGCTTGCACCGGCTCGTCGCGCAGATCGACATCGTCGACACCGGGCGTGGCATTCCGGCCGACATGAACGACACCATTTTCCTGCCGATGATTACCGACAAGCCCGACGGCAGCGGCCTCGGGCTGCCGATCGCGCAGGAAATCATCAGCCGCCACGGCGGGACCATCCAGCTGCAAAGCAGCGCCGCCGGCACCACATTCAGTACGATTCTACCCCTGGATTTGCCATGACTTTACCGCTCGAAGCGACGCAAACTAACGTCTGGATCATCGACGACGACCAGTCCATGCGCTGGGTGCTCGAAAAGACGCTCGGCAACAGCGGTTACGCCGTGACCGCCTTCGAATCCGGCTCGGTCGCGCTCGCGCAATTCAAGCGCGCCCGACCCGAGCAACGCCCGCGACTGATCATCACCGATGTGCGCATGCCCGGAATCAACGGTTTCGAATTGCTCAAGCAGATCAAGTACGTCTCGCCGCAGACGCCGATCATCGTCATGACCGCCTACGGCGATCTCGATACCACGGTGCAGGCATTCGAGGACGGCGCCTTCGAATATCTGCCAAAGCCGTTCGACATCGACGACGCGCTCGAACTCGTGGCGCGTGCCTGCGCGATGGAGCCGGCCACTGGCGAGGCCGCTCATGCGGGGGCGCCGGCCGGGGTCGACGACTGGCGGGAAGCCCTGCGTCACTGGGCGAGACGGCAGCTCGAGCAGGGCGAGACGCGGATTCTGAAAAAGGCCGGCCGCGAATTCGAAAAGGTTCTGCTCGATTGCGCGCTCGAGGCAACCCGCGGGCGCAAACAGGACGCCGCGCGCTTGCTCGGCTGGGGGCGCAACACGCTGACGCGCAAGCTCAAAGAGCTGGGCTGAAAGCCCGGCTCTTTCATTCCGGAAAGTGCGTAGCGCTTATCCGGAATCACCCGAATCATCGCAGATCGACGAAGCCACTACCGCGATTTCAGTCCTGGCCCGCCCGTCAATCAGCAATACATTTCATATAGGCTTGCTCGAGGGTCGCGGCGCCGTACTCACGCAGGCAGTCGGCCGGCGTTCCCTGGAACTTCAGTTCGCCGTCGTGGAGGATACCGAACTGGTCGCACAACTCTTCGGCGTCGGCGAGCATGTGGGTGCTGTAGAGCACCGTGCGCCCGGCCTCCTTCTCGGCGCGCATGACCTGCTTGAAATGGTAACGCGCGCGCGGGTCGAGCCCGCTCAGCGGTTCGTCGAGGATCAATAGCGGGCGCTCGAGCATGAAGCAGCTGAGCAGGCCGAGTTTCTGCACCATGCCCTTGGAATAGCCGCCGACCCGCGTATCCAGACGGTCGGGCGCAAAGTCCAGCCGCTCGGCCAGTTCGGCGTAGCCGGAGCGCGTGGTTTTCAGGCGGTAGACGGCGGCGATGAAATCCAGGTACTGACGGCCCGTGATATTGCGCTTGATATCGAATTTTTCCGGCAGGTAAGCGAGCCGCTCGCGGCAATCGCGCGCGCGGTTATCGGCGCCGAAGATTCGGATCGAACCGCCCGCGGCGGGGCGGATCAGGTCGAGGACGAGCCGGATCAGGGTCGATTTGCCGGCGCCGTTGATCCCGGCGATCGCGTAATACTGGTGTTCGGCGACCTCGAGGCTGAGCGCCCTGAGAATATCGAGCCCGGCGATCGAGTAACTCAGGTTGGATACGGAAAGCGCTGAATTCATCGGTTCAAGTCCATCCGGCGCGGCCTGATCGCGCAATCGGCCGGGCATCCGGTCCTGCACCCGGACCGCGGGCCGCTCGCGCCGCCGGTATTGTGTCGATATCGGTCGCCGCCGTCCAGTCGAAATAAAAAGGCCCGCCGGGTTGGGCGGGCCTCGGTAACGCTCATTTCGGCGAGTTTGTTACAGGCGGAATGCCATGCTGTAGCGCTCGCTATCATCGTACGTCGCACTGCCCGCGGTCGCGGTCACCATGTCGATCGGCGTGGGGCAGCTCGAACAGCCGGATTGAATTCGACCCGCGTTGGGCAAACCGTCGTCGAGGCGCGCCTCGATGATATTGGCGATCGGACCCTCGATCTGGCCGAAGATCGTCACGTGGCCGGCGATCGCCAGCGAACCGTCCTGGATGCCGATCTGGCCGCCGTAGGCGTTGGTCGGCTTGGTGCCGTCGAGGCCACCGCCCGCGATCAGGCCCGCGGCGCGCAGATGGCCCCAGAAGTCGTCGGACTCGAGCGAGCCGGCGACGTCGATATTCCCCAGGTTGTTGGCGTTCCAGCCGCCGGCGATCGAACCGTCGCCGTCGCCA
>JBFFXR010000155.1:0-7493 GCA_041569645.1 Gammaproteobacteria bacterium
CAGCACGATCGGGATGTTGTAGTGCACCGCCGCGCGCGCCAGCATCGCGTCGCCGCCGGGCCAGCTCAGGTTGCACATGCCCATCGGCGCGATGCCGAACGGCAGGTCGTAGGCGACGTCGAACAGGGTCTTGCCGAGCGCGCGCTGCTCGACGTTGACCAACACCCGCGGCAGCAGGCGCAACGCCTCGATCGCGTCGATGTTCAATTTGCATGCGAGTTCCTCGCCGGCGCTGCCGTCGATGTAATCGAAGGTCATCTTCGGCATCCGCCGCCGGGCATGGCGGCGGGCGTCCGACAGGCTGTAGATCTTGCGTGGCATGGCCCCGAACCTGCGAATCGATTCAGTGAGCCTTGTACCAACGACGCCGTGGAATAGCAAGAATTTGGCGAGTCAGGCCGTGAAATTCACGCGGAGACGCGGATCCGTCGAACCTGCTCGCAGGCCGAGCTAGTGCGAATATTCGGGGACATTTACCCGATAACGGGCTGATTCTATAATTGCGGCGAAGAATCTATTGGAAATCAGAGGCTTGCCACACCACAAATACGCCGAATCGCGTTATCAGGTCAATCTTCCAATATCTATTATCAGGCCGAAGACCTATTTAATGAGCTGTCAGGCTGTTGGGAGATAAGTATGAGAATTTCGCTAAAGCAATTAAGAGAGTATCCGTGGATCCTACGGCCTTTTTTTTGGAACCAGAAGAGAAAATATGGAGCAATCCTGGTGCCCGGCTTGCTCTGGGCAAGGGTGCCCAAATTGTTCCTGGCAGTAGCTGTACTTTACGGGGCACTTGACAGAAAGAACTCTCCACTGAGTCCCGTTTTACGTTCATTGGTTACAGTAAGAGTGTCGCAAATCAATTGGTGTCGTTTCTGCGTCGACATCAATTCTGCCACCCTGGCTAAACTTTCTGGCTCTATGGAAAAAGTAGAGAAACTTGCGCAATGGAAGAAAAGCGATCTTTTCGACGAAAAAGAGAGGTTAGTTCTTGAATACGCGGAAGCTGTTACTTATTCAGATCGACAGGTGACAGACGAATTGGTGCAAAGATTAAAAGATTTCTTTACCGACGATGACATTGTGGAATTAACCGGGCTTATTGCCTTCCAAAATTTATCCAGCAAATTCAACAGCGCTCTGGATGTACCTCCCCAAGGTTTTTGCAAACTTCCGGATGATTACTCCAATAACAATTATGCCTAACGAGCGCATGCAGTCGGACCAAACCACTCGCTACGCTCCTGGTTTGGCCGCTGATGCGGGGCGTTACCGCCACATCCTCATTCGGGGGTCAGGCCTTGAATTTTACATTCGGTATAAGCTGCGGTGTAATTCGTACGGCCTGACCCCGTAGCGCGAGCCGATCCTGCCCCCACTTCACATTCGATACGAATCGCGTAAATCCTGAGGCCTGATCCGGTAGCGTGGTTACATCGAGGCCTGCTGCAATGCCGTAACATGAACGGGAAGGGCAAACGTTTTGATGCCCTTACCCGATTCGGCCAGGTTACTCGATGTCAGCGGAAGGGCCCCGGTAGCGAGACATAATTCGAACGAGTCGTCTAGACTATGCTCGCTATCGGTGCCTGCGAGATTCCCGCCCGGTGGAAGCAACATGATTTGAGCGTCCAAATCATCGTGCCGAACCTCGTATCGCCCAAGAAACAGCAAGTCTCCATCCGATTGTTCCCGGATTTTCCTGGTGCCGCCCCTGGAGGGATTCCCGTCACGGCGATCGAAGGCATAGCGCTTCGCCCAGATCGGATTTCCCAGGGGATCGAGTTTGGCAATTCCGATGCCGCATCCCGGGCCTGCGTCGAAGCAACCGGTGGCGAAGATGTCGCCGCTCGCAGCAATATCGATCGATTCGAGTTCGGCGCCACCGTAGGCTTTCATCCAGAGATATTCACCGCCAGAATCAAGCTGCAGCAAGCCACCGCCGTCATCGAAGGCGCCGGCAATCAGCAAATCACCCGAGTTCAGAACCTGCAATTCCTCCGGCCTGAATTTGCAGACATATTGTCGCTGCCAGAGAATGTTGCCCGCGTCGTCGATTTCGAAGGCCCATGGCACGTAGCCGACGTTGCCGGACAAATCAGGAAATACGCGGGATTCACCCGCAATTACGTAGCCACCGGCGGTCGGTTTGGCCGAGCGTGCAAAATCGGGTAGACCGGTATCGACCCGCCTGAACCATTCGACTTCACCGTTCTGATCCAGTTTGTAGATGCCCACGTCAAGCTCGATGCCGGCAGGTAAATCGAGGATGGAGTTGGCAAATAAAATCGCGCCCCCGTCCGGGGTTTCGAACAGCGCCTCGAAGAATCCGAACCGAGAAAAACGTTTTTCCCAGATGACGCCACCCCGCGAATCGACCTTGATCAACCAGGGGTAAGGCTCGAGTTGATTGGTGTCGAGATCGGGGTCCGGGGCACTGCCTGCGACGAGCAGATTGCCGTCGCTGGTCTCGATAATGTCGCGGGCTTCGAAAAAACCGATCGAGGCATAGGTCTTTTGCCATTCGACCGAATCATTGGCATCGAATTTCATGACCCATAACCTGGTACCGAGACTGTCGCCGACCCGCCCCGCTACGGCATATCCGCCGTCCCCGGTAAACGCGATGGCACGCAGGGTATCGCCATGTCCTTCGGTACCGTAGGAACGCGCCCAATAACTGGAATTCTCGCGAAGGGTGCGGAAACCGAGAATTACTCCTTCGTCGTCGAGACCGTGCTCGTTGTCGGCACTGGCCGAGAAGTAATAATTCGTGTCGGGTGCCAGCCCGGACAGCGCTACGGAGACATCGACGGGCTGTTTACCGCGCCCTGCACTTCGATCTCCGATCGAATAATCGTTGAACAGTTCCGGGTCACCGCCCCACGAAAAACCTACTTCGGTCAGCTCTCCATTGGGATAAACCCTCAGATTGATATTGGCCGAAGTGGCGGTGATAGCCGTTGCGGGCAGTGTTATCACATCCGGGGCGTCGGGCGAATTACTGCCGCCACAGGCAGCCAAAAGAGCCGGGATTTGTAAAGCCATCAATAAATTGAGAAAACGTATCGGTCGCCTGGAAAAGTGCATCGAATTTCAGCCGCCTAAAGGCTCCGGTAAATTGTGATGCTGGAGGTCTCGGCTCGCCCATTCACGGAACCGGTGATTCTGATGATATTCTCACCTGCCTGCAGGTTGATTACACCGGGGTAAATTAGCCAGGATGAATTGGGTATCATCCCCGAGGCGACGAAAGGATTGGGCAGGCAGATTGCATTATGCCCACCGAAGCCCGTTTCGCCCGTACTCGAATTCAGCCAGCTGATGGTAATTGTGGGTGGCATGACGGACACACAATCCACACCCCGCATGAACCCGTACGCGGTGCCCGATATTTCGATCGTCGCGTCGGATGTGGAGTGACTACCGCAATCCTGCGTTGGAAACTCGATGTCGAAGTCCGAGGGATCGCACGGATTGGCAGGTGCCTGGCTGACATCATTATCGCCGACGCCACATCCGCAGAGCAGAACGAATGCCGGAACCAGAACAGTCGGTCGGGATACAGCTTTGGGCATGAGTTGTATTTATTGTTGCGACCGGTCGAAACTAGAATAATAAGTTTCGATTTGCAACTTTATTTGAATTGGCCCGACAGGATCATACCAGCGGTACTCGTATCTGATACTTTTCCGATCTGTGGGTATCCAAGGGGGATTCGGGCGCCTGTCCATGGAAGATCGCCACAGCCAGGGAGAGATTCTCTAACAAGGGACGGCGGGATCATGGTTTTATCCCTCCGCTCCGATTTTCAGGCGGTCCGCGTGATTGAAAACTTTGGCGCTGGCCTGGTATATAAACATCCTGCAAGCGAATTGAAGCGAGAAATCGTTATCTTCCCCTACAATGGAAAAACTAAATGTCTACGAAATCGCTTTCCACTGATGATTAAGAACCCTGGTTTCAAGTTTCAAGTGCAACCAGGGCAATCGCTAACCAAAGGGTGTTTCCCCCGGTGTTTTGAACTCGAAAAACCGGGTCAGGCCCGATATTTCACATAGCCCCGAAATCGTGAATTTTGCAACCCCGCCCCGTCACGGGACCACAATCGGTGAGGCTTATCCTCGTCATCGAATGGTGCCTCCAAACCTCGATGCCCAAGGCCGGCTCGCAGCGAGACAATCATGCGCAGATCGGTAAAATCGATTTCGACCTTGCTGTTGGTGCTCGTCCTTTCCGGCTGCAGTCAGGTCAACAAATGGTACTACTGCGGATACGGGCACCAGAGCGTCAAGAACCAGGATTACACCGGCGCGATCCGGTTGCTGGATGCGTGTCTCGAGCTGCAAACGCTGCCGCCGGAGCAACGCGCGTCTTACCTGCAATCCCGGGCCCTGGCTCACTTCAGCCTGGACAATTTCGCCGCGGCGCTGCAGGACCAGGAGGCCTCGTTCCGCCTGGTCGCGCCCTCGACCCGGCGGGAGCTCGTCAACCACGCCGTCTATCTGCGACTGTCCGGCAAACCGCTGGAAAGCCTCGAACCTTTGCTGATGGCCGAAACGATCGACGAACGCGAAGGTCGCGCGAGCATGATGACGCAATACAATCTCGGCTGGTCACTGTACGAACTCGGCCGCTACGACGAGGCCATCGCCGCATACAGCAAGGGCATCACGAGCCGGCCCGACTATCCCTTCGTGTATTTCAGGCGGGGCCTCGCCTACGACAAGGTCGGTCGCGTGGCGGAGGCCGAAGACGATTTCGACCTGTTCGTCTCGATCCTGTACGGCGAGGACATCGAATTCAAGGATAGTTTCGTAATCGAGTTGAGAAAGGCATCGCTCGCATACCCCGATCTCGAAACGCTGTTGCCGGAAACAAAGCGATAGGATTCGGTCGACTCACGGTATACTGTTCCCCGATTCGAGTCGCCGGAATGTTCTGTTTCGTGAAAGCTGCCCGGGTATCCATCGAGTTCGCCTCCGGCGCCGACGCCGCCGCGATTGCCGGCCTGTCGCGTCGGCACATCGAACACGGCCTGCGCTGGCGCTATACGCCGGCGTTGATCCGGGCATTGATCCGGCAGCGGTCGACTAACGTCGTCGTCGCGCGCGACGGCAGCGCGCTCGCGGGTTTCGGCATCATGACCTACGGCGACAATTGCGCCAACCTGGACCTGCTCGCGGTGCCGGCGCGTTATCGCCGGCGCGGCGTCGGCAAGAGCATCGTGGCCTGGCTCGAAAAGGTTGCGCTGGCCGCCGGTATCGCCGCGGTGTTCGTGCAGGTGCGCAAGCAAAACCCCGGCGCGATCCGGTTTTATCGGCAGCTCGGCTTCGCCTTCGTCGACGAGGCATCGGGTTACTATCAGGGCCGCGAATCGGCGATCGTCATGGGCAAGCCGTTGCGTTCGCTGTTCACCCACCTCGAGAATCGAGACCGAGCGACTACAATCAGGGTCGATTCCCCGATTTGAACACACACCCGATAGATGGGCTACGACCTGCACATTACCCGGGCCGAATTCTGGGCCGAAAACGACGACGCGTACATCGACGCCGACGAGTGGACGCGCCTGGTCGAGTCGGATGACGAGCTGACGCTCGATCCGCGCAACGGCCCGCATTTCGCCGTGTGGTCGGGACCGAGCGAAACCGAAGGTCCCTGGTTCAAATGGTTCGAAGGCGATATCCATAGCCGTTATCCCGACCCGCCGACGCTGGGCAAAATGCTGCAGATCGCCGAGCGGCTCGGCGCGCGCGTGCAGGGTGACGACGGTGAAATCTACGCGAGCATCGACGATCACCCGGGACCGCGGCCGGCGGCGCCGCGATACCCGGCCGAACAAACGTCGATGCCCGCGTACGAGCGCCGCGAAAGGTTAAAGAGCCTGCTGATCCATTGCCTGGTCGCCGCGGTAATCCTGGCCGCGATATATTTCGACTGGTGGTAAAGGACGATCACCGGCTAACCGCTTTTTCAGGGCGCGCGAAAGCCGCGGCCGCTGCGGTCGAGCGGGTCCTCGGCGGCTTCGCGGCCGAGGTAACGCGTGGCGATGTCGTCCCAGGCGGCGAGGCGCGACCAGTCGGGCGCGTCGGCGATCCGGTCGTCGTCGGTCAGAAACGGGTTCGGGAAAAACACGTTTAATTGCGGCGTGCCGGCGCCGTTGAACAGGCGCAATTGCCACGTGATCGGCGCGCCGTCGGCATCGAAACCGCGCACGATCTCGGCGCGCGCCGTGCGCCGGGTCTTGCGCAGCGCCGGGGGCGTCGGGCTCGACTCGCTACCCTCGTTGTCGCCGATGCAGACGTGGAAATGCGTGCCGCCGAAGTGCACGGTCAGGTAGCCGTCGAAATAGCTGATCGAGCGCGGCGCGTTCGGGCAGCGGATCTCGTAGGCGCCGCCCTCGATGATCGGGCCAAACACGATCGACGGCCAGTGATTCTCGAAGATATGGCGCAGCAATTCCTCGAGAAACCCGGTTTCGAGCGGCAGCGGGTAGATCTCCTGCCGCTGGCCCTGTTCGTGTTCGATGCGCGGTTCGATTTTCATGCGCGAGGCGATGGGTTCGATGCTCGGAATGACCTATCATAGCGCAAGCTCGCCGGCGCGGCAGGCCGGCCGTTCCGATTCAATCCGAGCCTGCAAGGAGACGTATTCGAATGGCCGTCAGCATCGTTCGCCTCGGCAGCCCGCGCGGCAAGGCCGAGGGCTTGCGCATCGGCACCGTGCGGCGCCCGCCGCGCGGCGTGAAAAGAGCCGATTACGCGACCCGGAACATCTACGACGTCTGGTTTCCGAACCTCGCGCCGAGCGAGGCGCTGCTCAAGGCATTCATGCCGGTCGACGACGCGACCTGGAAAACCTTCAGCCGCCGCTACCTCGCCGAGATGAAGCAACCCTCGCCGCGCCGCGATATCGATTTGCTCGCGGCGCTGTCACACCACGCGAACTTCTCCGTCGGCTGCTACTGCGAAGACGAGGCCCGTTGTCACCGGACGCTGTTGCGCGACCTGCTGGCCCGCGCCGGCGCGATATTCGCCGACTGATCCGACGATCGCGGCGACACGCGTGGGTTTGATCGCGTCACATCGAATCGCCGATCGCGACCCGGGTAAAATCCAGCCTGGCGGCGTTGAAGGCCGAAGTCATGACCTACAACTGCTCGTTCCGGACGGCTTGACGCGCGATCCGTGCGCGGCCAACGCAAGGATCGTGTCGGTGGACGCGAAATTGCGTATCGTCGATTGCCCTAGGATCGCGCGCCGGCACTGGCCCCGGCCAGGCCCTGAAACTCGCGTTCACCGCAGGTACCGCGTCGATTGCGATCATGGAAATCGTCGACAACGCGATCATGCTCGTGATACCCGGCGCGATGGACGCTGGCCTCGAAAGCCCGCTGTTACGGGGCAGCCTCGCCCTCGCCCTCGCCGCGGTCGCCGCTTTCCCGGTCGTGCGCTGGCTGATCGGCCGTGGCCGCGGCCATGCCGTCG
>JBFFXR010000156.1:0-7490 GCA_041569645.1 Gammaproteobacteria bacterium
ACTCGCCTGGTCGGGCTTCGGTTTCCGGGTCGGTCATCGCAACGATGACCACGGCAAAAGAGAAACCGGCGCCAACTGCTATAACTGTCACCAGTTGGCAACCGACCGCACTGGTGGCACGATCGGCCCGACGCTGACTAACTATGGATCGCGTGGCACCAGCGAGGCCATACTCAAGTACACCTACGAGGTGATTTACAACCCGCATGCCTACTTCCCCTGTACCCACATGCCGCGCATGGGAGCCAACGGCGTGCTCAGTGCCGAGCAGATCAGCCACGTCATGGCCTATTTGCTGGATCCGGGATCGCCGGTCAACACCGGCAACTAGGGGGCGAGCGACGAAGGCGCCGGGGGCGGCGACTGAATTGTAAGCCCCGATAACCCTTCGACCGCGGCTCGCCGCGGTTGCCAGGAAACCACCGGCGCGGCTGCGCCGGTGGTTTTTTTCGCACGCCGGTGAGCGATTCGGGGCAGGCGCCAGACTGTTTGCGGAAAAGCGGAGGAAGCTCGTGCCGCACGCGGTTGACGTTTCGTCGGCCGAAGGCTGGATATGAGTGCCCAGAGACCCCATACGCATGCCCACAAAGGATTCTGACCAGGCGCCCAGCGGGTTGTTTTTTCACGCAGAGGCGCAGAGGACACGCAAAACGCAGAGTTTTTTCTGATGTTCGATCTTCCGGCTGCTTCAATTCCGAGCCGATTCGTGCGATGTCCTCCTGTAAAGCCAAATAGTGTTGGTTACGGCATTGAATGCCGCGAATCCTGCAAGCGTAGCGATCGAATCGAAAACCTTGGCCGGGCAAAAAAAGTCAAATCTCCGCGCCCTCTGCGTTCTCCGCGCCTCTGCGTGAAACCCAAAAGATTTCTGTCAGAGCAAATTTAACGGACGGGTCATTGACCTGAATTAAATTTTGCTCTGGCCTAATTTTGGTTCTCCGCGTGCTCCGCGGCTCCGCTGGAAACCTGCCAGGCGCAAAACCGACTAGAGACTGGGGGCGAGGGGCGGCACGTCGCGGCTAGGGCGGCTCGGTGGCAGTGCGCGCAATTCTTTGGTCTCGAGGCCGACCAGGTAATCGTAGTACTGGCGGATGTTGCCGACGTACTTGACGGGTTCCCAGCCGCGCGCATAGCCGTATTTCGTCTGCTTGTACCATTTCTTGCGCGCTAGCAGCGGGAGGTTATCGCGTACGTCGATCCAGCGGTCGGGATCGCCGCCGCGCTGCTCGGTAATGATTCTGGCATCCTCGACGTGCCCCAGGCCGACGTTGTAGGCGGCGAGTGCGAACCAGGTTCGATCGGGCTCGGGGATACGCGCCGACACGCGCTTGTGGATGCGCGCGAAATAACGCGCGCCGCCGCGAATACTTTGCGCCGGGTCTAGGCGGTTCTTGACTTTCATCTGCTTGGCAGTCGTCAGCGTCAGCATCATCAGGCCGCGCACGCCGGTTGGCGAGCGCGCGCGCGCATTCCACAGCGATTCCTGGTAACCGATTGCGGCCAGCAGCCGCCAGTCGATGCCGACTTCGTCGGCCGCCTCATGGAACAGCGCCTCGTAGCGCGGCAAATGGGTTTCGATGCGCTTCGTGAAGGTGCGGATGTCGGAATAGTTGAAACGCGCGACGTGGCTGTAGTGGCGGTGGACGAGCTGATCGAGCCGGCCGTCTTCGTCGATTTGCGCGAAGAACGCCTCGAGCGCCTGCGCGAGGCTGTCGTCGGCCCCCGGGTTGTAAGCCCAGCGCAATTGCCGCGGTTCTCCGAGTTCGAACGCAATCCGCAGTTCCGGGAAAAAGCGTCGCTGCAGGGCAAGATCGTGCGAGGCGACGATCGCGTAGTCTACCTCGCCGGTGTCGACCTGCTCTATCAGTTCCTCGGCGCCGATGTCGTCGGCCTCGACCCAGGCCAGCCCGGGATGTTGCTGCTGCAATTCGTGCAGCAGGCGAGCCTGGTCGGTACCGGCGATAACCTTGAGCCGTCCGCCTATCAGATCTTCAACCGCGCGCGGCCGGTCGGTGCGAAACTTGCGGTAGACCACCTGGTTGGTGACTTCGTAGTAGCGCGGGCCGTAGCCGACCGAGCGGCTATAGACGGATTCTCCCTCTGACAGTCCGGCGGCGACCACTTCGCCGCTGCCGAACAGCAGCTCGGTGTAGAGTTCGGCAAAGCTCGGCACCGTCTTGACGCGCGCCTTGACGCCGAGTGATTCGGCGAACCAGGTTGCGAGCTGGTACTCGAAACCATTTGCCCCGTCGACGTCCTGGTAATAGGTCGTCGCGCTGTTGAGCGTCAGCACGTCGATGTAACCGCGGCGTTCGATTTTTTCCACTGCCGTCAGCGCGCTTCGATCGAGCCCCGGCGAGATGATCAGGATCGTCATCACCGCGAGCCCGGCGAGCACGCCGGAGATCAGCTGGATTCGATGGGCGGCGGGACTCAGCTCGACCATCGGCTAGACTCGCCGCGGCCCCGATTCAGGCGCGACGCGTAAAGACCCACTCGTCGGTGTTCGAGAGTTCGGCATTGTAGGCATATCCGTCGCGGTTGAAATCCTTGAGTCCCTCGGGGTCGTTGATGCGCTCGTCGATGACGAAGCGCGCCATCGCGCCGCGCGCCTGCTTGGCGAAGTACTGAATGAAGCGGTACTGGCCGTTGCGGTAGTCGCGAAACGCCGGCGTGATGATGCGTGCGCCGAGTGCCTTCGGTTTGACTGCCTTGAAGTACTCGTTGGACGCGAGGTTGATCAGCGTGTTCGACTCCGATTGTTTTAGCTTTTTTTTAAGCGCTGCAGTGAGGCGCCCGTCCCAAAACTGGTATAAATTGCTGCCGGCGTCGGTATCGAGCCGGGTACCCATTTCCAGCCGGTAGGGTTGCATCAGGTCAAGCGGGCGCAGCAAGCCGTAGAGCCCGGACAGGATGCGCAGGTGGTCCTGGGCGAAGGCAATGTCGTCAGCGTCCATGGTGCCGGCATCGAGGCCGAGATAGACGTCGCCCTTGAACGCGAACAACGCCTGGCGCGCGTTGTCCGGCTTGAAAGGCGTCTTCCAGCGACGAAACCGCGCGTGGTTGAGCTCGGCGAGATTGTCGCTGACGTTCATCAAGTTGCCGATCTGCGGCGCCGAAAGCTCGCGCAGGCGGCGCACGAGCTTGCGCGACTGGGTCAGGTACGCGGGCTGGGTAAATTCTGTGGTGGCGACCGGTGTTTCGAAATCGAGGGTCTTGGCTGGGGAAATGATACTGAGCATGGTGCTTCGACTGCGAAAAAAGGCGCATATTAGCAAAATATTCGGTGCGGTTTGGTGAAATCGACAGTATTGCGCGACGCCCGGTCTGGCCCGCGATTTTGCAATTCGCCAGTATCTGGCACAGAATCGGCGGCGCAACTGAAGCGGTCGCGAGGCGCGCAGCCATGGGTCACAGCACGCAGGAGACGCTCGATTCGGCGCAGTACGAACGCGCGTCGATTCTGCGCTACGAGCGGGTCTACGGCACGGATTTCGTCAGCCCCGGCGGCGCCGGCGTCGCGCGCGAGCTGATCGCGAGCCTGGGGCTCGAACCCGGCGCGCGGGTACTGGACGTGGGCTGCGGTCTCGGCGGCAGCGCCTTCCTGATGGCGCGCGAATTCGGTCTGCTGGTCGACGGCATCGACCTGTCGCGCAACATGCTCGAGCTGGCCACGCAGAAGCTCGAATCTCACGAACTCGGCGAACGCGTCAGCTTGCGCTGGGGCGATTGTCTCGAACTCGACATCGATGCGGCTTACGACGCGGTCTATAGCCGCGACGTGTTTCTGCACATCGCCGACAAGCCGCGCTTGTTCCGCGTGCTCACGCGGGCACTGCGGCCGGGCGGGCAGCTGTTGTTTACCGACTACTGTTGCGGACCACCGCCGTGGAGCGAAGACTTCGCCGCCTACGTCGACTCCCGCGGTTATCACTTGCACAGGCTCGAAGCTTACGCGGCGCTGCTCACCGAAATTGGGTTTACGCGCGTCGAGGTCGAGGACTGGACGCCGCGCTTCATCGAAATCCTCGGCCGCGAAGTTGCGCGCATCGAAGGGCTCGAGATCGATCCGGGCGAACGCGCCGCGCTGGTGACGAGCTGGCGGCAGAAAATAGACCGAGCGCACGACGGCGATCATCGCTGGGGGCTGTTTCGGGCGGTCAAGAGTCACGACGAATCGGATCGGTAAAATGCAATCCGAAACCTTGCGCAGGGCGGCCGAGATCTGGGACTATTTTGCCTCCTTTCGCAGCACGGGCCGCTCGGACGCAATCGTCGTTTGCTGCTCCTACGATCTCAGGGTATGCGATCACGCCTGCGACCTCCTGCAGGCGGGAATTGCCGAAACCCTGGTATTTTCGGGTAAGCGGGGTGCCTGGACGCGGCATCTCTGGAACAAAACCGAAGCCGAAACCTTTTTCGAACGGGCAATGACGAATGGCGTTTCTGCGGACAGGGTTTTGCTCGAGACCGAGGCGACCAACTTTGGCGAAAACATCGCTTTCGCCAGGGCGCTGATCCCCGAAGCGCGAGCGGTGACTTTCGTGACCAAGCCCAACGCGCTGTTGCGAGCGCAACTGACGGCGGCGGTGCAGTGGCCGGAAGTTCGAGCTTACCTTTCCTGTCCGCGGCTTCGTTTTCCGGACGAGGTATCGGCGACGATCGGCCTGTGGGGCGTGATCCACGAGCTGGTCGGCGACGTCGAGCGCATCCTGCAGTATCCTGCGCTGGGCTTCCAGGCCGGGCACGATTTTCCGCCACGGATCCTCGACGACTGGCGTTATCTGCGTGACGCGGGATTCACCGGCCATTCACCGGTTCAATCGGAGACTCTTGCGGCAGGGATGCGGCGCGCGGCGTCGCGGACGACCGGGTGAGCCGACATAATCGCAAATATTGACAGGAGTACGAAGTGAGCGACGAGCAAACGGCGGTGCACGCAGCACTGAGCGCGATTCCCGGATTCGAGCATCTCGCGTCCGGCGATTACAGCCACGAACGCCTCGGCGGCCTGACCAATCTCGTCTACCGTATCGAGGCGGGTAGCGACCGCTACGTGCTGCGCATCCCGGGCAAGGGCACCGAGGCGTACATCGACCGCGAGGTCGAGATGCACAATGCGCGGGTCGCGGCGCGCGCCGGGGTGTCGGCCGAGGTCGTGCATGCCGACCCGGCCAGCGGCATCCTGCTGACGCGCTTTATCGACGGCATCGTGACGATGACGCCGGCGGCGTTCTCCGAGCGCCCGGGTTCGCCCGGCCGCGCCGGCCGGGCGCTGCGGCAAATGCACGATTGGGATGAGCCGTTCGAGTTCCGCTTCGAACTGTTCGCGATGATCGACGACTATCTGAAGATTCTTGCCGAGCGCAACGCCGAGTTGCCCGACGGCTACCACGCCGTCGTCGACGCGGCGCAGCCGGTGCGCGCCGCGCTCGAGCGCAACCCGGTGAAGCTCGCGCCGTGCCACTGCGACCCGCTGTGCGAGAATTTTCTCGACTCGGGCGAGCGCATGTGGATCGTCGACTGGGAATATTCGGGCATGAACGACCCGCTGTGGGATGTCGGCGACCTGTCGGTCGAGGCCGGCTTCGACGCGGTGCAGGACGAAGAATTGATCGTCGCCTGGTGCGGTGGCGAGCCGCGACCCTCGGAAGTCGGCCGAATGATCATCTACAAGGCGATGTGCGACCTGCTGTGGACGCTGTGGGGCCTGATCCAGCACGCCGACGACAACCCGGCGGAAGATTTCTGGGCCTATTCGATCGGCCGATTCGAACGTTGCCAGGCGCTGATGGGAACCCCCGACTTCGGGCGCCACCTGCGCGCCATCGACGAAGACTAGCGCTGTCTACACATTCAGATTTACAAACGAGTACCCGATCGAGAGATTTTACCCAGAGTATAAATCATGGCCTGCGCCGTGATGGCGTTCGGCGCGATCCGGGCTATTCGGCGCCGACGGCGGTTCCGCGCGATTCGGGATAGATCAGGTCGACACCGGCGTCGCGCATGCGCGCGGCGATACTCGCCGGCGGCGGGCGGTCGACGACGACCAGGTCGACCGCGTCGAAGTCGCAGACCTGGATGAAGTCCGGGTTGCCGAACTTGCTGTGATCGGCGACCACGATCGTCTGCTTGGCCTGCGCGATCACCGCGCGCGAAAACTCGGCTTCCTCGAGGTGATAGTCCATGAAGCTGCCGCTCTCGGTGATGCCACCGATCGACAGGATCGCGTAGTTGACATGAAACTGGCGGACGAACTCGATCGCCGCCGAACCGAAGGTCGCCCAGTCGTCGGGTCGCAGCGCGCCGCCGCACAGGTGCACGCGGTTGCTCGGTTCGCGCGCCAGCGTGCGCGCGATCTCGGTGCAATTGGTTACCACCGATAGCTCGCGGTGATCGCCGAGTCCGCGCGCGACGAAGGCCGTCGTCGAGCCGGTGTCGAGCATGATCGAATCGCCATCGCGGATGATGCCGGCGACCAGTGCCGAGATCGCCCGCTTGGCCTCGACCTGCTCGTGCATGCGCTTTTCGAACGGCGGCTCGGGCTCCTGCTGCTGCGACAGCACGATACCGCCGTGGACCTTGTCGACCAGACCCTGGCGTACCAGCGGCTTGATGTTGCGCCGGATCGTCTCGTCGGACACGTTGAGCTCGGCGGCAAGCTCGACGATCGAGCAAGCGCCGCGCGAACGTACCGACGCGAGGATCTGGTTTTGGCGTTTTTGCAGTTGCATACGGGCTCCGGCCGGTGCGGACTCGGCCCCAGGCGGGCAAATCCACACAAAACAACAGCGAAATGTTAAAGAGTTTTGGATTGCGGATCAAATCCCGTTGACATGGTGTGGGAAATTTGCGAAAAAGACCGGCACGAGCGGGCTTGCGGGCCCCGCCGCAATAACCACCGAGAGGAGCGACAATAACGATGAAACAGCACACCTTACGATTGCAATCCCTGCTTTTCGGACTACTGCTGCTCGGCGCGGGATCGGCCGCCGCGGTCGAGTCCAAGGATCCGATCAAGCTGACGCTGCACGACTGGACCGGGCAGTACCTGACGACCACGCTGATGGGCGAGGTCCTGAAAAAGGCCGGCTACAACGTTCAGTACGTGCAGGCCGACTATATCGCGCAATTCGCCGGGCTCGAATCCGGCGACCTGCACATCGCGATGGAAATGTGGGAAACCACCGGCAAGCAGGCGATGGACGCGTCGCTCGCGACCGGCAAGACGATCGACCTCGGCGAGACCGGGATGGATGCCAAGGAAGAGTGGTGGTACCCGAAGTACATGAAGGAGAAATGCCCGGGCCTGCCCGACTGGAAGGCGCTCAACGATTGCGCCGAGGCGTTCGCGACGCCCGAAACCTATCCCAAGGGCCGCTATCTCGGCGGGCCGGTGACCTGGGCCGGGTTCGACGACGAGCGCGTCGAGGCGCTCGGCCTCGACTACGAGGTCGTCCACGCCGGCACCGACGCGGCGCTGTTCT
>JBFFXR010000157.1:0-7431 GCA_041569645.1 Gammaproteobacteria bacterium
CGCCGCTCGCCGGCTTCGAGGTCGAAGAACTCGCGCGACAGCACGGCGACGATCTGCTCCGGCGTCATGCCGCCGGGCGGGATGAAACCCTTGGCAAAATGATAGCGCAGGTAGTAGTCCTGGACCGGCAGCGATTCGGGATGCCGAAAGGCGATATCGCGCACGCTGTCCGAAACGGTGAAGCTTACCTGGATGTAGTCGTCGAGCGCGACGTCGTTGATCGCGTTGCAGAATTCGCACTGGAAGTGGGGGTGAACTTTCTCGAGCTCGCGAAAACTGTTTGCGACCTGCGGGCAATAGGCGCACAGCAGGTTCCAGTCCATCTCGAACAGGCCGATTCTTGACGCGTGCACGAACAGGTCGATCGCGTTCGCTTCCGGCAGTCCGGCTTCACCGGCGTAATGGATCGGATTGACCCGGAAGAGATCGTAGTCGCCGGCGCCGCGAACGAAAGCCTCGAGCGCCGCGAGCGCATCCGGACTCCAGAGCCCGGCCGAGGCCAGCTCCGCGAAGCCCTGGCGCAGAGCGTTCTCGTCGATAGCCTGAAGCTGATCCATGCCGGCAACCTAGCACACAAGTTTCACCGCGAGCAAACCGAACCTGCCGCGCACCTGGTTGTCGTGGCAAATCTTTTGTCAGTAGTGTCGCGATTGGACCGCCATGCGATCCGATTGCCCGGGGTCGATGCCGAGCGGTCGATCGATCGATTGGCGCGTGCCTAGCCGGCCTTTTTCATCGCCTTGGCCTCGCGCAGCTTTTTCGCGGCCATTTGCAGGCTGAAGGTAAGCTTCTGGAACGCTTCGATCAACTTGCCGATTTCGTCCCGGCGCCGGGTGTCCGGAATTTCGGAGTTGAACTTGCCGAGACTCAGTATCTCGACCCGCGACGTCAGTTCACGCAGCGGTTTGACGACGGAACTGGCGAAGCTCAACATCAGCATCGCCAATACCAGCAGCGTTACGCCGAGCCCGGCGGCCAGCAGTAGCTGCAGTTCGTGGAGATCGGCGAAGATTTCACCGGTTTCGATTTCGGCGGCGAGCAGCCATGGGTAATCGCGATGCTTGGCGTAATGGCCGATCACTTCGCGGCCCTGTTCGTTTACCCGCCGCGCGGTGGCCGCGCCGTTCAGTTTCGCCTCGGCGACGGCGTCGCCGGACAGCGGCGCCGTGTTTGCGACGCGCCTTTGCGTGACCGCCACGCCGTTGTCGGTCGTCAGGAAAATCCGCCTCGCATTCGAATTGTCGAGTCCCCGGGCGAGAATCTGTTGCTGGTGGGAAACCGGCAACTCGAAACCGATCACGGCCTGTACCCGGTTGGCCGCGTCCCTGACCGGGACGAACAATGTCTGTTGCCACGGCTCGTCGGCTTGCGGCTTGGCGTGTTTCGAAATCGCGATGGTGCCCTTGCGCATCGCCGTCATTGCCCACGGATTGCGCGACATGTCCCGACCGAGCAGGGCCGATGACTTGCCTTTTTCGCGGATGCCATGACTCGGGCTGATGACGATGCGGTTCGAGCGATCGATCAGGTAGATATGCTGGTAGCGCCCCCAGTGTGCTTCCTGGAGATTGTAGAGCAGGTTTTCGACGCGTCGGCCGAGCTGATCGACGGTCTGCTGGTTGTTGCCGCCGAGGTTGCGGTTGGCCAGCTCCGCCCAGGTTTGCACGATGTCGGTCGCCGCGATCGCACCGCCGATCTTTTCGGTCGACTCGATGTATCCGATCAGCTCTGCCTGCTTCGACCCGACGATAGCCTGCAGTCGTTCCTCGGCCGCGCGGGTGGTCATTTCGGTCGTCTTGATGAAGTTGAAGTAACCGACCGCGCCGAGCAAGGCCAGCGTAATCGGGATCGTCAACAGCAGAATCTTGGTGCGTATCGAAAACATCCTGAATTTGCGTCTTTATCTTTTGTGGCTCACTGGCCGGAGTTCGCGTATTCGACCCTCGATGCCGGCCAGGAGCCGGCAAGACAGATCGCGACCGCAAGCCGACCGATCCAGGGTTTTCAAAACCTGGTGTCGGGCCGGCAACTCGAGTTCTTCCTGATAATAGGCGAGAAAAAGCGGTTTTATCGGCCGAATCGACCGAAATGTGACGAGTTCTGCGGTCGGTCGGGAGTGGCATTTTCAGCTACACTTCTGGCGTGGAGAGTCGATCTCGGCAATTAATGGACCGTAACGAGGAAAACCCTTGCTTCGAATAACCGTCCGTCCGATCTGGCTGCTGTGCCTGGCATTCGCTTGCGCGCTGCTGGTTTCCGCCGCGCAGGCGAATTCGCTCGCCACGATCAAGCTCAAGAACCGTCCGGCCGTGGAAGTCATTCCGGTGGTCGAACCGATGCTCGCGGCCGGTGACGCGATTTCGGGTCGTGGCTTCACGATCTTCGTGCGCACCTCGCCGACGACGCTCGCGCAGGTCCGGGAGATGATCGCGGCGCTCGACGTCGCCGCGAAAACCCTGCAGATCTCGGTTTTCCAGGGCAGTACCCGCGGCCTCGACGAACTCGGCATCGACGGCCGGTTGCGTATCGAGCGCGGCGACGGCAGCGTCAGCATCGGCACCCGGCGCGACGACCGCAACGCTGCCGGCGGCAGCGTCACCTACGGCACCTCGGGCGGCAGCGGCAGTGTTTCAGGCACCAGCACGCGGATGCGTCTGCAGAACAACCCGATTCACCAGGTGCGCGTTACCGAGGGCATGGCGGGCTACATCGAAACCGGCGAGCGAATTCCGATCTTCTCCGGTACCCAGTGGATCGGTTCCGACGCGATCGCGGGCGGCATCGAATACCAGGACGTCGTGACCGGCTTCTACGTCTTACCGCGCGTCAACGGCGACAACGTCACGCTCGAGATCAGCCCGTTCAAGAACGCGCTGCGCGGCGGCAGTATCGCAACGCAATCGGCACGCACGACGCTGACCGGGCGCGTCGGTGAATGGCTGCTGGTCGGCGGCGTCAGCGAACAACTAAAGCGCGCGCAAAGCGGCACCGGCAGTTACGCGTCGACCCAAAGCCGCCGCAACGAAGGCATCTGGATCAGGGCCGACCTGATTCGCTAGCTTGTTCGGGCTTGTTCGGGGTCGGACCTTGCCAACCCTCTGATTTAATTGGAAATAACGTGGATATTGAGCCTAAATTAGGGCTTAGAACGAGGATTTCGGCATCAAAACAGCGTGTCTAAGGTGCGTTTCGAGTCTTGTACGAATCGCAGATCCTTAGAGGTGGTTTTTTTACCTTGAAATCGGCGGTTTAAGCCTCGAAACGAGCTTATATTTGCCACGATTTTTCGCAAAATCAAATAGTTACGGCGGTCCGACCCCGGAAGGTGCAATTCGCTCAGGCGCGGGGTTTCGTGCGTTCGGGATCGATGAAGGGCAGCGCGGTGACGACGCAGGGCAGGCGCTTCATGTGGCCGTCGAGCTTACCGACTTCGAGTTCGGCGCCGGTGTCGCTGTTCTCAATGGCGACGCGCGCCATCGCGATCGCGTGACCGAGCTGCGGCGAGTAACAGGCACTGGTGACGACGCCAACCTGATCGCGGCCGACGAACACACTGTCTCCATGGTGCGGGTGTTCGTTGCCGGCAAAGTGCAGGCCGATCAGTTTGCGCCTTGGCGCGGCGGCGTTACGCTCTAGCGCCGCGCGACCGATAAAGTCGCCCTTGTTGAAGTCGACGGCGAATCCGAGGCCGGATTCCAGCGCGTCGCTGTCGGGACCGAACTCGGCGCCGGCGATCATCAGGCCGGCTTCGATCCGCAGCAAGTTGAGTGCCTCGCCGCCCATCGGCACGAGGCCGTCGGCTTCGCCGGCCTGCATCAGGCCATCCCAGATTGCCGCGGCGTCTTGCTGGTCGCAAAAAATTTCGTAGCCCAACTCGCCGGTAAAGCCGGTGCGGCACAGCATGAACATCGGGCCGTCGCGGTCGTGCAGCCGCGCGATCGTGAAACCGAACCATTTCAGGTTGTCGAGCGACGGCCGGTGCGGCTGCGTGAACACGACCTTGCGCAGGATATCGCGCGACTTCGGCCCTTGCAGCGCGAGGTTCGGCATCTTGTGGCCGAGCGACAGCACGCGCACATTCAGACCGAGCGCCTCGGCCTGTTCACGTAAATGCAGCGCCGAATTGTTCGAGCCGCAGCACCAGCGAAACGCAGTCGGCTCGAGCCGGAACAGCGTGCCGTCGTCGATTACGCTACCGCGCTGGTCGCACATCAGTGCGTAAAATCCGCGGTGCTGCGCGAGCTTCGCCACGTTGCGCGTCAGGCAATGTTGCAGCAACTCCTCGGCATCGGGTCCGATGACA
The DNA here is from genome assembly GCA_041569645.1 of Gammaproteobacteria bacterium. Classification (GTDB taxonomy): domain Bacteria; phylum Pseudomonadota; class Gammaproteobacteria. Next base: position 4,304 of record JBFFXR010000157.1, read on the forward strand.
TCGAACTTGAGCAGGCTCGACATGTCCTGCAGCGTTGCGTCGTTGCGGCAGGCCCAGTATTCCTCGACCGCGCCGGTCGAATCGTAGCGGGTCGCCATCCACAAATCGCGCGACACGGCGTAGCTGCCGGTCAGCTTCGACGTGCGCGAGTGAAACGCCGAGTGGCGGGTCAGCTGCCCGGCATCGTCCGGCCTCGCCCGCCAGGAGACTGAATGGGGAATGGCGCTACCCTCCTCGTAGATACGAACGTGGATGTCGGTCGGGTTCCAGCCGTTGATCGGGTCGACGTCGTCGGGGCAGGCGGTCGACACGCAGACGAGGTCGGTGAGCGCCTGCATGACGACGTAGTCGCCCGGCCGCGACCAGGCCTCGTCGGTCGCGATGTTGTGATCGGCCCAGTCGATCCACGAGTTGAAAAAGAAATTGATCGCCGGCCAGGCGCGGCGGCGGCCGATACCGTAGGGTTCGAAGGCGCCGCTTATATTGTCGGAGCAGTTGAGATGACCCGGAAATCCACGCTCCTCGTAGCCGCGCGCGGTGCAGGCCAGCGCAAAGGTGTCGTGCCGGCCGACGGTATCCTGGCGCACCGCGAGCAACGGCTTCATGTCCTGATCGAAGAACTTGTCGAACAGCCCCGGCAGCGGGTACGCGCTACGCGTCATGGTTCGCGATACGGTCGAATCGATATGGCGCTCGAGACCCTTGTCCAGCGCGTCGGCGCGCATCGCCATGAAGTCCGAGCACTGCTGACCCTCGACGTCGATGATCTGGATGAACTGTCCCTTGCTGACCTGGTAGGCGTGCGCGGTGCCGCGGCCGATCCGCCATTCGTCGCGTACCCGGCCGAGCGGATCGGGCAATAACAGATCGAGACTGGCGTTGTCCGCCGGCTGCAGCTGAACGCGAAATCGACTGCCGCCGCCCCGGGCGATGAACTCGGGGTCGACCGGTGCAATCACGAACAGCGTTACGTCGCGCTTGATCCGAAACAGGAAAAGCTCGCCGGGCCGGGATTCGGCATCGAACAGGCGGATCGCGTCGGCCTGCGCGAAGTCGGCATTCCGGTTGGCGGCGAGCGCCGTCATCATCCGGCTGTCGAAGGCGGTCTGATCGATGCCGACCGCGGTCGCGTCGGCAATGCCGAGCGGCGCGGCGCTGAATTCGGCCTGGTCGTCGCAAAGCACGGTGACGAGCGCGCAAGCGCCGCCGTCGACGTTGGTGATCGACACCAGCGTGTCGGCCGCGACCGTGATCCGACCCGCCTCGCCACACAGCACGTCGAGCTTGAAGCGGTCCGGTTCCTTCAGCCCGCTGTAGCGCTGTCGCAATATGGTGGTGGACTGTGTTGCGGGCGGTTGCACGATGTCGTAACCCCGGGGGATGGCTAATATTGCCAAAAAAAACGCCGGCGGTTAAGTCGAATATCATGGCGATTATCGCCGCGCCTGTTCGGCATACCGAATGTTTGTCATGGTCCGGCGCCGAACGGCGTGAATTGTGCGTTTGTTCGCGCTGGAGTGCGCCGGAAAACGAGTATAATGTCGCCCGGTCTGCTTGACGCGCAGACGCCCGGGAGACCCTCGAAATGAATTGCCCGCGATGCAACGCGACTATGGAGCCGGCCGAATTCGGCGGCGCGCCGGTCATCGTCTGCGCCGCCTGTGCCGGCACCTGGATCGATGCCGCGTCGGTCAATCGCCTGTTCGCCGGCGAGAATGACGCGGTCGACCTGGCCAACGCGCTCGAGGCGATGTTCCATCTCGACTTCAACGAGAGCCGACGCAAATGCCCGTGCTGTGTCGACCGGCGGCTCAAGGCGGTCGAAGTCGCGAATACCGAACTCGACTACTGCCTCGCCTGCAAGGGAATGTTTTTCGACAAGGGCGAGTTGCGCCGGGTCTATCCGGAAACCAGCTACAAAAACGGATTGACCGCAGCGCCGGGCGAAACCTCGGCGGCGACCGAATCCCTGTGGCAGAGATTCAAACGTTTCTTCGGCTGACTCGGGACGGGGCCTGGCGTATCCGGGCGTGCCGCATCCGGCGCCGTTCAATCCGCCAATCGGCGGTCAGGGCTCGAGCGGCAAGCCGTGCAGGCGGAGAAACGTGAGCTTGTCCCAGTAGCCGCGCTGAAAACGGATCTTGCCGTCGCGAACCTGGAAAAATCCGCAACCCCGCAGGCCGATGGGGTCTTTCCATTCGAGGATTGCCCAGTCGCCGTCCTCGAAGATATGGTCGATTTCGCAAACCATCTCGGCCGCGGCAAATGCGTCGACGAACCTTTGCCGGATCGCCGCCTTGCCTTGCGCCGGCGCCTCGGCTACCTGGTGATTGATCGCATCGTCGGCGTAGAACTCGGCGAGCGCGTCGACGTCGCGACGATTGAAGGCATCGACCCAGGCTTCGACCAGTCGTCTCGGTTGCATGCACGGCCTCCTGAACTGATGCGCCAGTATACCGAATCACCAGGGCGTCAACCTCGACCGATCCCGTGAACGACCAAAGCGACGAGAGAAACACGTCGAATCGAATTGCTGGCGAACGCCGCCCGGCTTTCGCCGCGGGCGGGTTTTCACTATGCTTCGGGAAATAAACGCTGCCCGGACCCGAATCATGCGCAAGTATCCGATCGACGAAATCGCGGCCGATCTCGAGCCCTGGCCATTCGACAACCCGGCGTCGGGCTATCGCATCCTGCGCGGTAATCCGCGCGCGTCGGGACGCATCGACCATGCCGGCGATGGTCAGCGTCTTGGCATCTGGTCGTGCACCGAGGGCGCCTTCGAATGCACAGAGCTCGGTGACGAGTTGCAGACGATTCAGCGCGGCCGACTGGTATTGACCCGTGTCGGCGGCGAGGCGATCGAATGCGGACCCGGCGACAGTATCTTTACGCGCCGGGGCGAGCGCGTCGTCTGGGACATCCTCGAAGACGTCACCAAGGTGTTTTTCACCGCCAACCTCGACCGTGGCTCCGGCTAGCCGGTCGAGGCGATGCATCGATTGCCGTCGGGCATGTCGATAAGCGAAACGGAAACGAACGATGACGATGCTGCCGGACTTCAGGCTCGAAACCCACTTTACCAAATGGGAATTCAAGGCGCGCTATCACATGACCGCGTCGGACGC
>JBFFXR010000158.1:0-7331 GCA_041569645.1 Gammaproteobacteria bacterium
CGATGACAAACAGAATATCCTCGGGCGAGACGCTCGGGTTGGCGATGTAGACGATCTCGACCGAATCGGGCAGTTTGAGTTGAAGCATGCGGCAGAGCATGGTCTTGCCGCTGCCGACTTCGCCGACGACCTTGATAATGCCCTCGCCGCGATGGATCGCGTAAACCAGCGCCGCGAGAATATCGCCGCGCTTGCCGCCCTCGAAGAACAGGCTCGTGTCCGGGGTGATTTTGAACGGGGGTCGCTCGAGGCCGAAATAATCTTCGTACATGATTACTCCCTGTCGTCGAGCCGGTCCATGCGGCCGTATAAAGTGGTGCGATTGATACCAAGCATCGCCGCGGCCTTGCTGACATTGCCGCCGTGTACGCGCATCGCCGCCTCGATCGCCTTCTTCTCGACCGATTTCAGCAGCCGGTCGAGTTGAAAACCGGCGTCGTTCAGGGCCGCGCGAAGCCAGTCGTCATGGTCGTCGGCAGCCTGGTCGTGTCGTTGCAGGCCTGACATTTCCCTCTGCAATACTTCAGGTTTGATCGTCTGCCCCGGATACTTGGCCGACAATCGGATTATTATGTTGCGCAATTCTCGCACATTTCCGGGAAAAGTATATGCATCCCAAAGCTTTAGCGCGGCCTCGTCCAGCTTGAACGGAGCCACCTGCTCGGCGACCTGCTCGATGAAATAGTCGAGCAACTCGAGCTTGTCGCCGTCGCGTTCGTTGAGCGACGGTACCCGCACCGTCAATACACTGAGCCGGTGATACAGGTCTTCGCGAAATTCCTTGTTACGCATCGCCGCGAAGATGTCCTTGTTGGTTGCGGCCAGCACCCGCGCCGATGAATGCCGCGGCTGGGTCTCGCCGAGTCGGTAAAACTCGCCGTCCTCGAGCACCCGCAGCAGCTTGGCCTGCAGGTCGAGCGGCAGGTCGGCGACTTCGTCGAGCAGCAGCGTACCGCTGGCGACTTCCTCGAAAAAACCCTTCTTGGTTTCGGTCGCGCCGGTAAACGCGCCCTTGACGTGGCCGAACAGTTGCGACTCGAGCAACTCGCCGTTGAAGGCGGCGCAGTTGAGCGTCAAAAAGGGTTCGTGCTTGCGCGAGCTGCAGCGATGCAGGTTGCGCGCGGTGACTTCCTTGCCGCTGCCGGACTCGCCTTCGATCAGTACCGGATAAGGAGAATCGGCGATTTGCCGAATCTGCTGGCGCAACAGTTCGATCTCTTCGCTCGAGCCGACGATACCCTCGATGTCGCCGTGACCGGCCTCGCCGCCGCCGGCGACGATCTGGCGCTTGAGCCGTACCTTGATCTCGGCGATATCGCAGGGCTTGGAAATGAAATCGACCGCGCCGTCTTCCTTGGCCTGAAACAGATGCTGCTTGTCGTCCTGGCCCGACAGCACCAGCACGCGCGTCGACGGATGCATTTGCGAAATCTTGCGGATGACCGCGAGACCTTCGTCGGGTCGATGCGTATTTGGCGGCAAGCCGAGATCGACCAGCGCGAGCGACGGCGAATCCACCAGCTTGTCGATCAGCGCGAAGCTCGACTGGCGGTCGGAGGCACGCTCGACCTGGTACTCCTCGCTCAATACGTATTCGAGACTGTCGGCAATGATCGCGTCATCGTCGACCAGTAACAGCGTCGGCTTCTTTTCACTGTTCAGCGACATCCCATCAACCCAGCGGTTATTTCATCGAGTATAGTGTCTAAATTTCAACAACTCAAACTATACTTTAATTTCGAATCGAAACTAGCTGAAATATAAAGAAAAAGTAAATTCTTGCGTATTTGGTGTCGGGGGATTGTATCCGGAACCAAAGAGTCTAGCTGTTATTCGCGTCAAGTTTTGGACAAACAGCGATTGACCCGCCGGAAAAACCAGTCGGGAGAGCATCTTGGGCGATCACCTTAACTCGAATTCTCGCGCTGGCCGATTCGGACGACCGGAAAATCGGCGCATCGATTCGACGCTATGGCGGGTCGATCGAGACGGTGGCCTGGATGCGGCGCTGGACATAATCGAGAGTGCCGTAAGTGCCGGCACTCGCGATCGCGGTGAGCCGGTAAATCGTCACCGGCGTCGTACCCTCGGTATGCACGCTGCTGGCGCACTGCACTTCGATGTTGAAGTCGTCGAGTTCGGCGTCGGTTGCCGAAAAGCTGCTGCTCGCCGAGCAAGCGCCGCCGACGATCGATTGATATATTCCCCACTCGATGCCGCTGCGCGCCGCCTGCATGGCACGCGCGCCCTGCACGCCGTAGAGCAGCGTCGTTTGCTGGACGACGCGGATGTTGGCGATGTAGACGACCAGCGCCGCGACCACGACCAGCAGAAAAATTGCCGTGATCAGGCTGAATCCGCGCTGTGTCCGCGACCACTTCACGGCACGTTGACCACATGAATCTGGTGCAACAAATCGACCGCCTCGCCGCCGTCATCGATATTGATCTCGACGGTCAGGATTCCGCCGCGCTGTGACGTGCCCGGGCTGTAACTCATGTTGCAGCCCGCCAGTTGCGATACCACGACATCGCTGCTGCCACCGGCCGGCGGCGTCGGCTGCGCCGCGCTGTACGCGTAGCCGGTATAGCGCGTGATGCGCCCGGTGGCCGGATCGCAGATATAGCTGGTCGGACCGTCGACGACGAATACCCGCTGGCCCGGTGACTGCTGCGCGAACTGGAATGGCGGGGCCAGATTGATGCGCTGCTCCGGGTCGTCGCTCGGCGGCGTGGTCGGCGACAGCGTGACCGCGGTGCCGGCGGTGGTCACGATTCCCGGATTGTTATTGGCCGCGGCGTCGCCATAGATCGACGCCGCCGAGGTGTTGTAGATCACCAGCCGCCGACCGGCCGCCAGCCCGCCCATCGGCACGACGGTGAAATTGCCGAGCAGATTGAAATTATTGTCGCCGGCGGCGAATTCGAGGGTATCGTCGAGGCTCGTGAAATCGCCGCCGGTCTCGTCGCGATAGCGCGCGCCGTCGATCGTATTGACCATTTCGACCGCCCAGCCGGCGCCGACCGCGCTGATGCGGATGCTGTTCGGCAGCGCGCGGCGCACGTCGCGCGCGATCTGGCGCAGCGCCATTTCACCCTGATCGACAAGCTGCTGGCGTCGCACCTGCGCATCGTAGGCTTCGATTGGCCGCAGCACGAGCATCCCTCCACCAACCGCGAGCAGGCCAACAAGGGTCACGACGACGATCAGCTCGAGAAGCGAAAATCCACTTTGCCGCAAGCCACGCATCAGTAATTCGTCCGGTAGGCGACGAGCGTGATCGGCGTTATCGCCGGGTGGCTGACGGTGACCCGGATCCGCATCGACGCGGTCGCGGGCACGGTGTCGAGCGCGGCCCCGGTGACGCTGACCGTCACCGAGTAAGCGGCCAGCGCGGCAATCGGGTTATTGTTCTGATCACGCACCTGCGTGGTACCGAGATGGTTGTAGTCCTGCACGTCGTCGAACAATGCGCGCGAGGTCTCGCCGGCTTCGGTCGACGCCGCGCCCTGCTCCGGGTCGGTCGGGTCGGCGAAAGCCTGCAACAGGATTTCCTCGACGTAAGCCTCGGCGATGGTCGTCGCCTGTTGCTGGATGACCGGGTCGGCGCTGCCGCGCACGGTACTCGTGAACACCGATAGCAGCGCAGTCGCGGCGATGCCGAGCACGACCAGCGTGACGACCAGCTCGATCAGCGTGAAGCCTCGCGCGCGGCGCATGTCTAGAGCACCTCGACCAGCCCGGTGCCGGCATGCACACGAAAGCTATAGCTCGTGACGCCGTCGGAGACCACGAACACCGCCGGCCCGCCGGCCTCGCGTTCGCCGCGCGAGTTGAACGTGATCGTGCCGGGGGTCAGGCCGAAGCCGCCGGGGATCGAATTGTTCGCGTACGCGCTGCCACGGGCGGCCGGGTTGGCTACCGGGTTGACGAAATCGTCGGCGGTGCAAGTCGAACTCTGGCGCAACGCGTAGCCCGACGCGGTAGTCACGACGCGCACGTCGCAGCCGGTGCTGACGGCGAGTTTCTGCGCGAAACGCACCGCCGCGACGGTGTCGTCGAAGAAGCCGCGCGCGGCAAACGCGTCAGGGTTGCCGAGGCGGCCGAGCGCTACGACCGCAAGGATGCCGAGCAGGATTACGACGGTCAGCAGCTCGATCAGCGAAAAGCCTGAATTGTGCGATTTATTTACTACACTCATGCGAATTGGTTCAAGGTTTCGGGCCCGAATTCCCAAAATTTCGCCGTTTAAATGTGTCAAAGAATCATCGTGTTAGCACACTTATTGACTACACTACATTAACACTAGTCTATAATCCGTAGATCATTCATCAATATTAGTCGAGTCCTCGGAGTTTATAACATGCAAAAGTCACAAGCGGGTTTTACCCTCATCGAGCTGGTGGTTGTCATCGTCCTGCTGGGCATCCTCGGCGTGACCGCACTGGCGAAATTTCAGGACCTGTCCGGCGACGCGCAGGAAGCAGCCAACGCGGGCATCGCGAGTGAGCTGTCGGCGGCCTCGAGCATCAATTACGCGGCGCGAATCCTCGACAACACCGCGGGCGTGGCCGTGAACACCAATCCGGTCAACTGCACCACGCTGGTCGACGGAAGCGCGAACTCGTTACTTGCGGTGGCGCTCCCCACCACGGATTACACGGTAACCGGGAGCTTCAACTGCGTTGCCGGCGGGGCCGGTGCGACCTTTACCTGCACGATCGCGGAAAATCCGGCGGTTGCCGGCGTGGCCGACGGCACCGCAAACGTCATCTGCACGCCGTAGATCGATCGAGATCGAATCAGCCGGTAAATTCACCGCCGGCGTCAAGACAAGCAACCAAAGCAGCAGCCACGCATAGCGTGGCTGTTTGTTGTCCGCGCATTACTCGCCGTGATACCGCACTGATACGGCTACGAATTGTCGGTTGCAGATTTTACGGCCAACCTCTGCAACTACTTCAACTAGCGTTGCATCAACTTCAATGCCCGGAACCGGTCTGCGCTGAAATTGAAGCGGCCGTCGCCATCGACGTCGTCGTAGAACAGGGTCAGGCGGAAATAGGCCGGTTGCTCGAGATGCAGTGGCATGTATAAGAGATCACCGCTGCTCTCGCGATAATACCAGCCTGGCTCGACCGTCGCGGCATTGCCGAGAAGCTTGCCGCGATAGTTGATGTTGTGCTCGAAAAAGTCGGCCAGCGCAACGAACGGGTCGGCGCCATCAAGCGCGGCAAGTTCGCCGAGCCGGCCTTCCGTTGCGTAGGTCGCGAACGCGATCACCAGCGCGCTGTCGACTAGACGCTGGGTCTGGCGGATGGATTGCTGCTCGATGGTTCGCTCCGCTTCGTCGGCCATGTGCAGGAACACGCCGAGAAACGCCATGACCAGGACGACCATGACGCTCAGGCGAAACGCGATCGCCCCCGGGTGGGAGCCGAGCGTGCTCATCTCGACGCGAGTTGCGCGACGTCCCAGAGCGGTACGAAGATGCCGAGCGCCAGCACCAGCACCATGCCGCCGACCGCGACGTAGATCAGCGGCTCGATGCGATCGGACAGGGTCTTGATGTCGTAGTCAACTTCTTCTTCATAGAAATCGGCGATGTAGTCCATCATTTCGTCGAGATTGCCGGCTTCCTCGCCGACCGCGAACATCTGCATGACTACCGGCGTGAACATGCCGGTGGCCTGCGCGGTGCGGGTCAGTGCCTCGCCGCGCTCGATTCCTTCGCGCATGCCGCTGACGTGGCGCGAGATATACTCGTTGCCGACCGAGCGCGCGATCACCGCCATCGCCTGCACGATCGGCACGCCTGCGCTGTAGGCCATCGAGAACGAGCGCGCGAATCGCGCCATGAACGAGCGGTGCAGGATATCGCCGACCAGCGGAGCGCGGACAATTAGGCGGTGCCACTTGTAGCGGCCCTCCACGGTCTGGACGTAGCGGCGGAAGGCGAAAGCAGCGAGACCCAGCGCGACCAGCAGGTGGATCCAGTAGCTGACGAAGAAGTTGGACGTGTTCAGCAACAACACGGTCTGCCACGGCAGCTCGATCTGGTTGGCGCGGAAAAACTGCGCGAACTGCGGAATCACGAACAGGTTGACGATGCCGATCGCGATCGCGATCGCGACGACGACCGTCGTCGGGTAACGCAGCGCGGTTCGAATGTTGTGCGCGATGCGCCGGTTGCGGTCGATGTAGTCGGCCATCAGCGCGAAGGATTCTTCGAGCCTGCCGGTGTTCTCGCCGACCTGGATCATGCTGACGTAGAGATTCGAGAATACCCGCGGGTGACGCGCGAAGGCGATCGACAGGCTGCGGCCCGATTCGAGTTGTTCGAGCACGTCGCGCAACGACTTGATCAACAGCGGGTTTTCGATCGACTCGAGGATACCGGCGATCGCGCGTGTGATCGGGATGCCTGACTTGATCAGCGCGGCCATCTGGCGGGTGAACATCAGCAATTCCTCGATGCTGACCTGGTAGAGGTCGAAGCGCTCGCGGATTTGCGCGATTGGGTCGATCCGGACCTGTTTTTCGACGATCGAGATTGGCGTGACGCCGCGGTCCATCAGCGCGCCGGCGACCGCGGTGCTGCTCGAGCCCTCGAGTTCGCCGTCGACCAGCTGGCCGTTGGCGCCGCGCCCCTTGAACGCGAAAATCGGCATCAGCTCGCCTCGGGCAGTGGCGGATGCTCGAGCAGGTCGTCCGGCACCTCGCCGGCGAGCCGCAGCATTTCCTCGATCGTCGTCTGCCCGTTCGCGGCGTGCTCGTGTGCGACCATGACCAGCGGCTCGTAACCCGGCGCCCGCGCCGCGGCCTCGACGAAACCCTGGGTATCGTCATGGCGCAGCTTCTCGGCGAGTTCGGCATTCATGTCGAGCAATTCGTAGACGCCCATGCGGCCGTGGTAGCCGGTTTCGCCGCATTGCTTGCAGCCGCGGCCTTTGCGGTAGCGGTATTGCGCCGGGTCGAAGCCGAGGCTGTCGCGCAGCCAGCCGGCTTCGAATGCGTTCGGCGTGTAATCCTCGCCGCAGCTCTGGCAGACGCGGCGCACGAGGCGCTGGGCGATGATCGTGCGCAGCGTAGTCGCGAGCATGTAGCCTTCGACGCCCATGTCCATCAGCCGCGTCGCGGTCGAGATCGTGTCGTTGGTGTGCAGCGTCGACAGCACCAGGTGGCCGGTCATCGCCGCGGCGACGCCGATCTCGACGGTTTCGGCGTCGCGCATCTCGCCGACCATGATGATATCCGGGTCCTGGCGCAGCACGTGCTTCAGCACCTTCGCGAAGCCGAAATCGACGTTCTCGCGGACCTGGTTCTGGGAG
>JBFFXR010000159.1:0-7302 GCA_041569645.1 Gammaproteobacteria bacterium
AAAAATGGTGGGCCGTGAGCGATTCGAACGCTCGACCACCTGATTAAAAGTTCGGATTTAAAAATCTAACTTTTTGATTTTATTAACTTTATGGTGGCGACGCCCGTTGCAAATATCACGACCATACATGACAAAGCACGACTGATCCCGGCAAAAATCCGGCAACGTTGCGATTAGCCGAGCAGGTGCTCTCAGAGCCTGGGAAAATGCCCGTCGGCTTCATAAAGTCTAAACTACTTCAAATAATGCGGCCGCCCCCATGCCACCGCCGACACACATCGACACCACGACGTACCTCGCGCCGCGACGCTTGCCTTCGATCAGAATATGACCAGTCTGACGGGCACCCGTCATGCCATAAGGATGACCGATTGATATTGCACCACCGTTGACATTGAAGATTTCATTGTCAATGCCAAGTTTATCCCGACAATAGATCGTCTGACAGGCGAAAGCCTCGTTGATTTCCCACAGGTCGATGTCATCCATTTTCTTACCGGTTCGCTCGAGTAACTTCGGAATCGCATATATCGGGCCGATTCCCATTTCCTCCGGCTCGTTACCGGCAACCGCCATCCCCCGGTAAATACCCATGACACTCAACCCCCGCTTTTCCGCAAGACTTGCCTCCATCAGCACGCAGGCCGAGGCACCGTCCGATAACTGGCTTGCATTACCGGCGGTCACGCTGCCGCCTTCTATTACAGGGTTCAGGGATGCGAGGCCGTCGAGCGTGGTCTGTGGACGATTACCCTCATCCCTCGCTAGCGTGGTTTGCTGATAACTAATCTCGCCGGTCTCCCTGTCTTTTGCCATACGTGTGGCATCGATAGGCACCACTTCGGCATCGAACCTACCTGCTTCCTGGGCGGCCGCCGTGCGCATTTGAGATTGCACGGCGTACTCGTCTTGCACCTCGCGGCTAATATTGAATTTTCTGACGACATTTTCCGCGGTGAGTAACATCGGCATATAGGCATGCTCTGCCTTTTCGATGACGTTAGGATCTTTTTCATCACCGACCCACTGCAGATACTGATTTTGGATTGCGGAGATATTGTCCTGCCCGCCGGCAACGACAGTTTCCATCCCATCGACGATAATCTGCTTGGCGGCCGTGGCTATCGCCATCAGCCCGGAGGAACATTGACGATCGATGGTTTGCGCGGCCACCGAATAAGGCAATCCCGCCGCCAGCGATGCATTACGCGCAATGTTCATCGCTGCGGTCCCCGCATTCAGTACCGATCCGATGATGACATCATCGATCGCATCGAGCGGCACACCGGCCCGGTCGACCGCATGGCGAATCGCATGCGCCGTCATGGTGGGTGACTTGATATTATTGAGGGAACCTTTGAAGGCGAGTCCAATCGGCGTGCGAGCCGTCGACACGATCACTGCATCTTTCATAGTGATTCCTGGTTAATGATTCGAGGGTGGGATGAATTCAGCTAGCTTCACCCGGTCGCCAGCCAGTTTTTCAAGCAACGGGGCCGGCTTAAACCACACTTCGCCATATCCTCCCAGCGCTTCACGATAATGATTCATTCCGGTCAACACGGTATCGAGCCCTATCTCGTCGGCATATTGCATCGGCCCGCCTCGCCAGGCCGGAAAACCGTAACCGTTGACCCAGACGAGATCACAGTCCCCTGAACGGTATGCAATGCCCTCGTCGAGAATCTGTATACCTTCGTTGATGAGAGGGTAGAGACAGCGCTCCAGTATTTCTTTATCTGATATCTGACGTCGCTCTATGCCGTGTTCCGCGGCCAGCTGTTCGCACAGGGTAATAACTTCCGGGTCGCTTTTCTTACCACGCCCTTCGTAGAAATAACTGCCCCGCCCTGTTTTTTGGCCGTAGCGCCCCAGCTCGAAAAGCTTGTCCTGTATGGCCTGATAGGTCGGGTCATGGGAGATGGCATCTCGCCGCGACTCGCGAACGCGATAACTGACGTCGATCCCGGCAAGATCAGCGACCGAAATGATCCCCATCGCCATACCAAAACCGGTCAGCACGTTGTCTACCTGCTCGGGCGAGGCGCCTTCCAATAGCAGCCTGGAACCTTCACGAAAATAGGGTTCGAGCATACGATTGCCGACAAAGCCATAACATACGCCGACCACGACTGGAAGTTTTCGAGTATGTTTGCCGAATACGATCGCCGATTTAATAACATCGGCACCGGTTTTATCTCCACGAACGATTTCAAGCAGGCGCATGATGTTAGCCGGACTGAAGAAATGCAGGCCGATCACATCGGCGGGCCTCCCGGTAAAACCGGCAATCGTATTCAAATCGAGGGTCGACGTATTCGATGCCAGAATCGCCCCCGGCTTGCAGGCCTGGTCGAGTTGCTCGAACACCTTTTTCTTGATTGCCAGGTCTTCGAAGACCGCTTCGATGACCAGATCGGCGCCACCCAGATCAGCATAATCCAGCGTTCCGGTGACGGCGCTCTTGCATTGCCGCGCCCTTGATTCATCGATTCGGCCCTTTTCGACCATCCGGTCATAATGCTTTCGCAGGTTACCGAGACCTCGGTCCAGCGCCTCGGCGCTCATTTCCAGAATCGTCACGTCAAACCCGGCATCGAGACAGGCGATGGTAATGCCGACACCCATGGTGCCCGCGCCGATCACCGCTACCGACGCAATCTCGCGGACCGGCGTGTCACTGGTTACACCCGGAATTTTCTGCGCCTCGCGTTCGGCAAAAAACAGGTGAATCGAAGCCCGCGCTTGCGGGGTTTCAAGTAAGTTCTCGAAGGCTTCGACATCCGCCTTCAGGGCATCCGCTAACGGCAAGCTGGTCGAGCGCTCGAGCGATTGAATACAGGCCTCCGGCGCAACCTGTCCTGCTGTCTTTTGCGCAATGGCGCTTCGGGTCTGGTCAAAAAAATCGCTACCGATACCTGACTGATCGACGACGATGTCGGCGCACAACGCCTTTGGCGCGTCGGCGGCAATAAGCGCTCCGGCGTATTCCAGCGCGGCACCGAGAAGATCGGCATCCCCGCTCACCACTCGATCCACCAGTCCGTGGTCGTGCGCCTGCCGAGCAGAAATCGGACTACCCGACAGAATCATGTCCGTCGCCAGCGGCAAACCGGCGATTCTGGGCAGGCGCTGTGTACCGCCGGCGCCTGGCAACAACCCCAGTTTGATTTCGGGCAAGCCCATTTTTGCCGATTCGAGCGCGATACGGTAATCGCAACCGAGTGCGAGCTCCAGGCCGCCGCCCATCGCGGTGCCTTTGATCGCGGCAATGACCAGCTTGGGCGCGTTTTCGAAAGCATCGATGACGTCGGGTAGATTGGGCGCATCCAGCAGCTCGCCGGTCTCGAATTCCCTGATATCGGCGCCCCCGCAAAATAGCGCCAGGTTCGACGAGATGACAACGGCTTTTACCTGATCGTCAGCAATCGCCAGCTGCAAATGCTCGACCAGGGCCTGGCGCATAGCGAGGCCGAGCGCATTGACTGGCGCAGAACTCATAATGATGATGGCAACACGGTCGACAATCTGGTAATGGATCATGGTGGCACTCTGGATCATCTCAGTCAGGCCTCACGCGTGCCGCGGTTTTATCGGCAAAGGCGGCTAGCCTGTCGCTTGCGTCGGCCTGTGTATTGACCACGCCGGCAACAAAAGCTTCCATGTAAGACGCATCGAGCGCGGACATGTTGCGCGAATGTGAAATCGTTGAGCAGATGGCAAAGTTCGAGAGTGACGGCACCTCCGCTGTCGCCTTTGCAATTTCCAGCGCCCTGGTTTCACTATCCTCTTCGACAAGATACTGGCACAGGCCAATGTTTATCGCTTCTTCCGCTTTATAGATTCGCCCGGTTAACATCATGTCAATCATCCGTGTTCGACCGATAAGCTCGGAAACCCGAATCGTCGCACCCCCGCCGGTAAATAGTCCGCGCTGTCCCTCCGGCAAGGCAAAATAAGTGGTTCGATCAGCCACGCGAATATGCGCTGCCGATGCCAGTTCCAGCCCTCCACCGACAGTTGCGCCTTTCAGGGCTGCGATTACAGGTACACCGCCATATTCGATCTTGTTGAATGCTTCATGCCAGCGAAGACATATCTGCATAAATTCCGCGGCGGAACGTTCCTGCTGATGATGTTCAACCAGGTCCAGGCCCGCGGAAAAATGCTCGCCTTCCGCACGTAACACAACAGCTTTTGCGCCACAACGGGGAAGCACCGAGAAAATCGAAATCAGCTCCTCGATCGTTTCGGCGTTGAGCGCGTTCCGCTTGGACGACCGATTGAGACTGACAATGGCGATATTATCGTCGGCTTCGACGTTAATGTTTTTAAAATTAATTACGGGCAGCTTCATCAAGTTATCCTGAATCTGGTAAGGGATCACAGTTTTGTCTTTTCGATTTTCAGATTGGTTTCCGGGCTCGCTAATTGCGCTTCGATTTCCTGCCAGTCATCCGCCGACACGACCCGGCAAAGAGTGTTCACGTTACTGGTCCAGCTGTACACGGATAGAAGCGGCTGCTCGTAGGTTCTCATGGCATGGGCCAGGCCTTCGGGATTCCAGACCAGGCTTCCGGCACCAAAGTCTTGCCAAATTCCCTTGTCGAAGCGCCAGCCGCAAGGGCCGGTCAAGTTAAAATAAAGCTCGGGCGCGGCATGGTCATGATCGCGATAGAACGTTGTCGGCGCCAGCATGAATAACCCGAGACTGAAATCGTCGTCGTGGAATACGCAACCGTTAGGCCCAATCAGTTCGCAGTGCATATTGCCCTCGAGATAGGCCTGGCCGACATCCGCTTCCTCCGGGTAGAACAATCCATAATCGACTCGCCAGGTCAGCCGATTTCGCGCGAGCCTGAGCCGCTCCGCCAGTGGCTGCAAAGACGCTTCGACGATGGCTGCAATGGATCGATCCAGTAATTCCGCACGGTCCGCAGGTAAAACTGGGTTTTCCTCCAGTGCCGTATGCGAACCATCGAGGTGCCGATTCAAACCTGCCAATACTTCAGCTACACCTGGCGAATGAGTTTCACGCTGCCGCAGCTGTTCCTGAATGAGGCGGAGCAAGCCGATGGAAGCCTGCTCCGTATGCGCTAGTGGTCCATAGATGATGCGCATAACCTTCTTGTCCATTTTTCCAACGCTTGTTTTAGGCAGTTTATCGGCAAAGACGATGCGTTCCGGTATCGCCCATCTCGACAATCGCCCTCGCGCGACCTCGACTTCAACCGCTGATCGAATATCCTCCTCGGCTAGCGCTTGATCGGTTTTAACCACCACAATCATCGGGCGTTCGCCCCATCGTGCGTCGGGAATACCAAAAGCCGCAACCTCGGCAACGCCGTCGCATCGCGAGACGATGTCCTCGAGTTCAAGCGACGATATCCATTCACCGCCGGATTTGATCGCGTCTTTCATGCGGTCGGTAATATGCAGCGATCCTTCATCGTCGATGTAGCCCACGTCGCCGGTGTGCATATAACCCCCCTCCCAAAGTGCTTCAGAGGCAACGGGATTGCCGGTATAACCCTGCGTCAGCCAGGGGGTACGCGTGACAATTTCACCTGTAAACTCTCCCCCACGTGGAATATCGTTCATATCCGCATCGACAACCCGCAAATCGACAAGCACGGTGGGCTGACCGGTCTTGCAGCGCCTGGCCAAAGACGCTTCGTCAGTCGTGACTTGATCGAGACCGGAGAGGTTGGCGGCCGTGACAAACGGGCATGTTTCGGACATACCATAAGCGGCAAAGGTGCTGATTCCTTTCTCGGCCGCTGCCAGGGCAAGGCCTTTGGACAATGCTGCCCCGCCGATAATGACCTTCCAGTTGGACAGGTCAACCCGCCCGACTTCAGGCGCGGTCAGTAACATATGCAATATGGTGGGCACGCAGTGAGAGAAAGTGACGCCCTCGCTTTTTATCAAGCCAAGCAGTCGAGCGGGTTCATAGCGACCGGGATAGACCTGCTTGACACCCATCAGCGTGGCCGCGTACGGCAGACCCCAGGCGTGAACATGAAACATCGGCGTGATCGGCATGTAAACGTCGCCGCGGTGAAAACGGTTGTTGTTGTCAGCCGAGCCCAGTCCCGCAATCAATGCCAGTGTATGCAATACCAGCTGGCGATGGCTGTAAAATACACCCTTGGGTTCACCCGTGGTTCCGGTGGTATAAAAAGTGGTTGCCGGCGTATTTTCGTCGAAATCATCAAACTCGAATTCACCGCCCGCGGTTTCGAGCATCGATTCGTATTCGACCTTGCAACTCTCAGGCAGATCGAAGTTGGTCTCCTCGCTGAGATAAACCAGTTTGACCGGTCGTTCGAACCGGTCCTTGATTTGATCGATGACCGCAATGAAATCGGCATGCACGAGAATGACATCGTCTTCGGCATGATTAATCGTATAGAGAATTTGCTCGTGAGAGAGCCTTACGTTGATGGTGTGTAATATCGCGCCCATCATGGGAATGGCAAAAAAGCATTCCAGGTAGCGATGATTATCCCAATCCATCACCGCGACCGTATCACCGGCTTTGACACCAAGCGCCGCTAAACCGCTGGCCAACCTGCCAATGCGCGAGTGCAGCATTGCGTAGTCATAACGCATTCCGTTAGCGCTGACTATTTCCTGATCAGGATTGCAGCGTAGCGGTGTATGCCACAGGTGCTTGATCAGAAGCGGATAGCTATAGGCTGACGTTGCATGTGTTTCGATCACTACCAGGGACCTTCCGCGGGCATCCAGATTAGCTCGTCCTTAAGCTAACTGGATATCTCTAACTCTCTAGGCGAACCACCAACGCTCTGCGCATTTGTCGCCATCATTCTCCCAGTTGGCCGCGATTTTTTCGTCATGCATGACGTTTTTACCGATAGCGCCCAGTATATTGGCAAACATCGGGATAACCGCGCCGCCATAATCCGAGATTAGCTGTTGAGCCTCGGCATACATTTGTGCGCGCCTGGCATTATCCAGTTCTGCCCTTGCCGCCACCACGATCTCGTTAAAGCGGTCAACCCCGGGCCCGCTCACCCAGGCCGTATCGTTCCACTCGGTATCTCTCACGTAGGCCGAAGAAAACATCCAGTCTTCAGTGGGCCGTCCGCCCCAGTAGCAGGCACTCCAGGGTTTCTTGTTCCAGACATTTGACCAGTAACCATCGGATGGTTCGCGTACCACTTCAATATCGATACCCGCATTTGCGGCAGAATCCTTGTACAACAGGGCCGCATCCACGGCGCCAGGGAAAGCGGCATCCGACGTAGAGAGCTGAATTTTAGCGCCTTCCATGCC
>JBFFXR010000160.1:0-7176 GCA_041569645.1 Gammaproteobacteria bacterium
GGACGCGATGAAGGCGTTTACCGCGCGGCGCGATGCCGCGACCGCCGACGAGCTGTGGATCACCGAGCATCCGCCGGTGTTCACCCAGGGCCAGAGCGGTCGAGCCGAACACCTGCTCGCGCCGGGCGACATTCCGGTAGTCCAGATCGATCGCGGCGGCCAGGTGACTTACCATGGCCCGGGGCAGCTGCTGCTTTATTGCCTGCTCGACCTGCCGCGCCTCGGTCTCGGCGTCAAAGGCCTGGTCGCGACGCTCGAGCGCTCGATCGTCGAATGGCTCGCGAGCTATCGCATCGATGCCGGGACGCGCAGCGGCTCGCCGGGGGTCTACGTCGGCGATGCCAAGCTCGCGGCGCTCGGATTGCGCGTGCGAAAAGGATGTTGTTATCATGGCCTGAGCCTGAACGTCGACATGGACCTCGAACCGTTCAGCCGAATCAACCCGTGCGGCTACGCCGGCCTCGCGGTCACGCAATTGCGCGACCTCGGCGTCGAAATCGCGGTCGAACGGGCAGGCGCCGAACTCGCGGCCCAACTGACAGGAAACCTCGTTGAAAAAGCATCAGGTACAACAGGGCGTTAAACTCAAGGGCGCCGACAAGGTCGCGCGCATCCCGATCAAGGTCGTGCCGTCGACCCGGGTCAAGCGCAAGCCGCCGTGGATACGCGCCAAAGCGCCGATCGGTCAGCGCGTCCAGGAGCTGAAGGCGCGGTTGCGGGAAAATCATTTGCACACGGTCTGCGAGGAAGCCTCGTGCCCGAATCTCGGCGAATGTTTTTCCAAGGGCACCGCGACCTTCATGATCATGGGCGACATTTGCACCCGGCGCTGCCCGTTTTGCGACGTCGGCCACGGCCGGCCGAACCCGCTCGATGCCGACGAACCGCGACATCTCGCCGAAACGATTCGCGCCATGGGTCTGCGTTACGTCGTCATCACGTCGGTCGACCGCGACGATCTGCGCGACGGCGGCGCGGCGCATTTCGTCGACTGCATACGCGCGACGCGCGAACTCAATCCGGATATCAAGATCGAGATCCTGACGCCGGATTTTCGCGGCCGGATGGACGTCGCGCTCGAGATCATGACCGCCGCGCCGCCCGACGTGTTCAACCACAACCTCGAATCGGTGCCGTCGCTGTACAAGAAGATTCGCCCGGGGTCGGACTATCAGTGGTCGCTCGACCTGCTGAAGCGCTTCAAGGCGATGCATCCCGACGTGCCGACCAAGTCCGGGCTGATGCTCGGTCTCGGCGAGGAGCTCGACGAAGTCAGGCAAGTGTTGCGCGACATGCGTGCGCACGACATCAACATGCTGACGCTGGGGCAGTACCTGCAGCCGAGCCTCGACCACCTCGCGGTCGAGCGCTTCGTCACGCCGCAGGAATTCGACGAACTCGGTGCCTACGCCGAGTCGCTCGGCTTCGACCAGGTCGCCAGCGGTCCGATGGTGCGCTCCTCGTACCACGCCGACCTGCAGGCCGAAGCCGTCCTCCAGTCCTCCTGAATTCCCGGAATTTCGGGGACACAATACTCAACCCCCGAAATTCGATTTCAATAAATCGGCAACAGGTCCCCGAAACCGGGGATTACTGGTCGTAGACGGTGGCGATGGCTTCGCGCTTGTGCGCGGTGGCGAGGTAGATACTGATGATGCGCTTCTCGACCGCGGCGTCGACCTTGCGGCCCTCGAGGAAATCGTCGATCTGGTCGTAGCTCAGGCCGAGCGCGTCTTCGTCGGGCTTGCCGGGTGCGAGCGTTTCGAGGTCCGCGGTCGGTGCTTTAGATATGATCTTCTTGGGCGCGCCGAGATGCGCCGCGATCTGGCGGATCTGGCGTTTATTGAGACCGAACAGCGGGACTATGTCGACCGCGCCGTCGCCGTACTTAGTGTAGAAGCCGGTGACGTTTTCGGCCGAGTGGTCGGTGCCGAGCACCAGGCCGCCGAGCAGGCCGGCGATCTCGTACTGCGCGATCATGCGCATGCGCGCCTTGACGTTGCCGCGGGCGAAGTCGAGCGACGTTTCGTCGTGCTCGCCGAGGTCCGCCTCGGCAAGACCCGCGAGGGTGGCATCGTGGATCGCGTCGCTGCCCGGGCGCACGTCGACGGTAACGCGATGCGTCGGCTGGATGAAATCGAGCGCGGCCTGCGCATCGTCCTCGTCGGCCTGCCTGCCGTAGGGCAGGCGCACCGCGACGAAACGATGGTCGGGCTCGTTCTGGTTGAGTTCCTCGACCGCGAGCTGCGCGAGTCGCCCGCAGGTGCAGGAGTCGACGCCGCCGCTAATGCCGAGCACCAGCGTCTTGAGCCCGCTGAGTTCGAGCTGGTGCTTGATGAAATCGACTCGACGCCGAATCTCGAAGTCGACCTTGATCTCAGGCTGCACTTTCATCGCAGCGACGATATCGGACTGTTTCATGGATGCACTCAGTAGGCAATCGGGTGACGGCGATAGACGGCGTTGATGTCGTCGAGTACCTCGCTCGAAAGCTCCAACCGGGTCGCGTCCAGGTCGTTTTCGAGTTGCTCGATGCTGGTCGCACCGATGATGTTCGAGGTCACGAACGGGCGCTGGTTGCAGAACGCGATCGCCATTTGCGCCGGGTCGAGACCGTGCTTGCGCGCCACCTCGAGATAGGCGTCGATCACCGGCCAGACTTCATCGGAGGCGCGGCCGAACAGGTCCGGCGTGATGGTCATGCGCGAGCCGGCGGGACGCTGGCCGTCCTGGTATTTACCGGTCAGCAGGCCCGCGCCGAGCGGCGAGTAGGGTAGCAGTCCGACGCGCTCGTGATGCGAAAGCTCGGCGAAGTCGACATCATGCATGCGGTAGAGCAGGTTGTACTCGTTTTGTACCGACACCACCCGCGGCCAGCCCTGCGCTTCGGCGACGCGCAGGAATTGCATCGTGCCCCAGCAAGTCTCGTTCGACAGGCCGATGCTGCGAATCTTGCCCTCGGCGACGAAGCCGGCGAGACACTCGAGCGTTTCGGCGATGTGATCGAGCGTCGCCCCGGTATCCTGCCCGCTCGGGTCGTATTTCCAGTTCTGGCGAAAATGATAGGAGCCGCGGTTGGGCCAGTGCAGCTGGTACAGATCGACGTAGTCGGTCTTGAGCCGGCGCAGGCTGCCCTCGAGGGCCAGGCGAATCTTTTGCGCGCCGATGTCCATGCCGTCGTGCAGGTACTCGTGACCCTTGCCGGCAACCTTGGTGGCGAGAATCACGTCGGCGCGCCGCCCGGTTCTGGCGAACCAACTGCCGATGATCTCCTCGGTCCGACCGGTGGTTTCGGCAGACATCGGGTTAGACGGGTAGAGTTCGGCGGTATCGATGAAATTGACGCCGCGATCGAGCGCGCAGTCGATCTGCGCGTGGCCTTCGGACTCGCTGTTTTGCGTGCCCCAGTTCATCGAGCCGAGACAGATTTCGCTGACCTTGATGTCGCTCGTGCCGAGCGGATTGAATTTCATCGACTGCCCGCGGGCTGCGAAAAACAGGCGAATACTACCAGCCGGCGAAGATGCGGCCAACCGGGCGCATGCGCCAAAGCGGTGCGCCCGGATGCGCGCTCAACCGTGCAGGCCGCACTCGCGCGTCAGGCCGAAGAAGCGCGTCTGTTCCTCGCTCATGCCCGGTTTAAGCGGCTGGCTCAGGTGGCGGTCGCCAACCGACTGGTAACCCTGTTCCCACAGCGGGTGGTAGGGCAGCTTGTGGCGCGTCAGGTAGCGGTGTACGTCGCGCCGTTGCCAGTCGATGATCGGGTGTATCTTGTAGCGGCCCTGCTGCACGCGCAGCACAGGCAGATCGCGGCGGCTGCCGGATTGCTCGCGGCGCAGGCCGGAGTACCAGCTGCCGACGTCGAGATCGCCGAGCGCGCGCTGCATGGGTTCGACCTTATGCAGCGCATTGTAGCGCTCGATGCCGCGCTTGCCGTCGGTCCACAGCCGGCCGTGGCGCGCCTCGAGCCAGGCCGGCGACAGTTCCGGCCGAAATACCTTGAGGTTGAGGTCGAGCCGCTCGCGCAGCGCGTCGATGAAGCGGTAAGTCTCGGCAAACAGGTAACCGGTATCGATCAGAATGACCGGAATGTCGCGCCGGTAGCGGGTGACCAGATGCAGCATCACCGCGCTCTGGATGCCGAAACTGGACGCCAGCGCGTGCGCGCCCGGCAGGTGGTCGAGAGACCAGCAAACGCGCGCCTCGGCGGGCATCTTCTCGAGCGCCGGGTTGGCGCCTAGCAGGGCGAACTCGTCGTCGCCCGATCGGGGCGAATTGCCTGGCTGCGGTTGCACGTTGATCCTCGGGGCGTAACTGGCGGGTCGCAACCCGCGACATGCCCGGATTGTGCCGCGAACGCAATATCAGGCAAACTGATTAATCGTGATTTTGTATCGGGCCAAAAGATATTCGGCCCGCCGGCGGATCAGGACGGATTGCCGTAATTCAGCTCGATGATGCGCTCGGTATCGCGCGCGAGCGTTTCGAGTTCGAGCGCGCGGTAGGCGCGCAGTTGCAGTTCGAGCGCGCGTCGAATGGACGGTGTGCCCTGAAAGTTTTTCAGAATGTAACTGGTGCGATTGACGACCGCGACCCAGGCTTCGCGCTCGGCATAGTGTTCGGCGATGGTCAGATCGGCCTGCGCGAGCTCGTTGCGCAGGTAAATCATGCGTTGGCGCGCGTCGGCGACGTAGCGGCTGTCGGGATAGCGCTGGACGAGCAGGCGAAAATCGTTGTAGGCGGTCAGCAACAGGTTTTTGTCGTAGTCCGAAAGATCGCGTTCGCTGAACAGGTCGAGGACCGTGCCGCCGCGTTCGAAGTTGACCAGCCCCTTGAGGTAATAGGCATAGTCGACCGACGGATGGCGCGGATGCAGTTTGATGAAGCGATCGATCGCGCTGATCGCCGAATCCGGCTCGTCGAATTTGAAGTAGGCGTAGGCGACGTCGATTTGCGCCTGAGTTGCGTACTTGCCGAACGGGAAGCGGGACTCGAGCGTCTCGTAGTACTCGATCGCGGTCAGGTAATTGCCCTTGTCGAGCTCGGAGCGCGCGCGCTGGTAAAATTCCTCGACCGACCAGTTGGCGGTGATGTCGATTTCCTTCTCCGGACCGCAGGCGACCGCGGCCAGGGCAAGGAAGGCGAGTAGCAGGTGACGCATCAAAGCTATGACCGGCGGCTCCCGGTTGCTGGCCTGGGGGGCATGCAGTATAACCAGCAGATGAAATTAATCCAGCAACGTTTCGAAATCGATCGCGAGCACGCCGGCGACCGCCTCGACCTGGTGTTGCACCGGCTGCTGCCGGACTATTCGCGCAATCGCATCCAGCAATGGATTCAGCAGGGATTCGTCTGCTTGAACCAGGCCGGTTGCAAGCCGCGGCAAAAAGTCTGCGACGGCGACGTCGTCGACCTCGACGTGCCCGAGCAGGTCGAAATCGGCGATCGGCCGGAATCGCTGAATTTCGAGGTCCTGCACGAGGACGCCGCGATATTCGTCGTCAACAAGCCGGCGGGTCTCGTCGTCCACCCGGCCGCCGGGCATCGTGACGGCACGCTGGTCAACGGGCTGCTCGCGCTCGATGCGAACCTCGCCCGGTTGCCGCGTGCCGGCATCGTTCATCGACTCGACAAGGACACGACCGGGGTCATGGTCATTGCGCGTACGCTCGGCGCGCATGCCTGGCTGGTTGCGCGCCTGCAGGCACGCGAAGTGACCCGCGAGTATCTGGCGATTTGTCGCGGCGTGCTGACGGCCGGGCGCCGCGTCGAGACCGGCATTGCGCGCCATCCGCGCGAGCGCAAGAAAATGTCGGTGCAGGCGCACGGCAAACCGGCGATCACCCGCTTCGAGGTCCTGCGCCGGTTTCGGCATTACAGTTTGCTGCGGGCAAGTCTCGAGACCGGCCGCACGCACCAGATCCGCGTGCACCTCGCGCACATTCACCACCCGCTCGTCGGCGATTCGGTCTACGGCGGCCGCGGTCGCGTCGCCGCCGGCGTCGCGCCGCCGCTGGCGGCGATGATCGAGGGCTTCGAACGCCAGGCGCTGCATGCCGAGCAACTGCGTTTCGTGCATCCGTCGAGCCGCGAGCCGGTCGAGTTCAGTGCGCCGCCGCCGGCCGATTTTGCCGCGCTGCTGGCGGCGCTCGAAACGCATGATTGAAACCGTCGCACCCGCCTGGAATGCGCCTCCGCAAGTGCGCGCGATGTGCACGACGCGCCGTGGCGGCACCAGCCGCCCGCCGTGGGACGAGCTCAACCTGGGCCAGCACGTCGGCGATGACGCGGCCAGCGTGCGTAACAATCGCACCCGGCTGGTTGCCGATCTCGACTTGCCGACCGAACCCGACTGGATCCGGCAAACGCACTCGACGCGGGTCGTCACGCTCGAACGGGATGCCGGTCGCGACGCCGACGCGGCAGTCACTCGCGAGCCGGGCCGGGTCGCTGTCGTCATGATTGCCGACTGCCTGCCGATTCTCGTCGCCAGCCGCGACGGCCGTGAAGTCGCCGCAATTCATGCCGGCTGGCGCGGCCTTGCGGCCGGCGTCGTCGAGGCCGCGCTGGCGCAAATCGAAACGCCGCCCGCGGAGTTGCTGGCATGGATCGGTCCGGGCATCTCGCGCGCGCATTTCGAGGTCGGCGCCGACGTGCGCGATGCTTTCGCCGCGCGTCTCGAAGCGTCGCCGCGATATTTCGAGGCCTGCCGCCCGGGACACTGGCTGTGCGATCTGCCGGGGCTAGCCGCGCTGGTGCTCGAGCGCGCGGGTGTCGGTGCAATCCGGCGCGATCCGCACTGCACCTATGGTGATCACGAACGTTTCTTTTCCTATCGCCGCGACGGCGTAACCGGGCGCATGGCGGCGCTGATCTGGATCGATCCGGCCGGCCCGGTGCAGGGTTGAAAACGCTGTCCTGACACCCACATAACCCTGTAATTTTTAATGTTTCGAGGATTGCATCCATGCGTATGGATCGATTGACCAGCAAATTCCAGGAAGCCCTTTCCGATGCGCAATCGCTCGCGGTCGGGCGCGATCACCAGTTCATCGAACCGGTGCACCTGATGATCGCCCTGCTCGACCAGCAGGGCGGTTCGGTGCGCCCGTTGCTGTCGCGCGCCGGGGTCAATTTCAATCGCTTGCGCTCGCAGCTCGGCGAGCTGCTCGACAA
>JBFFXR010000161.1:0-7119 GCA_041569645.1 Gammaproteobacteria bacterium
CCCGGGTCGCGCAGCAACTCGAGCGCGTCGGCGCGCACGAACCGGTAGCGCGCCGGATCGTCGAGCCCGTTCAGCGCATGGTTTTCCTCGGCCCATTGCAGGTAGTTGGGCGACAGATCGACGTTGACGACCTCGCGCGCGCCGCCGAGCCCGGCAAACACGCCGACGCTGCCGGTATAGGCGAACAGGTTCAGCACGCGCAACCCATCGGCGCCGTCGAACACGCGGCGACGCAACGGCCGGTGGTCGAGGAACAGGCCCGAATCGAGGTAATCGGTCAGATTGATCAACAGCGACGCGGGACCCTCGCGCACCTCGAAGAACTCGCGCTTGCGGTCGAGCCGGGAATATTGCTCGCGACCGCGCTGGCGCTTGCGGTGCTTGACGAACAGCCGCTCGGCGGGAACCTCGAAAAACTCGCCGACGGCCTGCACGGCCAGCTCGAGCCGTTCGGCCGCGAGATCCGGATCGACCGTCGGCGGCGCCTGGTATTCCTGCAGGTGATACCAGACGACGGCCGGGTCGAGCGCGCTCTGGTAGCGATCCAGCGCGAATGCGAACTCGGGTAAATCCGCATCGTAGACGCGATAACAGGTGATCTCCTGACGCCTGGCCCAGCGGCCGACATGGCGCGCGTTCTTCGCCAGGCGGTTACGCAGCGGCTCGGCCGCCGTCGGGGCCTGCAACCTGCTTGCCGACGCCGACGCCTTCGGCACGGTTGTGCTGCCGCCGGTGTCGAACTCGGCGAACAGGCAGTCGAGCGAGCCGTTACGCACCGCCTTGCGGTTCGTACGCGTCAGCTTCAGACGATGCAATAAATCCGGATTGGCCGAGATCACCGCGAGTCGCGCCGGCGCAACTCGCCGTACCGCGGCGCCAAGCTCGGCGTAAAGCTCCGCCAACCCGGCTTCCGCATCGAGACGCCGACCCCAGGGTGGATTGGTTATCACCAGCGTCGGCCGCCCGGCATCGGCGAGAGCGAGTTCCGCGAGCCGTTCGTGATGGAATTCGATGCCGGCTTCGACCCCGGCGCGGCGCGCGTTTTGGCGCGCGATCTCGAGCACCGCCGCGTCGTAATCGGCGCCGACGATTCGCATTTCGGGCTGCGGGTCGATTGCGGCTAGCGCCTCGTCGACGCAGGCGCGCCAGAGCTCGGGCCGGTGTCGGCGCCAGCCGGAGAAACCGAAATATTCGCGCGTCAGACCGGGTGCGCGGTTGGCGGCGATCAACGCGGCCTCGATGACGAAAGTACCCGAGCCGCACAGCGGATCGAGCAAGCGCAGGCGCCGCGCGCTTTCGCGATCCCAGCCGGCGGCGCGCAAAAGCGCCGCGGCGAGATGCTCCTTCAGCGGTGCGCCGCCGTGTTGCTTGCGGTAACCCCGCCTGTGCAGGCTCTCGCCCGACAGATCGAGACTGATCGTCGCGCGATTGCGATGCACGTTGACATGAATCTGCAGGTCCGGCTGGTGGCGGGATACCACCGGCCGGCCCGCGCCGGCGGCGCGGAACTGATCGACGATCGCGTCCTTGACGCGCTGCGCGACGTACTGGCCGTGGTTCAGATTCGACCGCGATAGTGTCGCCGCGACCGCCAGGCTCGAGCGCGCATCGAGATGCTCGCTCCAGTCGATCCGGTAGACCCGCTGGTAGAGCTCGTCGTCGTCACTCGCGTTGCCCGCGTCGAGCTCGCAGAAAACCCGGTTGGCGAGGCGCGAATGAAGACACAGCCGGTATACCGCATCGAGCCCGCCGCGAACTTCGACACCGCCGTAGATCTTGCGCAACGCGACGGAATGCGGCGCGAGGATTTCGCGCAACTCGTGTAGCAACAAGGTTTCGAAACCTTTGTGGCCGGTAACGAATAGCTTCAATTCTGACATGCGGCGGGGATCCGTCGGGGGCCGAATTCGGACCTTCCATCCGAAATCGGCCCGTCGGCGGGGAATTATGACAATAGTCGCAGTATTTTTGCCGATTTTTCGCCTATATTAGCCCATATAACGCGTTTGAGACATTGCCAGGATGAACTCCTCCGACAAACGCCAGGCCCCTCGAGCTCTACGCGGCCCCGACGTCTACAACGAAGCAACCGCGCTCAGCAAAAAACTGATCACGGACCTGCTCGTGCGCATGATCGACAGCGCCGCCGACTACCATAGCTGGAGTCTGTCCGATGAGGACAGCGTGCGGCTGGTCAAGCTGATTCGCCACAAGCAGCGAATCATCTGTTCTTCTTTCGCCTTCCAGCTGAAAAAACAGTTCGCCGATTTCAACGCCGGCAAGCAGGACGCATCAGCCGACAAGGTCACGCGCGACTGGAAGAAACTCGGCCTGGTCGGCGCCACCGACGCCGCCGAAATCGACGAACTCGAAGCGATTGCCGGCCGTTACGATGACGCCTTCAAGCAATTCGAACGCACGATTCTGAAACGCCTGCAAGCCTGCATCAAGCGTCCGCGCGCGAGCGTGTTCGAAAATCCCTTGCACGTCAAGCGCCTGTGCGAGTCCTTCCAGTACGCGATCGACAGCCTCAACCTGGCGGTCAATTTCAAAATTGCGCTCTACCGGCTGTTCGCCGACCGTTTCATCGAAGCGCTCGGGCCGCTCTACCGGCGGGTCGATCGGTTCCTTCACGAGCAAGGCATGCTGCCCGAGCTGCCGCCGGCGCGAATTCACCTGCGTCCGCAAGACGGGCTGTCCGCATCGAGCCCGCCCGCTGACTTCGAGCCCGATCAGAGCGCGAGCCTGCTGATGCTGCTGCAGCGTTTCAAGGAAAAATCCCGCCAGTCGACGAATCGATATCAAAACCTGTTTCCCGAGCTGAAGCAGCGCTTCGCGCGCTACGGCATCGACCAGTACGGCGAGCCGATCGACCAGCTGAATCTGATCTTCAAGCTGATCTTCGAAGACGAGGACTTGCCGGCCAAGGTCAAGCAACAGCTCGCGCGCCTGCAGATTTACGTTTTCATCACCGCGATCCAGGAAGACGGTTTCCTGCGCCGCTCGAGCAATCCAGCGCGCCGGCTGCTCGATGGCATCATCGCCAGCGAGGTCGAGATCGCGCGCCAGGGCAAACCCGAGTCCTCCGGCGCCGGGTTCCTGCGCGAATACATCGACGAGCTTGCCAGTCGCGAATTCATCACCATCGAAAGCTATAGCGAAATGCTCGCCGGCTATCAAAACTTCCTCAAGCGCAACGAGGCGGCGACCCGCAGCGCGCGCCGCGCCGAAGCCGCGCGCAAGGTCATGCCGCTGGTCAAGTCGCGCCTGGCCGAGGTCACCCAGCCATTGCGGGTGCAGGGAACCTCGATGATCCTGTTCGAGAAGGTCTGGCTACCGCTGATGGTGCAGATCGCATTGCATAAAGGCATGGATTCGGAGGCCTGGCATCAGACCAACGCGATGATCAAGAAACAGGTCTGGTCGCTGATCCCCAAGTCGACCGAAGAGGAACAAAAGGAACTACTGAAAACCCTGCCGCAGGTCGCGCATTCGCTGCACCGTGCGATGCGCAGCCTCAAGCTCGCCGAATCGCTGCAGCAATCGCTGCGCGATTACCTCAAGCTCGAGCAGCAGGATGTCGTCGACAAGACCGCCGAAAACATCGCCGCAGCCAAACGCCGTAGCCGCTCGCTATCGGCGCAATCGCTCGAGGCGATGCACGAGGAAGACACGACCGATTTCGACGCGATGCTACAAACCGGCGTATTCCAGGTGCCGAAGGACATGCTCGAAGCGTTCAACTCGGCCAAGTCGTCGAAACCGAAGAAAATTAACCAGGTCGAGGCGCTCGGCCTGGGCGACTGGCTGCACCTGAAACGCGACGGCAAGGGTGCGCTCGGCAAGCTCGCGTGGAAAGCCGAGGATGCCAACCTGTTCATCTTCGTCGATCGCGACGGAGGCCGGATTTGCGAGGTCGACGCCGAGGAACTCGGTCAGATGTTCGAAAGCGGCGACGCGTCGCTGATGGAAGGCGCTTCGACCGACGCCGAAAAAACCCAGTTCAGCATCATGAAGTCGCTTTAGCGTCGACCGCGGCCCGACCTGCGCGGCCCCTTCTGCATCAGACCCCCAGCAGCAATCTCGCCGGATCCTCGAGCACGTTCTTGATCGTGACCAGGAACTGCACCGCCTCGCGGCCATCGACGATGCGGTGATCGTAGGTCAGCGCGACGTACATCATCGGCCGGATCACGATTTCGCCGTCGATAACGACCGGCCGCTGCTGGATCGCGTGCATGCCGAGGATCGCCGACTGCGGCGGATTCAGAATCGGCGTCGACAGCATCGAACCGAAGATCCCGCCATTGGTGATACTGAAGGTGCCGCCGGTGAGTTCCTCGATGCCGAGTTTGCCGTCACGCGCCCGCGTGCCCAGGTCGCGAATCGCCTGTTCGATCTCGGCATAGTTCATCTGGTCGGCGTCGCGCAGAATAGGCACGACCAGGCCACGGTCGGAACTGACCGCGATGCCGATGTCGAAGTAATCATGGTAAACGATATCGTCGCCATCGATCGACGCATTGACCGCCGGGAAGCGCTTTAGCGCCTCGACCGACGCGGCGGTAAAGAAGGACATCATGCCGAGCTTGACGCCATGGGTCTTCTCGAAGGCTTCCTTGTAGCGCGCGCGGGCGCCCATCATGGGCTCGAGGTTGATTTCGTTGAAGGTCGTCAACATCGCCGCGGTGTTTTGCGCCTGCTTGAGGCGTTCGGCGATCTTGGCGCGCAACCGGCTCATCGGCACGCGGCGGTCGTTGCGCCCGGCGAGCGGGGCCGGCGCGGGCTTGGCCGCCGGTGCGGATTCGGCCCTGGCCGACGGTGCGCGCTGCTGCAGGTGCGCCTCGACGTCGGCCTTGGTGACCGCACCCTTCTTGCCGGTGCCCTTGACGTCGTCGATCGACAGGTCGTGTTCGCTCAGCAGCTTGCGCACCGCCGGGCTCGCGCGTTGCGCATCGCCGCCATCGTCGTCGCCGGCCGGCGCCTCGTCTTTTGCCGCCGGAGCCTCCTGTTTCTCCTGCGGCGCGGCTTTCTCCTTCGGCGCGGATTCTTCCTTCGCCGCGGGCGCCGCCGCTGGCTTGTCCGCGGTCGCGCCCGCACCATCGGTATTGATCACGCCCAGCACGTCGCCGTTCTTGACCGTATCGCCCGATTCGTAGCCGATCGATTCGATCACGCCCTCGGCGCTGGCGACGATTTCGAGCACGACCTTGTCGGTTTCGAGATCGACGATGTTCTCGTCGACGCTGACCGAATCGCCGACCTGTTTGTGCCAATCGCCGAGCGTGCCCTCGGTGACCGATTCCGGTAACACCGGGACCTTGATTTCTACCTGCATATTTTGCTCCAGTCGATGCTTGCGCGTTCTTATCTATCCGTCCAGCGGGTCGGTGCGTAGTCGGCCTCGAAGGCTTCCTTGACGAGTCGGGCTTCCTGCTCGAGGTGCAGTTGCATGTAACCGACGGCCGGCGATGCGGACGAGATGCGGCCCGCGTATTGTACCCGGATTGGCTCGAAAATCTCGTTCAGGCGGCTCTTGAATTCACGAAAACAACCCTGGTTGCGCGGCTCATCCTGGCACCAGACGACATTTTCCAGGTTCGGGTACTGTTCCTGGATTGCCTTCAGGTCGACCTTGGGAAACGGATAGAGCTGCTCGAGGCGCACGATCGCCGCCCGGTGGTCGTAATGCTGTGCCCGGGTCTCGTAGAGCTTGTAGTAGATCTTGCCGCTGCACAGGATCAGGCGATCGACTTTGGCCGGATCGACCTCATCGATTTCCGGGATGACTTTCTGGAACTCACCCTCGCTGAACGCCGATATCGGCGACACCGCGGCCTCGTGGCGCAGCAGGCTCTTCGGGCTCATGACGATCAGCGGTTTGCGAAAACCGCACAGCATCTGGCTGCGCAACAGATGGAATATCTGCGCCGGCAGCGTCGGCTGGGCGACGCGCATGTTGTGCTGCGCGCACAGTTCGAGATAACGTTCGATGCGCGCCGACGAGTGCTCGGGTCCCTGGCCCTCGTAACCGTGCGGCAGCAGCATGACGAGACCCGACAGTCGGCCCCATTTGACTTCGCCGGAACTGATGAACTGGTCGATGACGACCTGCGCGCCGTTGGCGAAATCGCCGAACTGGGCTTCCCAGATGACCAGCGTTTCGGGGTCGGTCGACGAGTAGCCGTATTCGAAGCCGAGCACGGCCTCTTCCGACAGGAACGAGTTGATGACTTCGAAACGCGGCTGATTTTCCTTGAGATATTTGAGCGGCTTGTAGATTTCGCCGGTCTCCTGGTCGTGGATCGCGGCGTGGCGGTGAAAAAAGGTACCGCGCTCGCTGTCCTGTCCGGACAGGCGCACGCGGCAGCCGTCGTCGAGCAGCGTCGCGTAGGCCAGGTTTTCGCCAAATCCCCAGTCGGCGCCGATCTCGCCGGCGAGCATTTTCTGCCGGTTCTGCATGATCTTGGCGACGCGCGAGTGTATCTTGAAACCGTCCGGCAGCGTGAGCATGCGCTCGCCGATCCGCTGGATCGCGTCGGCATCTACCGCGGTACCGGGCGTTGAGTTGACGTCGCCGTCGTGCAGCTTCGCCCAGTCGCGCGCGGTGGTCGCTTCGAGACCGGAAATCACGTTGAGCGCGACCGCGCCGCCCTCTTCCAGCGCGCGGCGGTAATCGGCGATCATCTGGTCGATCTTTTCGCGGGTCGTGAAACCTTCGTCGATCAGGCGTTGCGAATGCAGTTCGACCAGTCGCGGATGCTTGCGAATCTTGGCATACATTATCGGGTCGGTTACCGCCGGCTCGTCGGCCTCGTTGTGGCCATGGCGGCGATAGCAAACCATGTCGATGACGACGTCCTGCTGAAAAGTCTCGCGATACTTGACCGCGATCTCGGCGATGAACACGCAGGCTTCCGGATCGTCGCCGTTGACGTGGAAAATCGGCGCCTGCACCATGCGCGCGACCTCGGTGCAGTACAGCGTCGAGCGTATGTCGCGCGGGTTGCTGGTGGTGAAACCGATCTGGTTGTTGACGATGATGTGGATCGTGCCGCCGGTCTTGTAGCCGCGGGTCTTGCACATGTTGAAGGTTTCCATGACCACGCCCTGGCCGGC
>JBFFXR010000162.1:0-7043 GCA_041569645.1 Gammaproteobacteria bacterium
CTAAACAAGTACCGGAATCGCTGTTTGTCTTCCCAGTCCGGCGGGTAGCAGGCAGTTAAATCAAAGCCCGGAATAAGCATGTAGAGCCGATGGCGGAGGGCTTGCGGACGCGGGTTCAATTCCCGCCGTCTCCACCAATTCAAACCCCGGCCTCGTTTTAGGCCGGGGTTTTTCATTTTTCGGATTGGAATGTGATGTGTTCGCAACTCAATCCGGACGATTGCTGGTAATTCCCAAAGCGGACGCTCAAAATACTAACGATAAATACTATCGATGGGCGGCTGCAAACGACCCTTAACGGACGCCTACTCTAGTAGCCCGCCAGGAGATGATTCAATCATTCGAATTTATCACTCAACAGTGCCGCTTGAGTGCAGTGTTTCTATTAGATAGCATGGACTTCATGCATATTTTGCACTTAAAGATCGGTGAAATTTTGAGGGAATGGATGTGAAGGCGGCCTTGCTCGCGCTAGCCGTCTTGGCGGCGATGCCTTGCGGCGCAGCGGCTGACGTCCATTATTTTTCTTTGAAGAAAGTTTTTCCGAGCGGCAAGTGCTCGCCCGTGATCCCGAATTTTGAATTGTTGCAGGCTGGTTTCAAAGGCGGTGAAATCACACAATACAAAATTTACGATTCCGAAGGCAAGGTAGTTGAAGTCCTCACATCCTTTGTAAACAAGGACCGCGACCAATGGGCGTTGGTGGGATCAAAAATCGAAACAACGGTCATTTTCTGCCTGTATGCGTCCGGTATCGGTCAGGATTCAGTCAAGAGCCTCACCGTTAAAACGGATTAGGCGTCACGTAGTTTACTCTCTGACCCATATTATTCTTTTGATAAGGCAGACGTTGAGAAATCTCAGACGAGCGGGAAATTCCGACCCTAATGGACTCTGGAAGAAATAATTTCTACGGCAGAGACCGACCCAACTGGGACACTATAGGTTTTCCTGTACTTAGTCAGTTTTAACCGTCTGACTGACCAGCTTTGTTAGGGCACGAATACATGAAAAGCTCTAGTGCTTGCTAGTTTGTACTGTCAATTAGTCGAGCCCCTCAGCCGAGCAACGGCATTCTTCAACAATATAATATGCCTCTGAATCTCTGGACTTGCATTGGATTCTAGAGCAGCCACTTCTTTTATCTTCAGTACTTCAGCTAGGCTATTAGCTAACTCCATATTCTTTGTGCGTTCTGAATCAAGCAGATTTTTGATTTCCGAAATCTTTTGGTCCTTCGCATATTCGGTCACGAATCCAACGGTGCTTAAAGAAAGCGAAAACACCATATACAAATAAATTGACGTCAGTATGCGTTGTCTTGGTTGATTCGTTTCTTGTTCTCTACTGAGCAACCGGTAAGAAAGGAAGGCAAGGATACAACCAAGTCCAATAGCGCCATAGCTCAGTATCTTATAAAAATCCGGATTTTCCACATTCATTTACCGTACCTTTTAGCCCAGTGGGTGATTATGTAACACACATGCTGCGCATGCGATAGTTGGCACTAAGCAGTAGAAGCCGAATGACTGCTCAATGCCGAATGCAGGAGTGAAGGAATAGATGTTGAGCGTCCGCTTCTGGCCGGAGATTGCCTCCTGGCGCAGTCAATCGAGCGTCTCCTTACGAGAAAGTAGGCTTTTATCCATGCTATTCAGGCGAATAGACAAAAAATAACCCAATACTGGTGGCGTCATCACTTATCTCGTCTGTTTCATAGTCCATTTCGGTTAGCCTGATACCGAGGTGAAAGCCAGGTGTTAATTCGTAGCGGTATTGCAAAATTAAGCCGATGGCATCATCGAACTCGATCTTAACTGGCGCAAACCCATCAATATCCGAACTAAATTCCGGGCCAATGTGGTAACTTGCTCCAGCACCGAACTGATGTTTTTCAAAGAGCCAGCTATAAATTGAATCGAAAGTGATGACATCGAAATCGGCATCACCATTACTCGCGTCCAATCGACGTCGTATGAATCCCAGCGAAAATGACAATGTTCTGTCTTTGTCTTCGCCTACCACATTTTCGATCCCAAGGGCGAGTTTTAAACCTCCGCCAAGATTGACCTCATCTTCAGTAGTGAACGCCGTATAGTAATACCCGCTCCGCTCAGCGGATGCATAGGTTTCACCACCTTGCTCAGCTGACAACTCGAAATAAATGTCTGCGTTAGCTGCGGCAGGTAGAAATAAAACTACCAATAAAAATCCTTTCATTTAGATGCCAGACTAAATCCCCTGATCGAGGTCTTGCTGACATGTATCAACTGAAAACGATTCGGTAACTGGGATCTTCATTTGCACAAGAGGAGCGTCCGTTCCTGGCCGATTGAGGTAGGTCCACTCCTCGATCCGAGTGTCTTTTTTTGGAGGTTTTTTGGACTGCAGTCAAGCGCAATCACCGGCACCAAATCACTCGATTATCAGCGCGTCGCCAAATGGATTGCTCAAGTAGATAAAACAGGGTCGCCAACTCGGTTTTAGAGCGCATTTCCTGCTTCAATCTGTCGGTCTACCTGTCACCTGAAAAAGTAGCTTGATGATCAGAAGTAACCAGGGTGTTCCATGCAGCAGAAAATCGAACTGTCCACCAGTTCGGTTAGCACACCCGTGGCCAGCATCTTGAGCTTTTCCCAGACATGCGACTCAGGCACGAACAGTGCCAGACCCAGTGTCAGGCAAAGCACGACCAATATGGAAACCGGCACTCGCCCGAACAAGCTATGCATGATGAAATCGTATGTCGAATCCGCCGGTGCGATTTAACCAGATTATCACGGCTTTTCAGCTGCGGGCAGGCGCCTAGAATTCGATCGACTCGCCGAGCACCGGGATCCGTGCCGACCAGCCATGACCGGCGAGGAAATCTTTTATCGCCTGTTTCGCTGCGGGTTCGCCGTGAACGAGGTACAGATCGGGGCGCGGCTTTTGGAAATGGCTGATCCAGTCTTGCAACTGCGATTGGCTCGCGTGCGCGGAGAAGCCGCCGAGCGTGTGGATCTTCGCCTTGACCGCGATCGGCTCGCGATCCATGCGGAAGGTCTTCGCGCCGTCGACCAGCGCTCGACCCGGCGTGCCCGCCGCCTGGAAGCCGACGATCACGACGTGCGCCTGCCGCCGCCACAGGTTGTGCTTCAGGTGATGGCGGATGCGCCCGCCGTTGCACATGCCGCTGCCGGCGATGATGATCGCGCCGCTGGCGATCTTGTTGATCGACATCGACTCCTCGGGCGTCACCGAGTAGCGTAATATCGGCAAGAAAGAATTCAGATCCTGATCCCTACCCTGGTCGAGCGCCGCCCTGTCATCCTTGTTGTACAGGCCCTGGTGTCTTCGATATAACTCGGTCACGGCGATCGCCATCGGGCTGTCGAGGAAAACCGCCTGCTGGCGCAGTTTGCCGCGCTGGTAGAGTTCGCCGAGGCGGAAAATGATTTCCTGCGTGCGGCCGACCGCAAAAGCCGGAATCAAAATATTGCCGCCACTGGCGCTGGCCTCGGTGATAATGGTCTCGAATTCGTCGAGGGTGGCTTCCATCGAGCGGTGGTTTCGATCGCCGTATGTAGATTCGAGTAGCACGAGGTCTGCCTCATCGACGGTTTCGGGATCACGCAATAGTGCGGCGTAGCTGTTACCCAGGTCGCCCGAGAAAACGAGCTTCTTTTCATGCCCGTTCTCGCTGACGAACACTTCGACGATCGCCGAGCCGAGGATATGCCCGGCATCGAGGAAGCGCACGGCGATGCCCGGCGCAACGTCGAAGCGCTCGCCGTAATCGCGGCCCTCGCAAAGCGGCAGCGTCGACTCGACGTCCGCCAGCGTGTAGAGCGGTTCGATCTCGCGCTTGCCGGCGCGCTGGCGCCGGCGGTTTTCCCACTCGGCATCGCGCTGCTGCAGCGACGCGGCATCCTTGAGCAGGATCTCCAGGAGGTCGCGGGTCGGCGAGGTCATGTAGATCGGGCCGGCGAAGCCGTCGCGCACGATTCGCGGCAGGCGCCCCGAATGATCGAGGTGCGCGTGCGACAGCACGACCGCGTCGAGTTCGCGCACGTTGCACGGCATGGGTTTCGAATTGGCCCGCTCGTCCTCGCGCCTGCCCTGGAACAGGCCGCATTCGAGCAAGACCCTGGCAGAATTGGTCGCGAGCAGATAGGCCGAGCCGGTGACGCCTTCGACGGCGCCGAAAAATGTCAAGTAGGCCAAACGGCATGCCCTCCCGTCGTAAAGTCGGAAACCGTGCCGGCGACGGCGAAAACTTCGGCAAAGCCCCTCGAGAATCCCGGGTCGATCTTCATGGTTGCAACTATTTCGTCATTCGGCCGCGCAGTCTTGCCCGAGATCAAAAGGAGATGGAATTTTTCGCGGACCGTGTCGCCGTGCTCGACCGCGCGCCGGCGCGAGGGTACAAGCGGCTCCCGGCCATCCGGGAGCCGCCTCGGGATCAGCGAATGACGACGAAGAACGAACCGCCGCTGCGATTGACGCGCAGCAACACCGACGTCATGTTGGCGTCGAGAGTCGCATAGAACGACTGCAGGTCGCGCACGCGGCGCTTGTTGACGCCGACGATGACATCGCCGGGACGCAGGCCGCTGAAGGCCGGCGTCGAATTCGGCTGTACGTTGACGACCAGCACACCGTCGCCGTCGGGGTTTTCGTCGACATTAAGGCCTTCGAGGATCGCCGGCAGGCGGCCGCTGCCGCGCTGCGCGACCTGGCCTTGCGGCTGGCCGACTTCGAGGTTCAAATTAAGCTCCTTGCCGTCGCGCAGCAGCTTCAGAGCCACCTTGTCGCCGATCTGCTTGATGCCGATCGCGCTGCGCAGCTGGCCGGTGGAAGTCGTCTGCTTGCCGTCGACTTCGACAATGATGTCGCCGGCTTTGACGCCTGCCTTGTCCGCCGGCGAGCCGTCGAACACGTTGGTCACGAGGACGCCGAACTGACCGTTGTCGAGGTCGAAGGCGTCGCGCAGGTCGGGGGTGATGTCCTGGATGCCGACGCCGATCTGGCCGCGGCGCACCTCGCCGTGCTTCAAGATCTGATCCATGCTCGCCCGGGCCATGTCGACCGGGATCGCGAAGCCGATGCCGACGTTGCCGCCGGCCGGCGAAATGATCGCGGTGTTGATGCCGACCAGCTCGCCCTTCAGGTTCACCAGCGCGCCGCCGGAGTTGCCCGGGTTGATCGACGCGTCGGTCTGGATGAAGTTTTCGTAGCCTTCCATGCCGAGCCCGCTGCGCTCGAGCGCGCTGACGACGCCGGTCGTCACCGTCTGGCCGAGCCCGAACGGGTTGCCGATCGCGACGACGAAATCGCCGACCTCGAGCTGTTTCGGGTCGGCGAACTTGACGTCGACCAGCTTGTCCCCCTTGATTTCCAGGATCGCGATATCGAGATCGGGATCGGTACCGACGACTTTTGCCTTGTAGCTGCGGCCGTCCTCGAGACCGACATGTACCTCGTCGGCGTTGCGAATCACGTGGTAGTTGGTCATCACGATGCCTTTTTTCGCGTCGACGATGACTCCCGAGCCGGCGCTTTGCTGGCGCCGCTGCGGACGCTGCTGGCGCTGATCGGGCACCGGCGGCAAGTCGAAGAAGCGGCGGAAAAACGGGTCTTGCAAAAGCGGGTTGCTGGTCACCTCCTGGGTCGAGAAGGTCGCGATATTGACGACCGCCGGGTTGACCTGTTTCAGCATCGGCGCGAGCGACGGAAACGGCCGCCCTTGCGCATCGGTTCCCGGCAGTACCGCGTGCGCCTGCGGCAAGCTCACGGCCAGCAGCACTA
The DNA here is from genome assembly GCA_041569645.1 of Gammaproteobacteria bacterium. Classification (GTDB taxonomy): domain Bacteria; phylum Pseudomonadota; class Gammaproteobacteria. The sequence continues at coordinate 5,791 of JBFFXR010000162.1, forward strand.
GCGCGAATAACAGTTGAATTCGTGAGTTCATGATTCGGTCTCGCTCGTCAGGTTAATAGCCCAGCCTTCCGTGTTCTTTTAAAAGCCGGGTTGCCCGGCCGCGAGCGGCCGGGCCCGGTAATACCGCGTCAGGCGGCGATCGATATCCGTTTGACGTCCTTGCCGGCGGCTTCGCGGCGTGGAATTACGAGCCTCAGCACGCCGTTGTCGAGCTTGGCGACGATTTCGTCGACGTCGACATCGTCGGGCAGCGACAGGGTTCGCTGAAACGAACCGTAGCTGCGCTCGACGCGGTAGAACTTCTTGTCCTTGTTCTCGCTTTCGTGCTCGATCTTGCCCTTGATCATCAGCATGTCGCCGGCTACCTCGATACTGAGGTTGCCTTCGCTCATGCCGGGCACGTCGAGACTGATTTCGTATTGTTTGTCGTCACCGGACACGTCGACCCGCGGACGGAAAAAACCGCTGCGCGATGCGAGCGGCATTTCGCCGAAGCCGGCATTCCAGGACGGCATACCGAACGACTGAAACATGTCGTTGAACCAGCGGTCCATTTCGCGGTGCATCCGCAACAGCGAATCCGGGCCACTCAGGGTCGCCGGGACGCCGCCGGTTTCGGTGCGCACGACCGGGACATGTTGTTCGCCGGTCTCGCCTTCCTCGTGCTTGAACCAGTTCCAGGGTTTCAGTTTTTCGATGTTCATAGGGTTCACTCTCCGTTATTGCATGTTGAACAACAACGCTCGTGAAGAGCGGCCTTGCAGCGACGCAATATCTGGGGATAGCAGGAAGATTTTCAAGCGGCCGAGCAGTCGAGAGACCGGGGATTTCAGATCTCTCCGTCGATCCGGCCGCCAGCAGATAATGCCGACCGTCGGAACAAGGCCTCCGAACGCCGACTCCCGCCGCCGGCACGGCACGTGATCGAGCGGGCACCGTCACGCCGAAAGACGCGCGAAGATACTTGTTTTCAGTTCAACTGGCGCATGAAACAGCTCAGCGGCAGATGGTCCTACCGGCCGATGTCAACGATTTTCCTTGCCTCCCGGGCGACAGGAAAACGCACCATCTTCTGTTTTTTCGGGAGTACAGGTCAATCCGTACTTCGTTTCCCACCGCGAGATGATCTCCCGCTCTCCAGATCGATTACCGTCGTCGAGTATCACGACGGAATGCTCGTGCAATTTGTCGAACAACAGCGGTATCGCCGGGTAACGAGCGTCTTTCGCCAGGTTTCGGGGCGGTCCATCGAC
>JBFFXR010000163.1:0-7024 GCA_041569645.1 Gammaproteobacteria bacterium
CGCGCGCGCCGAAGCAACCTCCCGGCACTTGCCTGACACACGGGAAGTGATTCGCAGGGACTCACAACAGCGTTTGCGATGAACGCCGCCAGGAACGATCCCGGCGGCGATTTTACCCGTGAACCCGACCCCTCCAACACGAAATCAACGACTTATCGCAACGCAACGCCCGCCGGCATAACTTGTTGGCAAATTCGCTGTGACTTATTTACCAAGCCCCGGAACCGGCCGCAGCACAACTCGACTAAGCTTCTTTATGAAAGAAGGAGGCGTCGAGCAACCATGGAAAAAGTGACATCCCCGCCGGTTTTCAGCCTGCAGTCGTTTTTAACCAAGAAAACCGGAAACCTGATCAACCGCGTCCTGCCGACCTGGTCCAACCACCAGATCGACGGACGCCTGTTCATTCCGAACGCGCACGACACGCGCAAGACGCGGGTACCGCGAGGTTTCAACCCGATCACGATCAAGACCGACGACGGTAACGTGCAGGCCTATCAGACCGGCAAGGGACCGACGGTGCTGTTCGTTCACGGCTGGGGCGGCAGCGCGCAGCAGTTTTTTCCGTTGATGCACGGACTTGCGCAATGCGGATTCAACGCGGTCGCCTACGATCAGCTCGGCCACGGCATGAGCGATCGCAAACCCGGCACGCTGCCGCAAATGATCGATACGCTCAATCAGGTACTGACGCACATCCGGCGCAACCCGAACGAGGGCTTGAGTTCGCTGGTCGGGCACTCGACCGGTTGCGTCGCCATCGCCAATGCGCGGCCGACGCTGGTCAACGACGCCAGCCTGTTCCTGATCGCCCCGGTCTTCAATTTCAAGCTGTACTTCCTGAAAAGGCTGGTCAAGCTGCAACTGCATCCCGATCTCGTCAAGCAATACGCGCACCGTTTCGGTAAGGAATACCGCGGTAAATACATGAAGCTCGAACTGGCGCGCCAACTCGAGCGCTACGGCGACGTCAGCGTCATCGTCCACGACGAGACCGATCGCGACAGCGCGGTCGGCGACTCGGTCAAATTCTGTCACCGCTTCCCGCTGACCAAGCTGCTGGTCACGCGCAATTTCGACCACCAACGCGTGATCAACTGCGAAACCGTCTGGCAGGCACTGAAATCGCATCTGAACTACGACGACACCTCGATACATTTCACCGCCGAGGTGATCTACCAGTAGGACCCGGGCCCGAACAGGCCCATTCTCGCGGCTCCGTCACGACGCTCCACCGGCGCGCGGCGGAGCCGGTTTTTATCCGTTGCAAGCCGCCGCGCTCCGGTCCAATATATCGGCGCCGCAGAGCGCCGAAGTTGCGGCGCGCGATCAGGAGTCCGGCATGCCCCGCTTCGACGTCAGCGTCCTCGAGCTGAATAAAGTCTACGCACTCCCCGACGACTGGAGCGACGCGGATTACCGCGCGCTGCTCGGCGAGCTCGAGGTCGACGAAATCGACGATCTCGGCGCTGCCGACCTGCTCGAAATCCTGCTGATGGCGTTGCAGGATCTCGAGCCCGAAGCAGCCGCCGAGCAGGTGCTAGCCTACAAGCTGCAGGATCGCATCAGCCGCGGCTCGCGGCAAAATCTCGTCGAAGACTTGCTCGCCGGCGGCAAGCCCTGGGAGGAATGGGCCGATCTGTACCTGCATGCCGCGATTTTCGAGGCCAGCACATTGCTCCACCAGGTTTTCCCGAAGCTGTACCCGCGGCCCGATTGCCTGCGCCTGCGGCTGCGGCTCACGGCGCGCGAAAAAGACAGTCGCGAAGTCTTTCGAGAGCCGCCGGAGCCGGCCTTCGTCGCCCGTATGCTCGCCGACGGCATGGACGAAAAGAGCATCCTCGAACGCCTGTTCGACGAGCAGCTCGCCGCCCGCGAGTTTGCCGAAGCCGAAGGTATCGTCTGGCGCGCCGAATTCGACGAGATATCGAGTGACGGCGATAGCGCAATTCTGACCGTCTATTCGTCGCAACACTGGCTCGAGGACATCGAGGGCATCGACGAATTCCGGTCGAATGCCTACAATGACCGTCCCCTGGCGGACGACGACGACGATTGAACGGGCTCGCGGTGACCGACCGAACCGTCGCGATCGTCTACACTCTAAGTTAAATCGAAAGGCAGAAATCACTCCTAGCATGTTGTTTTTTCAAGACTTGATGCCCAACCTTCGCGGTGGCCGCTGGTCGCCGTCGAATTTGCGCAAGCACCTGTTCGGTGACGAAACGGCAACGATCGATACGCTTTGCCGGCAAATGATGGAGTCGGACGGCGAATACTCGAGCCTGTTGCTGGCCGAGCGAATCTTCACCGCCTACGAAAAACTCGACGACGACGGTCGCCGCTGGTTTTTCACCTTGCTGCAGGACGACTACGACATCGATCTAGGCGAGGTCAAAACGGCACTCGACGCCTATGAAAAAGAACCCGAAGCGGATAATCTGCAGCGGATCGGCAAGGCCGCCGAACCGCGGCGACAGGAATTGCTGCGGCGTCTCAATCTCGCCCAGGGCGCGACCCGCCGACTCGTCAAGATTCGCGAACACCTGCTCTCCGCGATGCGCGAGCAACCGGAACTAAAGCGCGTCGACAACGATTTCCTGCACCTGTTCAGCACCTGGTTCAATCGGGGTTTCCTGATGATGGAGCCGATCGACTGGACGACCTCGGCGCACATCCTCGAAAAAATCATCGCTTACGAGGCCGTGCATGAAATCGAGGACTGGGACGAGCTGCGCAGTCGCCTCGAACCCGACGATCGCCTTTGTTTCGGTTTTTTCCATCCGCGCATGGGCGACGAGCCGCTGGTCTTCGTCGAGGTCGCGCTGACCGACGACATGCCCCGCGGAATCGGAGAAATCCTGGAGCGCGATGCCAGCGCGGTCGCCCCCGACAAGGCCAGCTGCGCAATCTTTTACTCGATTTCGAACTGCCACAAGGGGCTTGCCGGCGTCTCCTTCGGCAATTTTTTGATCAAGCAGGTCGCCACCAGCCTGAAGATGCAGTTCCCGCAGCTCAAGACCTTCGCAACGATTTCGCCGGTGCCGCGCCTGCGCGAATGGCTCGAACAGCAACCCGACGAGGACCGCGGAATTCGCGAACTGCTCGATACTTTCGACACCGATGCCGACGAGGACCAGCGCGCGCGGCTCGAAAATACGGTCGCGAGATATTTTCTCACGCAGAAGAATGCCGACGGCGAGCCGCTCGATCCGGTCGCGCGATTTCACCTGAAGAATGGCGCGATACTCGAGCGCATCAACATTCTCGGCAATCCGTCGCCGAAGGGCATGCAGCGTGCGCTGGGTACGATGGTCAACTACGTCTACGACCTCAATCGCGTCGAAGACAATCATGAAGCTTATGTGACCCACCACGAAGTCATCTGCAGCGCCGCAGTGCGCAAGGCATTGGCGCGCTGAACGGGCGCGCGACGGCGCGCCAACGCTAAATTCGATTAGGTCGGTCGAAAAGTTTCGATTGATTATCGCGTCGCCCGGCTTATGATCGGTCGGCATGGCGACCCGTCCAGACTCGCTGAGCCCGGTTCCCCGCCTCGAGGCCGGTGACGACGTCCTGCGTATACAGTGGGCCGGCCAGCCGGCCAACGCCTATCACTACTTCTGGCTGCGCAGCGCGTGTTTTTGCGAGCTGTGCGGCGACAGTCATACCGGCAGCCGCCGGCTGCATCCGAGCGACGTGTCGCCGAATATCCGTCCGCGCGACATTTCAATGCCCGCATCCGATCGTCTGCGCATCGTCTGGGAGCCCGATGGGCACGTCTCCGAGTTTTCCTGCGGCTGGCTGCGGGATTACGTTTACGACGGCGAGCGCGAGCGCTGGCGTCCGCAACTATGGGATGCGACGCTCGAGCTCGCGGACGTCAGTCATCGCCTCGACGAAATCGAGAACAGCGACCGCGCCGCACTGGATTTCATGCGCTGCCTGCGCGATTACGGTCTCGCGGTCGTGCGTCGGGGCGCGTGCCGCGCGGTCGGTATCGAAGCGATAGCGGCCCTGATCGGCGACATCGCCGAGGCGGCTTACAAGCCGGTGTTCGAACTCAGGCCGGATCCCGCGGCGCATACCTTCGGCAATACCATGCAGCCGGTGCCACCGCATACCGACGAAGCCTACCTGCACACGCCGACCGGTATCCTCGTACTCTATTGCATCAAGCCGGCGCGTGACGGCGGCGAGACCGCGCTGGTCGACGGCTTCCAGGTCGCGACCCGGCTACGCGAAAGCGATCCCGAGGCCTTCGACTTGCTGGCCCGCTGCCCACAGACCTATCACCGCATCGTTCCCGGCGCTGGCATGGATTTCCGCACCCGCGCGCGGGCGCTCAACGTCGACGAGCGCGGCGATCTCGTCGGCTTTCGCTTTCATCCGCGCGCGATGGCGCCGACCGATGTCGACCCGGAGATCGCGGCCGCCCTGCATCGCGCCAACGCCGCGCTCAGCAGCTTGATACTCGATCCGGCCCAGCAGCTCGAATTCGGACTGCGCGCCGGCGACGCCGTGCTGTTCGACAATCACCGCATCATGCACGCGCGGCGCGCCTTCGCCGATCCGGCGCGGCATCTGCAGATTTGCAACGTTTCGCGCGACCATTTCCACCAGAAATTGAGGCTCGCAGCCGCCCGCCTCGGCTATGACGCAGAGGCGCGGCAAATCCTGCCGGCCGGCGTTTCCGGATAGCTCGCGATGGCGGTGGAACGCTTCGACGCCGACCCGGCCCGCTCCTGGACTCTGCCGGGCAAGTATTATTTCGATCCGGATATCTACCGCGCCGAGCTCGAGCAAATCTTTTACCGCAGCTGGCAATACGTCTGTCACGTTTCGAGCCTGCGCGCAACAAATTGCTACGCGGTGCGCGATATCGGCGACCAGAGCGTATTCGTGCTGCGCGCAGCCGGCGGCGAGTTACGCGCATTCCACAACGTCTGCCAGCACCGCGCGCACCGGCTGCTCGAGGGCGAAGGCAAGATCGGCAAGCGCATCGTCTGCCCGTACCACGCCTGGGCTTATGCGCCAGGCGGCGAACTCGTGTTCGCACGCGGCAGCGACGGCATGGAATGCTTTCCGAAGCAAGAAATCAGGCTGCAACCGGTGCGCGTCGATACGCTCGCCGGCTTTGTCTGCGTCAACCTCGATGCCGACAGCGCCCCGCTCGCGGAGACTTTTCCCGGTCTCGAGGCGGAAATTCTCGCCCTCGCGCCACAGGCGGCAAACCTCGAACGCGCGCATGTACATCACTACGACCTGGCCGCCAACTGGAAGAATTCGGTCGAAAATTACTCCGAGTGCTACCACTGCCCGAACCGCCATCCGTCGCTGGTCGGCGCGGCGCTCGACCTCGATCGCTACCGGATCCACATCCGCGAGAATTACCACCGGCATGTAACCGGCGACGTCGGCGAACGCCAGGGCTACGCGATCGATGATTCGGTTCGCAGCGACGATAATTTCGGTAGCTGGCTATTGTTTCCTAACCTGGTGTTCGAGGTTTACCCGGGCGGCAACCTGACCGTGTTCCATCACGTGCCCGCCGGTCCCGAGCGCAGCGTGCAGGAGTGCGAATGGTATTTTCCGCAGGCGCAACCGAGCGCGGCCGAGCAAGAAGTGATCGATTTCGTCCAGGTCGTGCGCGAGGAAGACGTGCCGATCTGCGAGAGCGTGCAGCGCGGGCTGCACAGCCACGGCTATCGCCAGGGCAAGTTCATCGTCGATGCCGGGCGCTCGTACGTCAGTGAGCACGCCGTCCACGATTTTCAGCGCCGGGTCCTCGCCGCGCTCGAATCAGCCTAGCGAACAGCAACCACGGGACGCGCCTCGGGGCGCGCCTCGGGGTCGGACCACGCTAACCGTCTGCGCGCCTCGGGGTCGGACCACGCTAACCGTCTGACTTCGAAAAAAATATTCGATAAAAAGCCCGTAATTCGAACCTTAAACCGGCGATTCTGCCCCCGAAAACCTGCTTTTAAGGTGAATCCAGTTCAATCGGTTTCAGAAAATTTCGTTAAACGGCGGTTTTTGATACGGAAATTGTCTGTTTAAGATCGAATATTGACCGTAAATCGGGCCTTTTTCGTTTCTGATCAATGGCTTATCGAGGTCCGACCCCGCAGACTCCGCAGACTACATCGAGGTCCGACCCCGCAGACTAAACCTCCCGACGCTTGCCCGCCTCCGGAGATTGCTTCGCTGGCGCTCGCAATGACGGTAGGACCGGCGTTAGTCGATCGCCATCTGGTAGGTGACCCAGTGGGTTTTTACGGACAACTTGTCGTAGACCGCGCGGGCGCGGAGGTTGTCTTCCGCCGTGATCCAGCGGATGAACGGCCAGCCCTGCGCGCGACCGAGCTCGCGCAGCGCGTCGTAAAGCGCCTCGACGACGCCCTGCCCGCGCGCCTCGGGCGCGACGAACAGGTCGTCGAGAAATCCGACCCGCGCGCCGCGCAGCGGCGACGGCATCTCGCGGCAGTGCATCAGGCCGATCGCGCGGCCGTCGTCGGATTTTGCAATCAGTCCGAAGAACGGGTTGCCGGCGTCGTGAATCCAGCCCCAGACCGTGTCGAGAATCGACGCGTTCATCGGCACCTGGTAAAACTCCGCGTAACCGTGATACAGCGCTTCCCAGCCCTCGCGATCGCCGGCCGCTAGCGACGTTACCGTGACCTTCATGGGCACTCCATCGAGCTCATTCGAGCCGTTTCAGTTTATCGAGATTGACCGCGACCAGCTCGGCGCGGGTCAGGCCGACGTCGCAGGCCGGCGACGCGATCAGCTCGGCACGCTCGACGCCGATCTCGACAAAAGCCTGCATGCGATCAAGATAGGCCGACCAGAGCGCCTCGAAATACGGCTGCAATTCGCGGCCCCGATCCGAATCCCTGGCGACAATCGTTCACGTCCCGATACCCGCACCGCGAGCCGCGCGAGTACGTCGGTGAAACAGACCTCGACCCGTGGTCGGGCGCGCAGGTTTTCACAAGTGTGCGGCGAGCGAATATGGCCGAAC
>JBFFXR010000164.1:0-6978 GCA_041569645.1 Gammaproteobacteria bacterium
GCGCGGCCGCCGGCCGCGCGGGCCGAAGCAACCTCCCGGTTATTGCCCGATCCCGGGAGATTGCTTCGCTGGCGCTCACAATGACGCGATATCCGGCGTCTTTGCGAGGAGGCGTCAGCCGACGAAGCAATCTCCGAGGAAAAAGCTAATCGATCCCGCAAGCCGCCCGCAGCCGCGCGTGGAAATCGTCGTACTCGACCCTGGCGAGCGACTCGAGCAGCGCCCGGCAATCGGCCTCGTCGATCGCGAGGTACTCGTTGTCGGGTTCGAGGCCTTTCTGGTGAGCGCAGATGCACAGGCTCAAGCCGAGCCGCATGCCGATCAGGTCGGGCAGGACGGCAATTTCGCCGGCTTCGAGCGGCAGGACTTCGTGGTAGCCGCGGAGCAAGGCCTCGGCCGCCGGAAACGGGTCGTCGCGGCCGAGCATCGCGTAAGTCATCGCCACCGCCGGTTCGACCGCGAGCCAGGATTCGACCATGTCGCCGAAATCGATCAGGCTCACGACCCGGCTTGCGCCGGCGTCGACCAGTACGTTGCCGCGATTGGCGTCGTTGTGGATGACGTTGCGCCGCAGGCGCGCGGCCCGACCGAGCACGCGGTCGGCGAATTCGGCGCCCAGGCGCGCGACCCGCGCGCGCGACGCATCGTCGGCGAGCAGTGGCATGAAGCGCTCGAGCACTGTCGGCGCATCGTCCATCTTCCACAGCAGCGGCCGCGCCAGCGCCGGGTAATCGATACCGTCGAGCGCGCGATTGACGCGCGCCAGGCAAGCGCCGAGATCGGCGTAAAGCACCGCGGGCGGGTTGGCGACTTCGGCCAGCGGAGTGCCCTCGATGAACGGCAGTACGCGGCAGGCATGCTCGTCGCCGCTGGCGCTGGTCACGCGCTCGATGCTCTTGCCCGAGACCGAACGCAGCGCGGTCGCGACCCGCGGCAGTGCGTCGGCCTCGGCCAGCCAGCGCAGCACGCGGTGCTGGCAATGCAGGAACGGAATCGATTCCTGTGCGTTGGCGATCTTGAAGACAAAGCGGCCGCGCGGATCATCGATCAGAAAATTGAGGTCGCGTTCGCCGTCGAGCGGACTTATCGGCCCGTCGATGGCGAAGCGCTCGAGCGCGATTTGTGCCGCCTGCTCGGGGCTGAACGCGGGTAAATTGCAGCTTTCGGACATCGATCGATCACTGTCGGAGCGAGAGCCGGTGAAAGACCTGTACCGGGTCAGGGCAAACTCCGTGTCAGCAGCTAAATTAACGTTCCTGCGGATAAATTTCAGGCCGAACGATAACCTCGCGGCCCCCGGCCTGTCCGGACCTGCGACACATTTTGACTCTGAACAAAAAAATCTGCCCGAGTCGATTGGCGGACGCCCGATAACCGGGCCGGGTGGTGCATCGAGGCGATATCTGCTGGCGAAAGTCGCGCCGTCGAGGCATGTCGCAATCGGGTAACCGGAGGCCGTAGACGGGCGCCGGGGGACGCATTATAGTCGCTCGAAAATTGCGGAGCAGTGCATGCCTTACCGTCTCGGTATCGATACCGGCGGAACCTTCACCGACGCGGTGCTGGTCGATGACGACAAGCGGATAGCCAATGCCGAGAAAAGCCTGACCACGCGCTTCGATCTGGCGATCGGCATCGGCGACGTAGTCGGCAAGCTGCCGGCCGAGCGCCTCGCCGAGGTCAGCATGGTGTCGCTGTCGACGACGCTGACGACCAACTCGGTAGTCGAGCACCTCGGCGCGCCGGTCTGCGTACTGCTGCCGGGCTATAACGCCGAACAGGTCAAGCAGAGCGGCTTGCTCGAAATCCTGCCGTCGCAGCTGGTCGTGCGCCTCGATGGCGGCTTCGATGCGATGGGCCGCGAGCATCAGCCGCTCGACGAGGACGGCGCGCGGCAGGCGATCGACAAGCTCAGGGACGAGGTTTCGGCGTTCGCGATCTCGAGCATGTTCGGCACGCGCAATTCGAGCCACGAGAATCGCCTCAAGCGACTGGTCGTCGAGCTCGCCGGCCTGCCGGTGATCTGCGGCCACGAACTCGCGTCGAGCCTCGGCGCGCCGCGCCGCGCGCTGACCGCGGCGCTCAACGCTCGAATGGTGCCCCCGATCCGTGAACTGATCGCTTCGGTGCAGAAAATTCTCGACCGGCACCGAATCGACGCGCCGCTGATGCTCGTCAAGGGCGACGGTTCGCTGGCCAGCCTCGACGACGCGATCGAAAAGCCGATCGGCACCGTGCTGTCCGGGCCGGCGGCGAGCGTCATCGGCGCCTGCGAGCTGTCGGGCCTCAAGAACGCGATCGTCGCCGACATGGGCGGCACGACGACCGACATCGCGATCGTCAGCGACGGGCGCCCGCAGCTCTCCCCCGATGGCGCCAACATCGGTAACTGGCGACCGATGGTCGAGGCGGTACAGGTCAATTCGATCGGCCTCGGCGGCGACAGCGAGATTCATTTCGGCGGTCACAAGGGCCTGTCGCTGGGCCCGCGGCGGGTCGTGCCGACCAGCCTGGTCGCGCACCTGTATCCCGACGTGATTCCGCTGCTGCGCGCGCAGCTCGACGGCGTCGCCAGCGCGCGCAGCAACCGCTTCGTCATGCGCCTGGAAAACAACCCGGCGTTGCTGCGCCAGCTCAACGCCGTCGAGCGCGAAGCCTGGGAGCTGCTGTCCGACAAACCGGTCGAGCTCGACGCGATCGTGCAGGACAACCGCAACTATGCGCGCGCGCTGGCCAAGCTCAAGCGCCTCGGGCTCGCGATCTACAGCGGCTTCACGCCGACCGACGCGGTTCACGTGCTTGGCATCAACTCGCACTGGAGCCGCGAGGCGGCGGAACTGTCGGCGCGCATCTGGATGCGCCAGATGCGTTACCTCTACGGCTATGGCAAGTGGCAGGCCGACGACGTCGAAGCCGCCTGCCGCGAAGTCTACGGGCTCGTCGTCGCGACGATTCGCCGCCTGCTGATCGAAGTCGGGCTCAACGATTTCGACCTCGCCGCGAGGCCGGGCAAGAATGACGCGATCATCGAAACGATTACCCGCATGGTCGTGGGCAGCCACGAGGCGGGCCAGCGCAAGCCGCTGTTCAATCTCGATTTCGGCAGCGACTACCCGATCGTCGCGGTCGGCGCGCCGGCCGCGAGCTACTATCGCGACGTCGCCGACAGCATGTATATCGGCCTGCAGTTACCCGAGCACGCCGACGTCGCCAACGCCTTCGGCGCGGTCATGGGCAGCGTGATCCAGCGCGCGCAGGTCACCGTGACCCAGCCGCAGCAGGGTTTGTTCTGCCTGTTCCACGGCGACTCGCCGCAAAAGTTCGACACGCTCGACGCGGCCCGCGCGGAGGCGCAGGCGATCGTCGAAAAACTCGCGCGCGAGCGCGCGCTGGCCGCCGGCGCAATCGATCCCGAGGTCACGCTCGAATTCGACGACATCCACGTGCGCGACGAGATCGACGGTGAGCTGTTTCTCGAATCGACCGTGATCGCGACCGCGATTGGCGCCGCCTGCGCGTGGCGCGCCGGCGACTCGGCATGACGCTCGCGGCGGACCTCGAACGCCACGGCCTCTACCTGCTCGGCGTCGCCACGATCACCGCCGCGGATCGCGCGAGCTACGGCTTCTCGCCGGACGCACAAGCGATCGGGCTGGTCGGCAATCGCGGCTCGAGTTACTGGCGGGCGTTTTGCGCATCGCCGGAACATGCCGATGGTGAACCCGATCCGCTCGATCGATGGAGCCGGCGGATAGCCGCCGAAATCGCCGATAAGCATCCGGTGACGCCGTTATTCCCGTTTTCCGGGCCGCCGTACTACCCGTTTCAGCAGTGGGCCAGTCGCGCCGAAGGCCTCGAGGCGTCGCCGCTCGGTATCCTGATTCACCCGCGCTACGGCTTGTGGCACTCGTACCGTTTCGCGTTGCTCGGCGCCGCCTTCGATGCCGAAACATCCGCCACGCCGGCAGGGTCGCCCTGCGTCGACTGCGCCGGTCAGCCCTGTCTGAACACCTGCCCGGTCGGCGCTTTCGACGGTCGCGGCTACGCGGTCGACACTTGTGCCGGATTCCTCGAAAATACGCCCGCCGCGGCCTGTCACGAACGCGGTTGCCTGGCGCGCCTGGCTTGCCCGGTGGCGCCGGAACTGCGCTACCTGCCGGCCCAGGGCCGCTTTCATTTGCGCGCATTTCTGGCCGCCCGCGCCCGTTCTCCGGCAATCCCGTGAAAAGTGCTTCAATCCTTCCTCCGGATTCTCAATAGTCATCTATAATCTTTTGATAATTCTATGATTTGAGTTTCGAACCGGAGGCCGCCGGGCCCACCAGGCAACACTGCTGTCCATGCCAAATTTCGAGTTTTCAGAATACCAACACTTGCAATTTAGTGGCGCGGCTTTGCCGGTCATGCGCGCGCGGAGCCCATTTCGATGACCGCGAGCGCCGCCGAGACCGCCAAGCTCTTTCGCCAGCTGGTCGAGCCCGATGCACCCGCGCACGACATCATCGACAAGCTCGAGGCGCAGCAGGCATCGCTGCGCCCGGAAGACGTCATCAACTACGCGTTGCGGCTCGAATCCGGCGAGGCGATCCGGCTGCTCAAGCTGGTCGAGGGCACGCAGCAACCGATCGATCCGGCGAACCTGAGCGTCCACCTCGACAAGGTCGAGGATCCCGAGTTCAAGATTCCGTTACTTCGCTATCTCGGTTCGGTCAATCACGAAAAGGTGCCGCTAATCGCGTCGCGCTATCTGAGCGACTCGAACAAGGTCGTCGTGCTCGAGGCGCTCAAGACGCTCGATCGCATGTCGATCAGCTTCGATGCGTCGGTGCTATTATCGCAACTCGAGAACATGAGCGAAGTCCAGCTCGAGCTCGGGCTCAAGGTCCTGACCAAGCAGGCCGACGCCGACCTCGTGCCGCACCTGTCGGCCTACCTCGCGACCAAATCCGCCGATCTGAACGATTTTTTCGCCAGCATCGTCGTCGCCAAGAGCGACGCGGGCAGCCTCGAAAAATTTCTCAAGCGCCTGAGCATCGAGGACGACTGGACCCGCCAGCAATCGATTGCACAGGTGCAGAAGTTCGCCGACGAGCGCCTTTCCGAAGTCGCGCGCGGGCTGGTCTCGCACGACAACGAGTTCATCCGCACCAGCGCGCAGCAGCTGGTCATGAACCTGGTCGGCGACGACGATCTCGGCAAGATCGAGGAGTTTGCCCTCAGCGACAACTGGCAGGTGCGCGAACGCGCGATCCAGTCGCTCGCCAAGTCGGCCAACCGCAAGGCACTCGCGATTCTGGCAAAAATGGTCGCGCAGTTTCCGGACGACTACGTGCTCGCGCTGCGCGCGGTGCGCAAGCTCGGTTTCGGCAAGGGCCTCGAAATCGCTTTCGACGGGCTCAAGCACGAGCAGGCCAATGTGCAGCGCAGCGCGCTCGAGACGATCGAGGACCTGACCGGCAAGGAGCACGCCGAAAACGTGCGCAATACGGTTCTGTGGAGCCTGCCGAAACTGGCGCCGGAGCTGCGCGAATTCGCCAAGATGCTGATCGCGCAAATCACCCGCGATTTCAATCTGCCCGACATCCAGATTGACGGGCAGTCGAACACCGTTTCGGCCGGGGTCGACGTGCCGGTGCTCGGCGACCGCTCGGGCTTCAAGTCGCAGGGCGCCGCGCCGCCGCCGAATGCGTCGCCGCTCGATCGCCTCAAACCGGGCTCGACCTGGATGGATCGCTACCACATCAAAAAAGAGATTGGCCGTGGCGCGATGGGTCGCGTGATGCTGGTCGAAGACGACATGGTCGACGAGCAGTTGATACTCAAGTTCATGCTGCCCGAACTGACTATCGAGGATCAGTCGGTCGAGCGCTTCAAACGCGAGGTCAAGTACGCGCGCAAGGTCAGCCACAAGAACGTCATTCGCGTGCATGATATCTTTTTGAAAGATCAGGTCTGTGCTATTTCGATGGAGTATTTCAAGAGCCGCGGGCTCGAGGCGGTGCTCAACGAAGTCGGCGCTTTCGGCACCGTCGACGGCCTCGCGATTCTCCACCAGGTCGCCAGCGGCATGGCCGCCGCGCACGAGCAGGGGGTGATTCACCGCGACCTGAAGCCGAGCAATATCCTGCTCGACGACCGCTGGCAGGCCAAGATCGTGGACTTCGGCATTGCCTCGGCAGGTACCGCCGCGGAATCGACTCTGACGCAGACCGGCTCGATCATCGGCAGCCCGGCCTATCTCGCGCCGGAGCGCGCCGAGGGCAGCGACGCCGACGAACGCAGCGACATCTACTCGCTCGGCATCATTGCCTACTACATGTTCAGCGGCAAGCTGCCCTATGTCGGCAAGCCGATGGCGGTGCTGGCGATGCATCGCGACGGTAATGCGCTGCCGATCACCAAGGTCAATGAAGACGCCGATCCGGGCGTCTCCAAGCTGATCGTGCAAATGATGGCGGTCGACCCGGCGCAACGGCCGCAGTCGATGGTCGCGGTGCGCGACACCGTCGAGTCCCTCCTCAAGCCCGAATAATCCCCGCGCGAGTTTCGCGTGCTACCGTCATGCCGGCGCCCGAGCCGGCATCCATCGATGGAGCCGTACTGGCTCTGGCAGGCGTCGATCGCCCGGTGAGTCCGCCGCCCGGCCCGTCGTCCCGATCGCCGGTTGGATTGCGGATAGCCGTTGCGCGGCTTGCGCAATGACGAAGATTTTCAGCCTAGCGACTGAACGGCGGTCATCGCGATGAGATAGTAGACGTCGTCGGCGTTGCAGCCGCGCGACAGGTCGTTGGCCGGGCGCGCCAGGCCCTGCAGGATCGGCCCGATCGCGACCGCGCCGCCGAAACGCTGGGTCAGCTTGTAGCCGATGTTGCCGGCGTCGAGATCGGGGAACACGAGCACGTTGGCGCGGCCCTGGATGCGCGACTCGGCGATCTTCTGTTTCGCCACCGCCGGCACGATCGCCGCGTCGAGCTGGAC
>JBFFXR010000165.1:0-6907 GCA_041569645.1 Gammaproteobacteria bacterium
CGCTGCCCGAGGAATCGCTCGACGAATGGATCGAGCTGGCGCTCGCCAACCGCGCCGAGTTCAAGCAGGTCGAGGCCGGGCTGGCGGCGCGGCGCGCGCTGGTCGAAGCGCGCCGCGCCGACGAGAAACCGATCGTATTCGCCGGCGTCGCCGGCTCGCTGGCCTATGCGCCTGAGCGCGACCGCCTCGACAATCCGCACATCTACGATCCGTTCAATCACGTCGCGATGTCGCCGCTGGTGGGATTGCGCTGGCAGTGGGAGCAGGGGGCCCATCCGGCACGCGTCGCGCAAGCTCAGGCCGAACTCGACGCGCTGGTGGAAAAGGCGTCCTTCGCCCGCATGGGCATTCCATTCCAGGTGCGCGAGCAGTATTACCGCCTGCAGGCGAAACACTCGGCGATTCGTTCGATGCGTGAAAGCTCGCTCGCTGCGCGACGCTGGATGATCGCCGCCTACTCCGATTTCGAGGCCGGTCTCGAAGAGGCCGACGACGTCATCAACGCGCTGCAGGTCTACGTACTGGCCTACGCCGAGTACCTGCGATCGGTCAATGACTTCAACAATCACGTCTATCAACTCAGAAGCGTAAGCGGGGTATTTCAGTGAGAAAATCATGCGCATGGATACTGGGCCTGTGGCTGCTGCCGGCGATCGCCGCCAGCGGGCCCGAGCAAATGATTCGCGAGACCGCGGACCGGGTGCTGGCGGATATAAAGACCAACGCCGCGATCTACCGCGACGACCCGTCGCGGCTTTACCGGCTGGTCGACGAAGTCGTATTGCCACATTTCGATTTCGACGCCATGACCGACCTGGCGCTCGGAAATTTCAAGGATCAGGTCAACGCCGCGCAAAAGCCGGTGATCGTCAACGAGTTTCGCGCGCTGCTGGTACGTACCTACAGTTCGGCGCTGCTCGAATATACCAACCAGAAGCTGACCTACCTGCCGACCGAGGGCAACGAGGCCGGCGGCAAGGTCACGGTGCGGACCGAAATCGACCAGGCGGGCGGCTTTCCGATCCCGATCCACTACACGCTGCGCCGCGGTGACGACGGCTGGAAGGTCTTCGATATCAGCGTCGACAACGTCAGCCTGGTCACCAACTACCGTTCGAGCTTCGCCCGCGCAATCAAGAAGAACGGCGTCGACGGCCTGATCGAAACGCTGCGCGAGCGCAACCAGGGCCAGTGACCCGGGACGAGCGCGGGCCCGTCCGGCGGCGCCCGCCGGCGGGTTATGAATTGTTTGGCAAGCCCGGCAAAGCGCTACACTCCGGAACGGCTTCTGCTAGAATGACCGGCTTCTCGATTTCGATGCGCACATGAACAAACTGATCATCAAGGGCGGTGTGCCGCTATCCGGCGAAGTGCGGGTGTCCGGTTCGAAGAACGCGGTATTGCCGATTCTCGCCGGCGCGCTGCTGGCCGACAGCCCGGTCGTCGTCCGCAACGTGCCGCACCTGCACGACGTCACGACGACGATGGAATTGCTCGGCCGGATGGGCGTGACCCTGACGATGGGCGAAAAGATGAGCATCGAGGTCGATCCGACGACCCTCGAGAATACCTTCGCGCCCTACGAGCTGGTCAAGACGATGCGCGCGTCGATCCTCGTGCTCGGACCCTTGTTGTCGCGTTATGGCGAAGCCGAGGTCTCGCTGCCGGGCGGCTGCGCGATCGGCGCGCGACCGGTCGACATGCACCTGTCGGGACTCGAGGCGATGGGCGCCAGGATCAAGGTCGAGCAGGGCTACATCAAGGCGCGCTGCGAGCGATTGACGGGCTCGCGAATCGTCATGGACCAGGTCACCGTAACCGGTACCGAAAACCTGATGATGGCGGCCAGCCTGGCCGAGGGCACGACCGTTATCGAGAATGCCGCGCGCGAACCGGAAGTCGTCGACCTCGCCGATTTCATCAACGCGATGGGCGGCCGGGTCGAGAATGCGGGCACCGACCTGATTACGATTCACGGCGTCGAACGGCTGCAGGGTTGCGACTACACGGTGCTGCCGGACCGGATCGAGACCGGCACTTATCTGGTCGCCGCCGCCATCACTGGCGGCAAGGTCCTGGTCAAGCGCACCAACCCGCGCCTGCTGGACGCGGTACTGGCGAAACTCACCGAGGCCGGCGCGGTGATCGATACCGGCGACGACTGGATCGATCTCGACATGGAAGGGCACAAGCCGCATGCGGTCAACATCAAGACCGCGCCCTATCCCGGGTTTCCGACCGACATGCAGGCGCAGTTCTGCGCGCTCAACGCGATCGCCGACGGCACCGGCTCGGTTACCGAGACCGTGTTCGAAAATCGTTTCATGCATATCCAGGAATTCATGCGCCTCGGCGCCAATGTCCATCTCGAAGGCAACACCGTAATCATCCGTGGCGTCGATGGCCTCAACGGCGCGCCGGTCATGGCGACCGACCTGCGCGCGTCGGCCAGCCTGATCCTCGCCGGACTGGTCGCGCGCGGCGAGACCATCGTCGACCGCATCTACCACATCGATCGCGGCTACGACCATATCGAGGAAAAGCTCGCCGGACTCGGCGCGCAGATCAAGCGCGTGCCGAACTGAGACAAGCCGCGCCGTCTGTCACCATGTCCGAACCTCTGACCATTGCGCTCGCCAAGGGCCGTATTCTCGACGAGACGCTGCCGCTGCTGGCGCGCGCCGGCATCGAGCCGGCCGATGACCCGGCGAGCAGCCGCAAGCTGGTCTTCGCGACCAATCGCGCCGACGTCCGCCTGGTGCTGATCCGCTCGGCCGATGTACCGACTTACGTGCAGTATGGTGCCGCCGACCTCGGCGTGGCCGGCAAGGACGTGCTTGCCGAGCACGGCGGCAGCGGGCTATACGAGCGCGTCGACCTGAAGATCGCGCCGTGCCGCATGATGACGGCCGGTATCGAAGGCCAGCCGCTGCCGCGCCGCCGGCTGCGCGTCGCGACCAAGTATCCACGCATTACCGAACGCTTCTTCCACGAGCAGGGACGGCAGGTTGAACTGATCAAGCTGTACGGCTCGATGGAACTCGCGCCGATGGTCGGGCTGGCCGATCTGATCGTCGACCTGGTCGACACCGGCAATACACTCAAGGCCAACGGCCTCGCGCCGCTCGATCGCATCATGGACGTCAGCTCCCGGCTGATCATCAACCGCGCCGCGCAGAAGATGAAGCACGGTGCGATTACCGCGCTGGTCGAGCGGATCGAAGCGGCGGTATCGAACTGAGATGAAGGTCAGGCGACTCGACAGCCGCGATCCGGGGTTCGAGCGCGAGCTCGACGCGCTGCTCACCTGGCAGCCGGACCTGGCCGCCGACGTGCTGGCACGGGTCAACGAGATTCTCGCCGCGGTCCGCGAGCGTGGCGACGCGGCGCTGCTCGAATTGACCGCGCGCTTCGACGAGGTCGACGCGGGCAGAGTCGCCGAGCTCGAAATGCCGCGCGCGCGCCTCGCGCAGGCGCATTCCACGGTCGACGCCGCCGCGCGCGATGCGCTCGAACAGGCAGCCGCGCGGGTCCGCGCCTACGCCGAGCGGCAAAAACTCGAAAGCTGGCGCTATACCGAGGCCGACGGCACCGTGCTGGGTCAGCAGGTCAGCCCGCTCGACAGGGTCGGACTATACGTTCCAGGCGGCAAGGCGGCCTATCCGTCGTCGGTCCTGATGAACGCGATTCCGGCGGTCGTCGCCGGCGTGCCCGAACTGATCATGGTCGTGCCGACGCCGCGTGGCGCGGTCAACGAGCTGGTGCTCGCCGCGGCGCACGTCGCCGGCGTGCATCGCGTGTTCACGATCGGCGGCGCGCAGGCGGTCGCGGCGCTCGCCTACGGTACCGAAACCGTGCCCGCGGTCGACAAGATCGTCGGGCCGGGCAACATCTACGTCGCCACCGCCAAGCGGCTGGTATTCGGCACCGTCGGCATCGACATGGTCGCCGGTCCATCCGAGATCCTCGTCATTTGCGACGGCAAGACCGATCCCGACTGGATCGCGATGGACCTGTTTTCGCAGGCCGAACACGACGAGGACGCGCAGGCGATCCTGCTGTCGCCGGACGGCGACTTTCTCGATCGGGTCGAAGCCAGTATTCGAAGTCAGATCGAGGACATGCCAAGGCGGGCGATCATCGAGCGGTCGCTAGCCGCGCGCGGCGCGCTGATCCGGGTCGCCGATCTCGACGAGGCGGCCGCGCTCGCCAACCGCATCGCGCCCGAGCATCTCGAGCTGTCGCTCGATGACGCCGAGAATTTCGCCCGCTCGATTCGCCACGCCGGCGCGATCTTCCTCGGCCGCCACACCGCCGAGGCAATCGGCGATTATTGCGCCGGGCCCAATCACGTCCTGCCGACCGCGCGCACCGCGCGCTTCTCGTCGCCGCTCGGGGTCTATGATTTCCAGAAGCGAACCAGCCTGATCGGCTGCTCGGCAGCCGGCGCCGACGCACTCGGCCGCGTCGCGGCGACGCTCGCTCGCGGCGAGGGGCTCGACGCGCACGCGCGCTCGGCCGAGTTCCGCGTCGACAAATCCGGGTCGTAGCAGCGCGTCGTCCGCGCGTCGGACCGACGTTCGCAACCGGCGCAGTCGGTTTCAAGCCTTATCGGAAAAATAACCGCATAGCGACTTGCAATATGATAAATTTGGGAATAAAATCCCAAATATAGCAATCGAGTCCGTCGCAAATTCAAATTTTCGGCGGTTTTTTAAAGACTTTTGATAGTTGTGGGAATAAAATCCCAAAGGAGAAACAATGCCAGTTTTCAGCAAGAGCAGGATTGCCACCGCCGTGACCCTTTGCAGTGCCATCGCCGTGACCGCCGGATGCGGCGGCTCGTCGTCGAGCGAAGACGATGCGAGCGAAACCTCGGTCGTCAGCCGTGGCGTGATCACCGGTTTCGGCAGCGTCTACGTCAACGGCCGGCGCTATGCAACCGATCGCGCGAGCTTTCAGGTCGACGACGACGCCGGCAGCGAATCCGATTTGCGTGTCGGCATGATTGCGACGGTACGCGGATACTCGGACGACGGCGGGCGTTCGTGGCGTGCGCGGCGGGTGAGTTACGACAACGAACTCAAGGGCCCGGTCAGCAGCATCGTGGCCGATCCGGCCGATGCGACGCGCAAGACCGTCGCCATTCTCGGCCAGGCGGTGCTGATCGACGCCAATACCACGTTCGACGACGATTATGGCCTGAGTTTCGACTCGATCGCGGTCGGCAACGTGCTCGAGGTCAGCGGACATTCGGGTCCCTCTGGAGTCGTCGCGACACACGTCGAATTGCAGGCCGACGATCTCGAAATCGAGATCAGGGGTCGTATCGAGAATCTCGTCGGCGATCGCTTCAAAATTCGCGGCTTTCCGGTCGCCTTCGATGCGATGACGAAACTCGACGGTATTGCCGTTCTCGCCGACGGGCTTTACGTCGAGGTCGAGGGCCGGCTCGATTCGCTCGGTACGACGCTGCTCGCGCAATCGATTGAACGCGAAGACGACGATTTCGACGACGCCGACGAAGTCGAGATCGAGGGCATGATCACGGACTTCAATCCGACAAACAAAACTTTCAAAATCGGCGAGCAGCGCGTCGACGCCGCCACCGCCGAGCTGATACCGGCAACGCTGGTGCTCGCCGACGACCTGATCGTCGAGGTCGAGGGTTATCTCGTCGCTGACATACTGGTTGCCGACGAGGTCAAGCAGCGCGGCAAGAAGATCGAGATCGACGCGCCGCTGGCGGCGGTCGGCGACGATAGCATCGGCTTCCGCTTCAACGGCGTCGACGTCGTCGCCCGCGTGGGCGGAGGTACCGAGCTCGAGGACGATACCGGCAACCCGGTGTTCTCGCTGGCGGATTTCATGCCCGGTGATTTCGTCGAATTCGAGGCTTTCGCCGACGGTTCCGGCGTGATCAACGCGGTCGAGATCGAGCGCCAGTTGCCGGACGAAATTTCGATCGAAGCGCCGGTCGAGGGCTTCGACCGAGACAACCGGACGGTGACCCTGCTCGGCGTCGACTTCGACCTGTCGGCGGCCCGATTCGAGAATGCCGCCGACGTCGAAATTTCGGCCGGGAGTTTCTTTGACGCGCTCGGCGACGGCGTCTTCATCGAGATCGAGGACGCCGATCGCAACGGCGTGTTCGACAAGGCCGAACTCGAGGACTAACCCTGACACGACCCCGTGGCGCCTTCGCGCCACCGGGTCGTAAACGGAGATTTATGCAACAAACGCTTCGCCAAAGCCTGCGCAAGATACTGATGGCACTGATCCGCACCCTGCTACGCAATGGCATGTCCTATGGCGAGTTCGACCAGATCGCGCGCAAGTGTTTCGTCGACGTCGCGTTTCGCGACTTTGCGCCCGCGCGCAAGAAACAAACCTTGTCCAATGTCGCGATCCTGACCGGTCTCAACCGCAAGGAAGTCAAGAAATTGCACGAGCTTGACGCCGGTCACGACGATGGCAAGAGCCAGCAGTACAATCGGGCCGTGAGGGTCATTGGCGGCTGGATCAACGATCCGCGCTTCCTACGCAAGGATGGTAACCCGCGCGATCTCGATTACGACGGCGAGAATTCGTTCAGCGAGTTGGTGCGCCAGTACAGCGGCGACATGCCGGTGGCGGCGATGCAAAAGGTGCTCGCCAGTTCGGGCAATATCAGCTTCATCGACGGCAACAAGGTTCGCCTGCTGAGCCATGCCTACCTGCCGGCCGACGATCCCGAGGAAAAGATCGCCATTCTCGGTGCCGACACCGGCCAGCTGATCGAGACGATCGAATACAACCTGACCGCGGCGGAGGAGAATCTGCGTTTCCAGCGCAAGGCGTCCAACCCGCAGATCGATCCGGACGCGGTCCCCGAAATCAAGCGGTTCCTGCGGCGCAAGGGGCAGGC
>JBFFXR010000166.1:0-6896 GCA_041569645.1 Gammaproteobacteria bacterium
CGCGGTGCGCTGACCGCGCTGATTTTCGCCCTCGGTGACGCCGTTGTAGCCTACCGGGAACTCGACGGCGACGAGGTCGAAATTCGTGGCGTCGAATCGCTGCTGACGCCGGAGTCGGCGATATTCGAACTCACGCGCGACGCCGACGGCAGCACGGTCATGACCCATGCGGAGCCCCGCGCCGCCGTGAAATCGCCGGACGGACGGGCCTGGCAAGTGACCCGGCGGAGTGCGGTATCGCCCGGTAAATGGTACGCAAATGGTATATAAAACAAGACCATAGCTATCCCAACCCAGATTGGTTATGATTGCGCGAATCGCGACCGCGATGGTCGCGTAAAATAAAAATGCGGGCGCGGATTGGTCCGCCAGCGGTTTGCCGAAATACGGCAAGCACGATTCGATAAGGAGTAACAACCACGGCAACGAGCTGACGAATGTCGTCACGACAGGCGTCTCAATCTGCAACACGAGGGGGATATCAACAATGACACCTGCAGAGTTGGAAACCCATTTGACAATGGCCAACACGATAAACCTGGAGGTTTATTACTACTGGTGTACGGCGATCATGATCCTGATTCACGCGGGCTTCATGATGTACGAGATGGGAGCATCCCGGGTCAAGCATACGCTGGCCGCCGGCACCAAAAATATCCTGGCGTTCGCCTACATGATCCCGACCTTCTGGATGTTCGGCTGGTGGATCTACCTGGCGATGTACAACGGTTTCACGCCAGACTGGGAAGCGGGCGCCGGTGGCGTTCCGTGGGGCGAAAACATGGGCCCGAACCTGCAGGACAACGCTTCCGGCGTGTTCTGGGGCGCGTTCACGCTGTTCGCCTGCACCACCGCGTCGATCATGTCGGGCTCGGTGATCGAGCGCATTCGCATGACGGCGTTCATCATTCTCGCCGTGATCCTGGGATCGGTTGCATGGATCCTGGCGGCGGCCTGGGGCTGGCATTATGCCGGCTGGATGGTTGTCGAGTGGGGTTATCATGATTTTGGCGCCTCCGGGCTGGTGCATATGGTTTCCGGCTTCTTCGCGCTCGGCGTATTGATCCACCTCGGGCCGCGCATCGGCAAGTTCAACGCCGACGGTTCGGCCAACGTGATTCGAGGGCATAGCCTGCCGATGACCATGGTCGGCCTGATGCTGATCGTGACCGGCTTCTTCGGCTTTCTCGGCGGCTGCCTGTTCTACGGCGGCGGCGGACCGACCGGCATCGGCCAGTGGACCAATATCTACGGTATGCCGACGACCCTGTCGACGATCTGCTTCAACACGCTGATGGGCGTGGCCGGCGGCATGATCGGTGCCTATACCAAGACCCGCGACCCGTTCTGGATGATGTCCGGCGCACTGTGCGGTGTTATCTCGGTCGCATCCGGCATGGACCTGTACTACCCGGGGCTTGCCTTCGTGCTCGCTTTCGTGGGCGGCGTGATTGGCCCGATCTCGGCGAAATTCTTCGAAAAGATGGGAATCGACGACGCGGTCGGCGCGGTTTCGGTGCACGGCACCTGCGGTATCCTCGGCGTGCTGTTTGCCGGCATCTTCCTCGGCGGTTACCCGCAGTTCGCGGACAATATCCCGACGATCACCTTCGGCGGCCAGTTCAAGGGCATGATCGTGATGTTCCTGCTCGGCTTCGTGCCCGGCTTCGTGTTCGCATGGATCCTGAAAATGCTCGGCATCCTGCGCGCGAGTGACGGTGTCCAGGAAGTCGGCATGGATGTCGAGATCGAGGCAATGGCCTATCCCGAAGATATCAAGACGATAAACTAGGAGACGTAGCATGTTTAATTCAAGTCCAATCGACAGCTGGGACGGAGCGGGCGTGTTCTACTCCTTCGCCGGCACCGGCATGACCGACTTCTGGTTTTGGGTCGCGGTCCTGTGCTGCATCATCCCGCTGTACTTCACGCTGAAAACCGAGAACGAGCACGAAACCAGGCATCAGTTCCGGGAAGGCGACAGCGACAGCACTCATGGCGTCGAAAGACAAGACTGACCTTTGAGCTGCGTGAAAGGCTCCGCCCGGCGACGGGCGGAGTTTTTTTTCGCCTAATCGATGGCGGGAAGCAGGCCGCGACTCGACGCGTCGTTTTCGTACATGAAAATGACTGTTGAGAGTATTCTTTCGTCGGCGTGGTCAGTAGAATCTGCCGTCATTTCCGGGGTTGACGATGATTAAACGAGGAGAGTGGACGTGGCGACAATAATCGATGGCAAGGCCTTCGCGGCCAACCTGCGCGGCGAGATCGCGCGCAAGGTCGAATGGTTGAAGCAAAATCATTCGCTGACTCCGGGGCTCGCGGTCGTGCTCGTCGGCGAAGATCCGGCGAGCCAGGTCTACGTGCGCAGCAAGGGCAAGCAGACCGTCGAGACCGGAATGAATTCCTACGAGCACAAGCTTTCGGCCGACACCAGCCAGGATGAATTGCTGAAACTGATCGATGACCTGAACAACGATCCCGACGTGCACGGTATTCTGGTTCAGCTGCCGCTGCCGCAACAAATCGACGAGCCGACGATCATCAACTCGGTCGCCGCCGAGAAGGACGTCGACGGATTCCACCTGTCTAACGTCGGCAAACTCGCGACCGGCGGCGACGGAATCGTGCCGTGCACGCCGCTCGGCTCGCTGATGATGCTCAAGGAGCACCTCGGCGACCTGTCGGGCAAGAAGGCGATCGTCGTCGGCCGCTCCAACATCGTCGGCAAGCCGATGGCGATGCTGTTGATCAAGGAAAGCTGCACCGTCACGGTTGCGCATTCGCGCACCCAGGACCTGCCCGGCGAATGCCGCGCCGCCGATATCCTCGTCGCCGCGGTCGGCCGGCCGGAGATGATCAAAGGCGACTGGATCAAGCCCGGCGCCACCGTCATCGACGTCGGCATCAACCGGATCGAGACCGACCACGGCGGCACGAAACTCGTCGGCGACGTCGAGTTCGCGAGCGCCGCCGAGGTTGCCGGCGCGATCACGCCGGTGCCCGGTGGCGTCGGCCCGATGACCATCGCCTGCCTGCTGCATAACACGCTGCAACAGGCCTGCCGGCTCAACAACATCGATCTCCCCGACTAGCCCGAATAATTTTTACTCGGAGTAACTACTCCGAGTAAACTTCTTGGCGCTAGCGATATGCGACCGAAATGCATAATCATATTTTTCGTCGTGCTGTCGGTGATGGTTCCGATGTCGACGCGCGCGGCGGATGCGTTTACCGGGCGTTTTAATGGTGAACACGGCGGCCAGCGCTACGAACTCGAGCTGGAATTCGTCGGCTCCGGCCGTTACGAGGGCGCGCTGCGGAGCGACGGCAAGCCCGCCCTGGTGCTGGCGCGGCGTTTCGGCGAGCGCCTGGTCGGCAGGGTCGGTGACGAAAAGGATGGCGTCGCCCTGATCGCCGAGATCCGGGGCATGGGCATTTCGCTGAGTCTCGAGGGCGGCGTGCCGATCTTCCTGCGCCGCCGCTGAAACCCGGATCTGCCGGCCTCGGCTGGTTTACGCTTCCCGGGCGCATGCTCTGAGCGATCGTCCGGGCCGCGCCGCGATCCGGATCGAAATTCAAGATTCCGATTTCCCGACGGAGTCGTCGCTTTCGTTGCCCATTGCGCCAGGTAAAAGATCGGCGATCGATTACAACGAATGGTAATTTTCGCAGCGGCAGGCATTGTCGCGATTCGGACTATTGCGAATTGGTCTGCGCCTCTGAATCCAGTAGCCGCCATAGGGCATCACCTCGGTCGCGATTCTGCCGATGCGTCCCCACGGCCGATTGCGGTGATCGCCGTTGTATTCCTCGAACACGTGTTCGACGCCGTGGGCGGTCAGCGCGTTGAAGAAAGCCCGCGCCGTCGGCGGAATGTGGGTGAAATCGACCTCGTATCCCGAATCGAATTTCAGCCCGCGCAGTTGCGCCAGGCTCGAGCGGTAATCGCCGACCCGGTTCACCGGAAAGCTTTGTTGCCACCTGCTGAAACCCGGCTCGGACGGTTGCAGCTTGCCGCCCACCAGGGCGAACGGGAAATCGACGTAAAACGGCGGTTTGGCCGGGTTGGGAGAAAATGCCTGGCCGACGCATATGATGCCCGGCACGTAGAGGCCGTTTTGAATCGCTTCCTCCGCCGACTTTATCTCCAGTACCGAGGCGAACGCGGGGTTGTCGATCGAGACGTCGCGTCCCCAGCCCAGCAAGGCGGGATTCATCGCGTAAACGACACTGTAAACATCGGGGTGTTTCATCGCCAGCGTGATGGCCCCGTATCCGCCCATCGAATGCCCGGCGATGCCCCGGCTCGAGGCTTCCGGCAGCGTTCGGTAGCTGCGGTCCACGTGGTTCACCAGGTCCCGGACGGTAAAATCTTCCCAGTTGCCCGTTACCGGCGAATTGGTGTAGAAGCTGCCGCCCCAGCGGGTGAATTGGTCCGGCATCACGACGATCATTTCGCCGAACATCCGCTCGGCGATACCGCCGTCCATCACGCCCTTGATGGTGCCCCAGTTGTCGTCGCGCTGCGACCAGTTCCGGGTCCAGACCTCGTTTCTATCGAGGATTCCGTGGAGCAGGTAGATGACGGGATAGCTTTTTGCCGGCGAGCTTGCATAGCTCGGCGGGAGATACACGATCACGTTACGGTCCGGCGACTCATCGGTCAGAGACCCCTTGAGCGATTCGCTGTACAGGCTCTTGCGCACCAGCGTGCCGTCTTGCGCGAGCGCAACCGACGGCCCCCAGAGCAGCAGAAGCAAGAGTAAACCGAAGCATGACGAAAGACGGGTTGAATGGAGTGTTGTGGTTGTCGGATCGTTCATTTGGCTTCCCCGTATCGACTAATGCCGAGCCTGGCGCCGGCGCGAAGCGAACAGCTTAACTATTCGAGGCGAAATTTGAGCTGTCCGGGTGCGGCGTCTTGTTAAGCGTTATCTTCTGACGCGACTTGACACTCTTTATTTTGCCCCCCAACGGTCGATGTGCGGCCCTTCAGTTCCTTCTGCCCACCAAGACTCTAACTCGTCGAAAGCAACAATCAACTCGGTAACTACTTCCTCGGGTGTGTATTTCCACTTGCCCGTAGCAAATCTGCTAAGCCATGGTCTCCTTGTTCCGAACCAGCACAGTTGGCTGCCGCCGCGACTCCGTTGCAAACGGCCCTCGTAGTTTATCTGCTCGTCAATAGATTCGCCGTTCCCAAAATTTATAACGAAGTATGGTTTCCAGTATTTATCCCACTGTATCTCGAACATTTGGATCCGATTTCCGGTAGTTCTGTAAAAAGTGGTAAACAATGGATTCACCGGCTTTTGGCGAACGAAACCTCGGGTTTCAGCGAAAGGATAAAATTGCTCCTTTATCACTGCGAGAAGTGGCGCGGCTTTGGAAGCCATCGCAACGCCTGACGCCTCGTATTAGCGGCCAAATTGCCGCGTAGCGGCAACGAGGTCCGCCTGCGTGCGTTTGTTATGTGGCGCTGTCACCGATCCAGTTCGGTTCATTTTCGATGTCATAGTAGTTCAGCTCTACGAGTATACCGTCCGGGTCGCGGAGGTCGATCTGCACCACATTCATAAAGTCGATGTATCGAACTCGGAACGCCGTTCCCGTAGTTTGTAGATGTTTATAGAAACTTTCGGGGTTGGTGGCGATAAAAGCTATGTGATCGACATTTATGGATCCCGATTCGGTGGTAGGGGTCATCGAGCCGTTACTTTCCTCGGCATCGTTTGACCAACCAGCTTGCCCCATGTGTACTTGAACCTTTCCATTTGTACCGAACCAGTAGCCTGGAAGTTGAACGGCGGGTCGTGGCATCACCTGAAGTCCGAGGACGTCGCAATAGAATTGGCGTGATGCCTCAAGATCTTTCGACCAGATAAAATAGTGATCAAGTTCAGCTATAGGCATTTTCGAAATTCCGAATACAACCGGTCGGATTCTACCAATTGTAGGTTCAAAGTTTTCGATTGAGTTTTGCGCCGCTCAACGCCTGCGCGCAGCGGCAGCCATAAGGCGTAGCCTGTTAGCTTTCCGGCTGCCGCGCCTTGTTATGTCGCGTTTTGAATGGCGGGCATAGAACGATTAGTCTTCATTGTTTATATCAACATCAACAATGTAGTCACCTTGCAGCCAGTTCCTGCCAAGTAGGAGCCGGTATTGCATGCTGCTTCGATCATTCAGGGTTACGAGAACAGTTTTTTTTGAATTATTCCATTTCATTACGAGAGGAACTACGTACCGGTATTCCGATTTCTCCGAAGTTTTTACCTTTACGACTGAGCTGACGCGAGATTCGATCTTTCTGGACTCTCCTTCCTTCGTTACAACGAAAAACGAGATAGATTTGCCACGTGGGTCGCTTGATAAATCGACTTCGATTCTTTCGGCGTGAATGCTAGAGGTCTTTGCACCTGTATCTACTCTAGCCTTAAAGCTCAGATTCGCGTCCTCTAAAAAAATCACCTCGGTAGCCCCGACCGTTTGCTTGTGCGATTCAGCCTCGGCATGCAAATGCACCACGATCAGAACAGCCAAAAGGACCGACGATAAGCCTGGTTTCATCGCTCGATTACCTGCGAGTCAAAAAAGCGACCTGACGCCACGCATCCGCGGCCAAACCAGGTGCGTAGCGGGTGGTATGATGAATTTCCGGCGATAAAACGGACATTTTTTTCTAACCGAAAATAAGTGCCCGTTTTATCGGGAGAAGATCACTGTCCGGCTGCAGCGCCTTGTTATGAGCAATTTCTGGAGTAAGTAAGAACATAGCCGTCAAATAACTCGAATATTTTTCCTTTATTGACTACCTCAAACTCCACATATGCGTACTCGTCGCTCGATGTCTCAGACACACTAATTTTTTCTATTGTTGTTCTATCGAGGAAAAC
>JBFFXR010000167.1:0-6887 GCA_041569645.1 Gammaproteobacteria bacterium
ACGGTAGTATCCGGGTCTTCGCTCAGGCGGTTGGCGAGCACGCAGCCGGCGGAGCCCGCACCGACAATGATGTAGTCGTAACTGTCAGTCATGATTTGCCGTGATTGGGCGAAGGGATCTTCTTATTACTTTTGTTCCTGGGCGTCAAGCAGACTATTGAGGCTTCGGTCGGAATGGCTGGCGGCGGGTCGATGGGGACAGAACAAGTTTCAGGCGGGCACAAGATCGGACCCGATATCGTGCAAGCTCGGGGACAGTCCGATTTTGCGAAGCAAAATCGCTCTGCACCCCGCGAAGTCAGCGAATGCAGCAACGATCTTGCATGATATCGGTTAAGGCGCCCGTGTTCGCGCGACGGCGGCGATCGAGTCTCATTACTGCAACTTGTCTCGCGCGGCGCCGGTGCCGCGTCCGCTGCGGCAAGCAGGACAGAGCAAAAATTGCCCGACGTGACTGCAAGACTTCAGGATTTAGCCGCAATTTTTCGTCTGATCCCGATCTTGCACGAACTGCAAACCGATGTTGATTCTTGTCCATATGTCGATTATAGTCGACATATGGAAACGACAGCTGCAGTCCAGGCGCTCGGCGCGCTCGCGCAGGAATCCCGGCTCAAGGCTTTCCGCCTGCTCGTCAGGAGCGGCGACGAGGGCATGGCGGCCGGCGAAATCGCGCGCGCGCTCGAGATCCCGCACAACACGCTGTCGTCGCACTTATCGATCCTGGCAAACGCGGGCCTGATCAAGGCGCGGCGCGAAAGCCGCTCGATCATCTACAGCGTCGATTTCGACGGCACGCTCGACCTGCTGGCTTTCCTGGTCGAGGACTGTTGCCAGGGCAACCCCGACGTCTGCATGCCGGTACTCGAAAGCGTTTTACCGGGATGCTGCGACACGACTTCTACCGGAGCCAAATTATGAAACGTCTACACATCAGCGTCTCGGTCAGCGACCTCGACAAGTCGATCGGATTCTACTCGAATCTGTTTGCCAGCGAACCCGCCGTGGTCAAGGACGACTACGCCAAGTGGATGCTCGAGGATCCGCGCGTCAACTTCGCGATCACGACCCGCGGCGCGCAAAAGGGCGTCGACCATCTCGGCATACAGGTCGAGGACGACGCCGAGCTGGCCGAGGTGTACGGCCGACTGAAAAAGGCCGATGCCCTTGTAATCGAGCAAGGCGCGACCACCTGCTGCTATGCCGAGTCCGAGAAGAGCTGGATCTTCGATCCCGACAGCATCGCCTGGGAAACCTTTCTCACACGCGGCGCAAGCCCGGTCTACGGCACCGACTCGATCCTGCCGGCGGGCGAGCAAGCGAGCGCCTGCTGCGACCGGCCAAAAGCCGAGCAGGCCGAATTCGCGCGCGACAAGGCCTGCTGCTGACCCGCCACAGGTTGCCGGCGCCCCGATGACGAAGAAACTCGCCGCCGAGGCGCTCGGCACGCTGCTGCTGGTCGCGACCGTGGTCGGCTCGGGCATCATGGCCGAGCGCCTGGCCGACGGCAATAACGCCATCGCGCTGCTCGGCAACACGATTCCGACCGGCGCGATACTGGTCGTCATCATCTTGATATTCGGCCCTTTGTCGGGCGCGCACTTCAACCCGGCGGTGACGCTTGCGTTCTGGCTGCGACGCGACATCGATTTCAGGACCGCCTGTGCCTACTGGCCGGCGCAAATCGTCGGCGGCGTACTCGGCACGCTGCTCGCGCATTTCATGTTCGAACTGCCGCTGTGGGATTTATCGGGTCATGCGCGCCACGGCGCGGCGCAGTTCGGCGCCGAGGTCGTCGCGACCTTCGGCCTCGTGCTGACGATCTTCGGCTGCCTGCGCTACCGCGTCGAGGCCGTGCCCTTCGCGGTCGGGCTCTACATCAGTGCCGGCTACTGGTTCACCGCGTCGACCTCGTTCGCCAACCCGGCCGTGACGATCGCGCGCAGTCTGACCGACACTTTCTCCGGCATCGCGCCGGCCGATGCGCCGGCCTTTATCGCCGCGCAGCTCGTCGGCGCCGCGCTCGCCACCGCCCTCGCCGCCTGGTTGTTTGCCGATACAGAAGATTGATCCAGGCTTCGATCGAGATGGCTGGCGGCGGAGTATGAGGTCGGAGCAAGAATTGCCCGGTTACAGTCAGGCTCAGCATGTTCACGGTGCAATTTTTGGTCTGACCCCGACCCGGCACGATCGTAAATGCGACGCCTCGGCGAGCTGGCACTATCCGGGCCAGATCAAAAACTGCAAGAGAATCCCCACGGCCTTTGATCATCGTAAAGCAATTTTTGGTCTGACCCCCTCGATCCGCCGCGAGCCATCCACGCCAATGCAATAAAAAAGCCCGCGCCTGGGGGGCGCGGGCAGTTTACGGAGGAACAGGTTGTGCCGGGAGGTCGGAGGGCCCGGACCGGATGATACCCCGGAGTTTACACCGGTATCGGATTCAGGACCATGGGAAGGGACTGTGCGAAACCGGGTGCAGCTTGCCCTCGGCGTAGCGCGAAAAGCGAAACGGCTCGAGCAGGCGGCTCCTGTCGCCGAGCAATTCCTCGGCGACGAGCTTGCCGACGCCGAGCATCTTGTAGCCGTGGTTCGAGTCGGCAATCAGGTAGCAATTCTCGCGGAACCGATCGAACACCGGGAAACTGTCGGGCGTGAACGCGCCGATGCCGCCCGACGGCTCGTTCTTGTAAAACTCCATCTTGCCCTCGAAGCGCTTCTGGCAGTGCGCCAGCGCCGAGCACCACATGTGCGCGAAATCCTCGCCGACGACGAAGTCCGGTGATTCGGTGCCGTAGGGGTCGACCGCGACTTCGTCCGGGTGGCGGTCGATCGCGTAGGGCGCGGCGCCGCCCTGGACGCCGCCGAAATGGAAATCGGGCTTGTAGTAGATGCCCCACATCTTGTCCGTGATCAGGCTGCCGTCGAAGTCCGAGTACAGCGGCGCGTCGCTGTCGACGTGGATCACCGGCGGGAACTTGCCGTCGTTGGTCTTTTGCAGCTCCGGGTCGACCCCGAGCGTGCCTTCCTGCAGCGACCAGTAAATCCACATCGGCACGTTGTCGTGCATCTGGCCGTCGGCGCCCTTGATCGATACCGTTTTCGGCAGCTCGAGCATGTCCCAGATCGTCTTGGCCCAAGGTCCGGCGCCGACGATGACCTGGTCGCAGCCGATTTCGCCCTTGTCGGTCTCGACCGCGCTGATCGCGCCGCCGGCCGAATCGCTCTTGAAGCCGGTGACCTTGCAGCCCGTCAGGATGCGCACGCCCTCGGCCTCGGCCTTGCCGGCAAGCGCGTACATCGCCTTGGTGTTGTTGGCATAGCCGCCGCGCTTTTCGTGCAGCACCGACGTGATGCCCTGCGCCTGCCAGTCGTCGAACAGGCCTTTCATGTAATCCATCGAGTCTTTCTCGCCCTCGATGAAGACCGACTCATAGCCGATTTCCTTTTGCTGTCTGGCGATGCTGGCGACGTCCTCGTGCATGCTCTCGGGGCTGATTTGCATGTAACCGACCGGGTGGTAGCTGTAGCCCTCGGGGTCGGTCTCCCAGACACCGACGCTGTGCGCCATCAACTCGCGCATCGCCGGCTGGAAGTAATTGTTGCGTACGACACCGCAGGCGATGCCCGACGCGCCGGCGGCGATGCCGTCCTTATCGACGACCAGGATGTCGCGGCCGTCGCCCTTGCCCCTGGCCTTGAGCAGCTGCGCCAGGTGGTAGGACGTGCTCAGGCCGTGAATACCGGCGCCGATGACCAGATATTTGACCTGCGAGGGAATAGCCATGGTAGTACCCGTTATCAGTCGTTAAGCCCGAGGCCGGCGCACCGAAGACGCCGAACCCGCAGGCGAGTCGGCCAAGAATAGCCCAAATTCGCGCAGCGACCCAGCCTGGAACGACCTTTGACTCGACAATTTCGACATGCCTCCGGACGCGCCGGCGGCGCGCGTCATGCGAGCGCCTCGACCGCCGCGCGAATGCGCCGCAGGGCTTCTTCGACGCGGCCGCGCGGGCAACCGAAATTGAGCCGCATGAACCGGTCGTCGCCGAATTCGCGGCCCGGCGACATGCCGACGCCGGCGGCCTCGAAAAAAGCCGGCGGATCGTCGACGCCGAGCGCGGCGACGTCGATCCAGGCGAGATAGGTCGCCTCGATCGGGTCGAGGCGCAGACCCGGTATACGGTTGATTTCGGCGACGAGATAGTCGCGATTGGCGGCCAGGTAGGCGCACTGCTGGCGGTTCCACTCGTCGGCGTAGCGGTAGGCTGCGCGCGCCGCGACGAGCCCCATGATATTGACGTTCGGCACGATGAACGGATTGGTTTTCATCCCCCGGCGCAGGCCCGGATCGGGCACGATCGCGAAGGCGCAGCCGAGGCCGGCGAGGTTGAAGGTCTTGCTCGGCGCCATCAGCGTAATGCTGCGCTTCGCGATGTCCGCGTTCAGCGACGCGATCGGGATATGCCGCAGGCCGGGTTCGAGCAGCAGGTCGCAGTGAATCTCATCCGTGCAGACGATCATGTCGCGGGCCACGACCAGCTCCGCGAGACGTTCGAGCTCGGCCCGGCGATACACCGCGCCACCCGGATTTTGCGGATTGCAGAACAGGATCAGCTGGCCCGGTCGCGGCGGCCGGCTCTCGAGCCAGTCCAGGTCGACGACCATCCGTCCGGCGGCCGACGCCATCGGCATCGCGTGGCTGACGCGAGCGGCGAAGGCCGGTGCTTTCGCGAACGGCGGGTAAATCACGCGCGGCACGATGACCGGGTCGCCGGGCTCGCCGACCGCGCGGCAGGCGAGATGCAGCGCACCGACGATTCCCGGCAGGTAAACGATCCACTTCGGATCGATCTCCCATGCGTACAGCCGGCGCATCCGCTCGACGAGCAGCTCGGTCAGCTGCCGCGGCGGATCGGAGTAACCGAACACCGGGTGTTCGAGGCGTTCGCGCATCGACTCGACGATCGCCGGGTGGGCGGCGAAATCGGTGTCCGCGATCCACATCGGCAAGATGTCGCGGTCGGGATACTTGTCCCACTTGATGCTATCGGTGCCACGGCGATCGATTTCGCGGTCGAAATCGAATGCTTCGGTGGTCTGGTTCACGGCTCTCGGCATCGCGCGATGATAGGCCATGCCCGCGGTCGATCCAAGCGCCGCACGAACGCGATTGACCTCGGGCGCAACTGTTGCGATGCTGTCGCGATGCAGCTCGAATACGACTACATCATCCTCGGCGCCGGCTCTGCCGGCTGCGTGCTCGCCAATCGCCTGAGCGAGAGCGGCGAGCACGCGGTGCTGATCGTCGAAGCCGGACCGCTGGACAACAAGCTGCTGATCCATATTCCGGCCGGCGTGCACAGTGTCTACAAGGACCCGTCGATCAACTGGAATTACCAGAGCGAGGCGGAGCAAGAACTCGAGCAGCGCAACATCGAGCTGCCTCGCGGCAAGGTGCTCGGCGGCTCGTCGTCGATCAACTCGATGGTTTACATGCGCGGGCATCCGCTGGATTACGATCGCTGGAACGACGAACTCGGGCTCGACGGCTGGAGTTACGCCGATTGCCTGCCCTACTTCAAGGCCGGCGAAACCGCCGAGCGCGGCGGCAACGAATGGCGCGGCGACAGCGGTCCGCTCGGCGTCGCCCGGGCAAAGCTCGTCAATCCGCTGTTCGACGCGTTCCTCGAGGCCGGCGAACAATCCGGCCAGGGGCGCTCGGAAGACCTCAATGCCTACAAGCCCGAGGGCGTCGCGCGCCTCGACAGCACGATTCGCGACGGCCGCCGCTGCAGCGCGGCGGTCGCCTTCCTGAAGCCGGCACTGGCACGGCCAAATCTCGACCTCGTCACCCACGCGCTGGTCGAGCAGGTATTGCTCGACAACCGGCGCGCCATCGGCGTGCGCTTCCAGTACCAGGGCAAGGTCCAGGTCATCCGCGCGCGGCGCGAAGTCATTCTCTGCTGCGGCGCGATCAAGTCGCCGCAGGTCTTGATGCTGTCGGGCATCGGTCCCGGCGACGAGCTGAAGCGCCACGACATCCCGGTTCGCCACGCGCTGCCCGGAGTCGGCCGCAACCTGCAGGATCACCTGAAGATTCATTGCAGCTGGCGCTGCACGCGGCCAATCACCTACCAGCACGTCACGCGCCCGTGGCACAAGCTCAAGATCGGGCTGCGCTGGCTGCGCAAGCACGATGGATTCGGCGCTTCCAACATCTGGGAAGCCGGCGGGCTGATCCGCGGCAACGATGCCGTCGACTACCCCAACCTGCAGTATCATTTCGCGCCAATCTCGGCCCACTACGAAGGTCGCAAGATCAGGCTCTCGCGTGGGTTCACGTTGCAGGTCGACCAGTTGCGCCCGGCCAGCCGGGGATACATCGCGCTCAATTCGACCGATCCGACCGATCGGCCGCTGGCGCATTTCAACTATCTCGCCAACCCGGGCGACCTGCGCGAGCTAGTCGAAGGCTTCGTCAAGACCCAGGAGCTGATCCGCCAGCCGGCGTTCATCGCGTCGCGCGGTGAACGCACCGCGCCGCTGCCCGAGATCAAAACCGAGAGCGATATCGAGGCCTGGATCCGCGCCACCGCCTCGACCGATTTCCATCCCGCCGGCAGCTGCCGCATGGGATCGGGCGACGACGCGGTCGTCGATGCCGAGCTGCGCGTGCACGGAATCGACGGACTGCGCGTGGTTGACGCGTCGGTCATGCCGAATATTGTCAGCGGCAATCTGAACGCGCCGGTCCAGATGATCGCCGCGCGCGCCGCCGACTTCATTCTCGGCAAGCCGCAACTCGAACCCGAATTCGCGCACTTCAGCTTTCAGCAGGCTCGCGCCCTAGACTCCCGGGCTGATATGCTTGCGACCGAATCGCCG
>JBFFXR010000168.1:0-6807 GCA_041569645.1 Gammaproteobacteria bacterium
ATTCTCCTGAGTATTTATGAGCGCCGTTGGAACTTACCGTTTTGCGAGCCTGGCAGCCGGAGCTGTCGCAGCGCTCCTCGCAACACGGTCCCCGGTCGGCCACGACGGGGACCGGCTAGTGTAACTATATACGAAAAGCTGTCAAACCGGATCAGCCGACGCCGAATCTACAGGCCGGCGTCTTGCTTGAGGTCTTCGGCCTTGTCGGTGCGTTCCCACGTCAGGTCGAGGTCTTCGCGGCCGAAGTGACCGTAGGCCGCGGTCGGCAGGTAGATTGGCCGGATCAGGTCGAGCATCGCGATCAGGCCTTTCGGCCGCAGGTCGAAATGGTCGCGGATCAACTGCACGATGCGCTCGTCGGCGATGCGTCCGGTGCCGAAGGTATCGACGCTGATCGAGGTCGGCTCGGCGACGCCGATCGCGTAGGAAACCTGGATCTCGCAGCGTTCGGCGATGCCGGCGGCGACGATATTCTTGGCGACGTAGCGCGCCGCGTAGGCGGCCGAGCGATCGACCTTGGACGGATCCTTGCCGGAAAACGCGCCGCCGCCGTGGCGCGCCTTGCCGCCGTAGGTATCGACGATGATCTTGCGCCCGGTCAGGCCGGCGTCGCCGACCGGCCCGCCGATCACGAATCGACCAGTCGGATTGACGTGGATGTTCTCGGACTTGCACTGGGCAAACCAGTCATCCGGCAATACCGGTTTGAGGATTGTTTCGATGACGGCTTCGCGCAGCGTGTCGAGGCTGACCGACTCCTTGTGCTGGGTCGACAACACCACCGCCTGGATGCCGACTGGCTTGTGATCCTCGTAGCGCAGCGTTACCTGGCTCTTGGCGTCGGGCTGCAGCCAATCGAGTTCGCCCGACTTGAACAACTCGTGCTGGCGGCGCACGAGTCGGTGCGCGTAGGTAATCGGCGCGGGCATCAGCACGTCGGTCTCGTCGCAGGCGTAGCCGAACATCAGGCCCTGGTCGCCAGCGCCCTGTTGCTTGTCGCCGGATTCGTCGACGCCCATCGCGATGTCGCCGGACTGCTTGCCGAGCCCGGTCAATACCGCGCAGGTCTTGCCGTCGAAGCCGCATTCGGGGTTGTCGTAGCCGATATCGCAGACCGTCTTGCGAACCAGCGCTTCCATGTCGACTTCGGCATTGGTCGTGATTTCGCCGGCGAGCAGGACCAGGCCGGTTTTGACCAGCGTCTCGCAGGCGACCCGCGATTGCTTGTCCTGTTCGAGCAGCGCGTCGAGCACCGCGTCTGATACCTGGTCGCAGATCTTGTCCGGGTGTCCGCCGGATACCGATTCGGAAGTGAAAATGTAGGATCCCGACATGGGTCTTGCCTCGAGAGCGGGTCGAAAGAAGCGCATTATATGAAACAAAACCGAAATTGACAGGGCCTGATGCACGATTCGGCGAAGGTCTGGGGCGCCCGGTTTTAGCGGTTGCCGTGCCAATTCATTTACGAGAGAATAGCGCGCCTTGCCGACACCGCCGGCGTGGCGGGCAGCCGTCGCTGCCGCTCGCGCACCGTTGCAGAAACCTGGAAGCTAAGCATATAACTCTAATTATCAAATACTTATGTTGAATTTTCGAATCCGGGGAGCGATTTATGGCATCACGTAGAATGCTGGCCAATGCCGTCCGGGCGCTGGCGATGGACGCGGTCCAGCGGGCCAATTCCGGGCATCCGGGCGCGCCGATGGGGATGGCCGACATCGCCCAGGTGCTTTACGCCGGATTCATGCGCCACAATCCGGTCAATCCCGAATGGATCGATCGCGATCGATTCGTTTTGTCGAACGGCCACGCGTCAATGCTTGCGTACTCGGTGCTGCACCTGACCGGCTACGACGTCACGATCGAGGATCTGAAGAACTTTCGCCAGCTGCATTCGAAGACGCCGGGCCACCCGGAGTACGGCTGCGCGCCGGGCATCGAGACGACCACCGGTCCGCTCGGCCAGGGCATTGCCAACGCGGTCGGCATGGCGATCGCCGAGCGCGCGCTCGGCGCCGAGTTCAACCGCGACGAATTCAACATCGTCGACCACTTTACCTACGTCTTCATGGGTGACGGCGACCTGATGGAAGGCATTTCGCACGAGGCCTGCTCGCTGGCCGGCACGCTGGGCCTCGGCAAACTGATCGCATTCTGGGACGACAACGGCATCTCGATCGACGGCAAGGTCGAGGGCTGGTTTCTCGACGATACGCCGAAGCGCTTCGAGGCCTACGGCTGGCACGTCGTCGAGGTCGACGGGCACGACCCGGACGAGGTCAAGATCGCGATCGAAGCGGCGCGCGCGATCACCGCCAAGCCGTCGCTGATTTGCTGCAAGACCGTGATCGGTTACGGCGCGCCCAACAAGGCCGGCGGCCATGGCGTTCACGGCGCACCGCTCGGTGAAGACGAGGTCGCGCTGGCGCGGGTCGAGCTCAACTGGGAGCACGAGCCCTTCGTCGTGCCGGAAGAAATCCAGCAGGGCTGGGATCACCGCAAGGCCGGCGAAAAGCAGGAGGCCGCCTGGAACGAAAAATTCGCCGCCTACCGCAACGCGCACCCGGAACTCGCCGCCGAATTCGAGCGGCGTATCGGCGGCGAGTTGCCGGCCGGCTGGGACGAGGCTTCGCAGGCTTTCATCGCCGAGACCGACGCGGCCGCCGAGAACAAGGCGACGCGGCAGGCGTCGCTGGCGGCGCTCGAGGCGTTTTCGCCGCTGTTGCCGGAGCTGTTCGGCGGCTCGGCCGATCTCGGCGGCTCGAACGGCACCGAGTGGTCCGGCTACAAGCCGATGCGCGCCGACGAGCCGCAGGCCAACTACGTCAACTTCGGCGTGCGCGAGTTCGGCATGTCGGCGATGCTCAACGGCCTCGCGCTGCACGGCGGCTTCATCCCGTTCGGCGCGACCTTTCTGGTGTTTTCCGATTACGCGCGCAACGCGGTGCGCCTCGCGGCGTTGATGAAGGTGCAAAGTATCTTCGTTTACACCCACGATTCGATTGGTCTCGGTGAAGACGGGCCGACCCATCAGGCGGTCGAGCACATCCCCAGCCTGCGGCTGATTCCGGACCTCGAAATCTGGCGCCCCTGCGACACGGTCGAGACCGCGGTCAGCTGGAAGGCGGCGATCGAGCATCGCGATGGCCCCAGCGCGCTGATCTTTTCGCGTCAGGGTTTGCAATTTCAGCCGCGCGAGCCCGAGCAGATCGAATTGATCGCCCGCGGCGGCTACGTCTTGCGCGATTGCGAGGGCGAGCCCGAGGTCATCATCATCGCTACCGGTTCGGAGGTCGAGCTGGCGGTTGCGGCGCTCGAAGCAGAAGCGCTCGAGGACGAGAAGATCCGCGTCGTGTCAATGCCGAGCACGACCGTGTTCGACCGCCAGCCACGCGAGTACCGCGACGAGGTGCTGCCGCCCGCGATCGGCGCGCGCATCGCGATCGAGGCCGCGGCGACCGCGACCTGGCACAAGTATGTCGGCAGCGACGGCGTCATCATCGGCATCGATACTTTCGGCGAGTCCGCGCCGGCCAAGGAATTGTTCGCTTATTTCGGTTTCACCGTCGACAAGGTCGTCGGCGCGGTGAACGCATTACTCGGTAAAGATCAGGATTCAGACTGACGGGAGAAAACAGATGACTATACGAGTCGGTATCAATGGTTTCGGGCGTATCGGGCGCATGGTATTTCGCGCCGCGCAGGGTTTCGACGACGTCGAGGTTGTCGGTATCAACGACCTGATCGACCCGGAGTACCTTGCTTATATGCTGGCCCACGATTCGGTGCACGGCCGCTTCGACGGCGAAATCGCGGTCGACGGCAACACGCTGGTCGTCAACGGCAGCAAAATTCGCCTGACCGCCGAGCGCGATCCGGCCGACCTCAAATGGGGCGAGCTCGACGTCGACGTCGTAGTCGAATCGACCGGCCTGTTCCTGACCAAGGAAACCGCGCAAAAGCACATCGATGCGGGTGCGAAGAAGGTCATCATGTCGGCGCCGTCGAAGGACGACACGCCGATGTTCGTGTTCGGCGTCAACGACGACAAGTACGCTGGCGAGGCGATCATCTCTAACGCGTCGTGCACGACCAACTGCCTCGCGCCGATCGCCAAGGTCATGCACGACAACTTCGGCATCAAGCGCGGCCTGATGACGACCGTGCACGCCGCCACCGCGACGCAAAAGACCGTCGACGGTCCGTCGATGAAGGACTGGCGCGGCGGCCGCGGAATTCTCGAAAACATCATCCCGTCATCGACCGGCGCGGCCAAGGCCGTCGGCAAGGTCATGCCCGAGTTGAACGGCAAGCTGACCGGCATGGCGTTTCGCGTGCCGACCTCGAACGTGTCGGTGGTCGATTTGACCGTCGAGCTCGAGCGCGGCGCCAGCTACGAGCAGATTTGCGCGGCGATGAAGGAAGCCGCCGAGGGCCCGATGAAGGGCGTGCTCGGCTACACCGAGGACAAGGTCGTATCGACCGATTTCCGCGGCGAGTCGAACACCTCGACCTTCGACGCCGAGGCCGGCATCCAGCTCGACGATACCTTCGTCAAGCTCATTTCGTGGTACGACAACGAATGGGGCTACTCGTGCAAGGTCGTCGAAATGGCACGGGTCATCGCCGCGCGCTGATATGCCGGTCCTGCAACTGGCCGATCTCGACGTCGGTGGCAAGCGGGTTCTGATGCGCCAGGATCTGAACGTCCCGCTCAAAGACGGCAAGGTTGCGAGCGAGGCGCGCCTGCAGGCGTCGCTGCCGGCGATTCGGCAGTGCATCGACGCCGGCGCAAGGCTGATGATCATGTCGCATCTGGGCCGGCCGGAAGAAGGCAAGCCCGAGGCGCAATTTTCGCTCGCACCGGTCGCCGATTACCTCGGCAGCGCGCTCGGCCGAGAAGTCGCGCTGCTTACTGATTATCTCGATCATGCCCCCGAGCTCGTCGACGGCGACGTCGTGCTGCTCGAAAACGTGCGTTTCAATGTCGGTGAAGGCGCCGACGACGAGAACCTGGCGCGGCGCTACGCGGCGCTTTGCGATATCTACGTAATGGATGCCTTCGGCACCGCCCATCGCGCGCAGGCATCGACCCACGGCGTTGGCCGCTTCGCGCCAGTCGCCTGCGCCGGACCGCTGCTGGCGGCCGAGCTCGACGCACTCGGCAAGGCGCTCAGCGAGCCGGCGCGACCGGTGGTCGCGATCGTCGGCGGCGCCAAGGTGTCGACCAAGCTGACGCTGCTCGAGTCACTCGCCGGCATCGTCG
This sequence comes from Gammaproteobacteria bacterium, assembly GCA_041569645.1. Classification (GTDB taxonomy): domain Bacteria; phylum Pseudomonadota; class Gammaproteobacteria. The sequence goes on from JBFFXR010000168.1 coordinate 5,267, forward strand.
ATCAGCTGATCCCGGGCGGCGGCATCGCCAATACCTTCATCGCTGCCGCCGGGCACAACGTCGGCCAGTCGTTGATGGAGCCCGACCTGATCCCGCAGGCCCGCCGCCTGGTAGCGCAGGCCGAGGCCGAGGGCCGGCAAATCCCGATCCCGGAAGACGTGGTTTGCGGCAAGCAATTCGCCGCCGACGCCGCGGCGGAAACCAAGCGGGTCGACGCGGTCGCCGCCGACGACATGATCTTCGACATCGGTCCGGCGACCGCCGAGCGCTTTGCCGCGATGCTGCGCGACGCCGGCACGATCGTCTGGAACGGTCCGGTCGGCGTTTTCGAATTCGACCAGTTCGGCGAGGGTACCCGCGTGATCGCACAGGCGATTGCCGATTCACCGGCGTTTTCGATTGCCGGTGGCGGCGATACGCTCGCCGCGGTGGACAAGTACGACGTCGGTGATAACCTGTCGTACATCTCGACCGGTGGCGGTGCGTTTCTCGAGTTTCTCGAGGGTAAGCAACTGCCGGCGGTAGCAATGCTGGAGGCGAGGTATGGAGACTATCAGGACGGTTCCGCGTAGGACCAAGATCGTCGCGACGATCGGTCCCGCGAGCGAAACGGACGAAGTGCTCGACGGCCTGATCAAGGCCGGCGTCGACGTGCTGCGGCTCAACTTCTCGCACGGCAGCGTCGACGATCATCTCGCACGGGTCGAGAAGATCCGCCGCATCGGGCAGCAGAACGAGCGCTTTCTCGCGATTCTCGCCGATCTCCAGGGACCCAAGATCCGCGTCGAGAAATTTCGCGACGGGCCGATCGAGCTCGCGCCGGGTGATAAATTCACTCTCGACGTCGAACTGCCGGCCGATGCCGGCGACCAGTCACGGGTTGGCGTCACTTACAAGAAACTGCCGGAGGACGTCAGGACCGGCGATGTGCTCGTGCTCGATGACGGTCGCATCGTGCTAGACGTCGACTCGGTCGAGGGTCCGCGGATCAATTGCACCGTCAGTGTCGGCGGCGAGTTGTCCAACAACAAGGGCATCAACCTGAAAGGCGGCGGCCTGACCGCCGAAGTGCTGACCGAAAAGGACAAGGCCGACATCAAGACCGCAGCGCTGATCGATGCCGATTATCTTGCGGTTTCGTTTCCGCGCAATGCCGAGGACATGCAGCAGGCACGGCGGTTACTCGAAGAGGCGGGCGGCAAGGCCGGCCTGGTTGCCAAGATCGAGCGCGCCGAGGCACTCGATAATCTCGACGAAATCATGGCCGCGTCCGACGCGATCATGATCGCGCGCGGCGATCTCGGCGTCGAGATCGGCGACGCCAAGTTGCCGGCGGTGCAGAAGGAAATTATCCGCAAGGCGCGCGACCTGAATTGCGTCATTATCACCGCTACGCAGATGATGGAGTCGATGCGCGATAGCCCGATTCCGACACGGGCCGAGGTCTTCGACGTCGCCAACGCGGTGCTCGACGGCACCGACGCGGTCATGCTGTCGGCCGAGACCGCGACCGGGCGTTACCCGGTGCATACCGTCAGGTC
>JBFFXR010000169.1:0-6766 GCA_041569645.1 Gammaproteobacteria bacterium
GGTCTTCATGTAAAAGCTCTATCCCTGCTTGCCTATCGGTCTTGATGCCAGGTTGTGTACTGCTTCATCGTCCCCCGGTTTTTTGGATTGCTCGTTGCAATTACGATTCTATCCATTGCAGATCTGCTTTATTCCCAGCAGAAGGCGTGCCGCGTCGCCTCGATGGTCCAGACGATGCAGGGATCCGGTTGACCCGGCAGGTTGAGTTTTTTGGTTTTGCCGAGGTCGGTCGTGCGCACCTTGACCAGGTCGGAAGGAACCTCGGATACCTGGCTGATTGGTTTGCCCTTGATCTTTGGACATACGAAGGCGTTTTGCTTGCCTTCATCGTTTATCCAGATGACAAATATTCCGTTGTTACTACTGCAGAATCCCTGTCCTGCAGGGGGCAGTGGAGAACCAGGCATCTTAGTGATGGCACACGCGCTGAGTACGATTAAGCTGAGTAGTCCTACGATCAAAGCTTTCATGTCTCCTCCTCTTTGTTTGTGTTCAGTGACGATTTTATAATTTCATTTGAATTAGCTAATGAAAACCTCGTTCCTCAGACCGACAACAAAATGTTTTCCCTGCAACGAAAGCCTCCTGATGCAGGCTCTATATCGAATTTCCGCCAACCGTCAAATCTTACCGACCAACTGTTATCCGGAACTTGCCGTAACATGTCCGCGAGCAACAGGGGGCTGAACCCTGTTGCCGTCGACTTCGATAAATATCGGCAGCCGGACCATCAATAATGCCCGTAGCAAGTGCGCACACCGTCGATGGTGTAGCAGATGTAGGAATCGGGGTTTTCGACACCCTCGACGTGAAATGGAACGCGTTCGTTTACGCCTGTCGGTACGCCATCACTTCCTACACTAAATTCCAGACAGGTCCGATCTTGCTGGGACAGGTCATCGGCGGTTATCGGGTCAATGATCACCATTCCATTTTGATCGACGAATTGACCAAGATCGTTTACATAATTACCGTTTGAATCTACTCGCTGTGCGGGCAGTGCGGGATTACAGGCTTTTAACTCCGAATTGCAGGTGCAGGCACGAATGGTGTCGGTATTCACGTCAAAACCAAAACGAGGATCGTTCAAAGACATATTGATAATCAATTGCTCTTCAGGATCACCCACACCGCCTGGACCCGTTGTTGGGCAGATAATCCCGGTGGTGAAGAGTTCGGAGTTCGTGAGCTCCTCGCAGGCCGGAATATCGGCAAACTCAATTGGTGGCTGTTGTGGAATAAAACCGGTCGTCAGACCGTAGCAAAAAGTAGCTGCAGCCAGGTTTGAACCGGGCGCTTCTTCGTTCTCATCAGCGATGGCGCCATCGAAATTCGCCGCCGCGCCGAAGTGAAATACACGCGCTCCATTGTTGCCTCCCTGCGCTTTCAGAATGGTGTAATTTATTGTCCTAACAGACTGGTTAAATAGTGCCTGTTGCTCTTCAGTACCATCCACTGGATTACCATTAACCTCCTTGATTGCCCAATCCATGGTCGGAGGAGTGGTATTAAACACGGTATATTCCAGAAGTTGCGTGCCGCCCTCGAAATTTAATGTAACTTGTTTAGGGATGCCCGGCGAACTGTCGGGATTGCTATCTCTGAATTCGAGTATTTGGGTGTTCGGGCCCAGCGAACTGCAGGTGGGATTGCCTTCAAGATCCAGCACCACATTTGTGCTGGTTGCCTGTGCCGGGGTAAATACGAAAATAAATATCAGACTCGTGCCCGCCGCAGTTAATAAATTCGATAGTTTCATATCAGTTCTCCTCTGGTTGCTAATGTCACATCCCGTTCTGCTGTTTATTAATTTATCCGGCAGCACGTGGTTAATCGCTCTTTGGCCTACGACGGATTGTCACTTCGCGGGGTAAATTACGAAGCTAACGTTTCAATAAACGTGTTTCTAATCAAGCAATTATGTAGAAATATCGTGAGCCTCGCGGGTGCGATCTCTATGAGTTACACCTCCTGCCAGTTGTTCATTTGATTGAGCACCTAAAACACCAGGTTCGCCTGGATCGTCGCGGTGCGCTCGGGGAAGTAAGGTCCGGTCGACGGCTCGTCGCGAAACTCGCGGTAACTGTCGTCCTGGTAGCTGAATTCCTCGTCGGCAGCATTGAGTATGATCAGGCTGATCGCGCCCCGACGCTTGGGAAGCCGGTAACCGAAACTGAGATCGATCACTCTGAAACTGTCGTCGCCGCTGGCCTGCGAGGCGAGTGGATCTCTTTCCACTTCCTGCTCGACAAAGGTTGTCGTAATGCCCGCATACCAGCCGGAGGGTGAAAAATACTTCGCCGAAATCGGCAGGCTCCTCGTTTCTACCCGCTCGGGAAGATTGTCGAATTGAGTGACGATTCCGGACTCTGCCTCGTACAGGTCGGAAATAGCTTCCACGCTGACCGCAATCGAACGGGTCGGCGTCCAGTGGGCATAAATTTTCCGGAGTTCCTCCTCTCGACCTTCGAACTCGGTCTCGGGACCGGCGCCGATATCGACGACGACGGGCTCTTCCATATCGCGTTGGCTCGTCTCGATCCCGAGAGCCAGCCGGGAATTGATTCTGATGTCGTAACCGAGCGCCTTGCGATCGGTTTTGGTCGCGTTGATGTCATCGAAAAACTGGTTGAATCCCGCGATCTGGGTCGGCTCCAGCGTACGGTTGTTGACCAGTGCCAGCTTCGTCGACTCGAATGACGCCAGGCGCAATTCCTGGCGGTTATCGATGCGCCAGCGCAGTCCGAACTTGGAATTGGTATCGGCTTCGTCGGTCGGGTCGAACTCGTACTCTTCGTCGCTGACGCCCAGCGTCAGCTCGACATCGCTGCCCACATCGAAAGTCGAGTAAACATAGGCCCTTTCCTGCGTCAGCTCCGACGTGAAGGTGCGCTCCAAAAAAATACTGGGTGGCGTCGTTACGATCTCGTTATCCGTGTCTACCTCGGCATCGGCGAGACCCGCGACGAGTCTGATCGCACCGAAATTATGCAGGTACTGGAACTCTTTCTGGGTTCCATCACTTTTCGCCGTAATATCGAGCTCGCCCGGCACCGGAATGACCGGCGGCGGGAAAGGGGGGAAAGCCGGATTCGGAATCGGCACGAGACTGCTGAAGGACTGATTCACGTCCCGCTCGCTCGAGATATACGAGACCAGGAAATCCACCTCGGGAACCGGCGAGTAACGCAGGCCGATTCGTTCGGTATCCAGGTCGCGCCGGTTGGTCAGCGTCTCGTCGAAATCATCGGGGTCGAAATTGAATGCCAGGTCACCCTCGGTGCTCTCGCGGGAGTCGATCTCCGCCTGCAGGTTCAATTCAGGCGATACCGCCCACTGCACAAACAGGTTTGCCAGCTCCTGGTCCTGGCCGTTGTTGTCGCGCCATCCGTCGGACTCGTAATCGAATGCGCCGATGCTGAACGACAGGTTGTCGTGGGTTCCGGATAAGACAGCTTCGGTTGCCGAGGTATCGTTGGACCCCGACAGGATGGAAATAGCCGGCCGCAGGGCATTGCTCTCGAACAGGCCGGTAAACTCGTTCAAACCGACCTCACCGGCGCCCGAGCCGATATTGAGGTTGGACGCGCTGACGCTGGGCTGGACCGGATTCAGGTTGATGTCCTGCAGCATTTGCGCTTGCAACAGCTCGCTGACGCGCGATATTTCGCGCCTTCTCACCTGGCGATAACTGTCGGACAGAAAACGATGCGCCGACGCATTGGCCGGGTCGACGGTGAGCGATTTGCTGGCCTCGTTGATGCCCTGGTTAGTGAAGCCGAGCGTGTCGTAGATACGGGCAAGGCTGGCGCCGCGCGCGGCACGATCCTGGTCGAGCAACAGGCGACTGCGATAGACCGCCCGGTTGTCGTTGAGCTCGATCGACTGCCGGATATCACCGAGCGCTTCGACGGGCCGGTTTTCGGATTGCTCGAGGATGCCGCTGTAGAGGTAGGCCGTCGGATCGTTCGGGTCGAGTGACTTGGCGATGTCGAACTGTTCGTCACCCAGGTCGGCACGTTTTTCTTCGAAATAGGATTTGCCCAGATACGCCCTGATTATCGAATCGTTGGAATCCAGCGCGACCGCGGCTTCGATATCCTTGCGCCCCGCGACCAGGTTGCCCGCACCGATTTTTGAAAGGCCCAGGCCCAGATGGGCCAACGGATTGGCGGAATCGAGTGAAATCGCCTCCGCGAATGCCGTTCCGGCCGTTGCGTGATCATGGACCGCCAATGCCGAAAAACCCAGTACCAGCTGGATATTGCCGATTTCGCTGTCGATCGCCAGGGCTTGCCGCGCCAGCTCCACCGCCCGGGCTCTTCGCCCCAGCATCAGGTTGAGTTCGGCCAGTCTGGCCAGCACCAGGGCATTATCCGGGCTGGCCTGGTTGGCTCTTTGCACCGTGGCGCGTGCCGACTCCAGGTCGAGATTCGCCTGCTGTGCGTAAGACAGCGCGATAAAGCTGGGCGGTGACGGGCTCAGTTCGACTGCCCTGGCGCCGTCTGCGAGCGCTTGCGCCGTCTGATTGAGGGCGACGTTGATGACGCTGTTGAGCGCGTAGGCCAGGCCCGAGTCGCCGGCCGACAGCAATGGCTCCAGCTGTTGCCGGGCCTGGTCGATACGCCCGCTTTCCAGCAGCGTGGCTATTTCGATAATCCGGGGATCGGCGGATTGATCGTCCGAGATCAGAATTCTGGGGTAGTACAAACCCCAGTTCACCTCGTCGCGGGGATTTACCAGTATTCGTGCGGTGGGCGCCTGGCCCTGTCGGGCGACGACGGACTCTCCCGAGGTTACCGAGGCTTCGCCCTGGTCATTCGATGCCACCACCGTGCCCTCGAAAACGGTCAGTTCCGACCGATCGTCGGTCACCCGAATAACGAACTCGGTGCCTTCGATGGAACCGTTGATATAGGGCGAGTTGACCAGCAGTCTCTTGGGTTTGCGGCTGAACGAGTGCAGGGCGCCCTTGATGATGTCGAGCAACGACCGCTCTTTTTCTTCCTCGGTGATGTTCACCAGGCGCATGGCGGTATTTTCATCGAGTCTTAAAACGGCATCGTTGATCAGGGCAATTGCGGCCCGGCTTTGCGCAGCCACTCGGATCGAGCTGCCCTCGCACAACGGGGTGCTGAGACTCGCCTCCGACCAGTCCTCGCCTTCCACCAGCTGGATCTCGACCTGGCCCTTGATATCGACAAACCGACCGACGGGTTCGGCACAGTCGGCCCTGGCCTGGCTGGTCAGCGACAGGCCGCTCAGCAAAATAATGAACAAGGCAGAAAACTTCGAACGGGGCCGAGATGAACCTGCAAGATCACCCCCGGCAAACCGAAAATTGTTATTCTTAATTGTCATGTCGACCCTTGATTGTTATCGATCAATTTTTGTTCTAAACCGTTAAGTTATTGATTGATCTTTATTATTGGCGAATCATCCTATACCCATTGAGCGTGTAAAACAACCTGTGCGCGGTAAATGCAGAAGGCGCCTCGAGCCTGGCAGGGCAGGTATCATTTCGGATAACCCCGGCCGTTTTGATCGTGCCGCGGAGGCCAGATAGATTCGGCGGTGCAACCTTAACGCTGCATAAATTTCGCATATCAGTTAGATTCTGCAGCCGTGAACGATGCAACCGACACGACCCCGGGAATCAGGAACCGATCATGCGACGCGTGATCAAAGGTCTGTCGCTGGGCATGATGATCGGGTTGGCAGGCAGCCTGCTGGGCTTGTCGCCGTATGGAACCGTTTTCGAGCGCAGCGTTGGCCTCGACTGGCTATTCAAAACTCGCGGTGCAATAAGTCCCCCGTCGGGCGTGGTTGTTATCGCGATCGATGGAACGACGGGCGCAAAGCTGGGCATTCCCGAATTGCCGCGCGAATGGCCTCGCTCCATTCATGGCGAACTGGTGGATGCGCTGGTTGAATACGGTGCATCTGTCATCGTCTTCGATGTCGATTTCCAGAGAGAAAGGTCGCCCCCGGACGAGCAGATATTTGCCGATGCCGTCAACCGCTCCGAACGGGTCGTCCTGTTCCAGCATCTGACCGGCAAAGGTCAACCGGTCGAGGATGCCAGCGGGAAAATTCGCGGCAGCGTCTGGGTCGAGGAATTGATATCACCGATTCCGGTACTGGCCGAGGCAGCCAGGGGCATGGGACCCTTCCCCTTGCCCAAAATCGATGCCGCCGTGTACGAATTCTGGGTTTTCAAAAGCAGTGCGCGGGAAGCGCCTACCATGCCCGCGGTCGGTTTCCAGTTACATGCGTTAAAGGCGTATGAACAGTTCTACCGTTTACTGAAAAATAGTGGTGTTACCCGGAGCCTGGAATTACCGGAATCTGCCGCCCGGATTTCTTCGGCCGCCGATTTGCGTCGGCTGATGACCGGTATCCGAGCCGCATTAGTCGCAGACCCGGGGCTGGCCGACAACCTGGCTCGGGAACTGAGCGCATCCTGGGTTCGATCCGAACCTGCCGAAATTCGCCTTCTACTCAATTCACTGGTCGCCATGTACCTGGGCAACAACGCACGCAATCTGAATTTTTATGGCCCACCGGGCTCGATCAAGACCGTTCCCTTCCACGCCGTTATCAAGGGGCCAGATCTCAATACCTCTGCGGAAGATCTGGATCTTACCGACAAGGTTGCTTTCGTCGGTTTCTCGGACCTGTACGATCCCGGTCAGCCGGACCGCTTTTACACCGTATTCACCGACGAGAACAGTATCGATTTGAGCGGCGTCGAAATCGCGGCGAC
>JBFFXR010000170.1:0-6678 GCA_041569645.1 Gammaproteobacteria bacterium
CCGTGGTCGAGTGGCAGATGCGCGCCTGGTGGTCGACGTTGTTGGTGCCCCACATCGCGGCGAACTTGCGGAACAGGTAGGCCTGTTCGTTGCTGTGCTTGGCCGAACCGAGCCAGTAAACCGAATCGGGACCGGATTTCTGGCGGATTTCGAGCATCTTGTCGCCGATCTCGTTGATCGCCTCGTCCCACGAGATCCGCTTCCACTTGCCGTCGACCAGCTTGGTCGGGTAGCGCAGGCGGCGCGGACCGTGGCCGTGCTCGCGAATCGACGCGCCCTTGGCGCAGTGCGCGCCGGTATTGAACGGATGGTCGAAGGCCGGCTCCTGGCCGGTCCAGACGCCGTTTTGCACTTCGGCGATGATTCCGCAACCCACCGAGCAGTGGGTGCAAATCGTCTTGACTTCGGTGACCTTGCCGCCTGGCTGGGCGACCGCGGCTTTGGCTTTCTTCATCATCACCGGCGACAGCGTCGTCGCCAGCGCGGCGCCGCCCGCCATCAGGCCGGAGTTCTTCAGAAACGCGCGTCGACTCAACGCGGCCGGCACCGATACGCTGGGGCTCGCCGCAGCCGTCGTGCCGACGCTACAGGATTTCTTGATCAGTTTATTCATGATTTTCCCCCAGGTTCTAAATGCCGGCCGACTTGTAGTAGTCGAGGATGTGCTGGGTTACGTGATAACCTTTTTTCTTCGCCGGCTCGACGGTGTCGTCAGTCGCGGCGATGGCCTCGGTTGTCGCCAGCGTGCTGGCCGCCACGCCCGCTCCGATCAGCGTGGACTTCTTGATGAATTCTCTTCGATCCTGGTCCTTAAGCTGCTTGTCTTTTTTCACTTGCTTCTCCTCCACAGGGATATCGAAATCTGACTTACTTGAAACTAACTGCGCATCGAGAGGTAGGTCGTCTCCAATTGGTTAAAGTCCGCGCCAAATCGCGCCACCCCCTTATAAAATTCGGCCGACCGGGATTTCGCCAGGTCGTCGTAAAATCGCGCCAGCCAAGGGAGAAGGTGCTTCTCAAAGAAGTTCCGCTGCTCGTCGAGGCTTACGGCGTCGGCTATCATAACAGAAAACACCTCGAAAAGCGCAGAAATATGGTCCTCCGGCTCGTGCGTTTCGGCGCTGCGTTCGAAGCCGAGCCGGGCGAGGTCGTCGCGCAGGTCGGCCAGCGGTTGCTCCATCATGTAACCGGTCAGATACCACGAGCCATACGGCATCAATTCGCCTCCGCCGACCCCGATGAACAGCGCGTGATACTCGTCGTCGAGCGCGCCAAGCTCGGCTGCGCGCGAATCTGCGGCGAGCGCCGCGAGCGCTTGCGCCAATTCGTCGGCGGCCTCGTCACCCTCGGGTGACAACTCGCCGACGTAATCCAGCAAACCCCGGTCGGGCGGCGTGCGAAAAAGCGCTGCGAGCAGGCCGTAGGCGGACGCGCGGTAGCGTTGTTCGTCTTCGAGCATCGATTCCTCCCGGCTGTGGGTCCGTAGAACCCGGAGTTACTTGCGAAATCCCTTCAGCGGGTCGAATTGCCCGCCCATTGCTTCTGGATCCTGCACGACGTCGACCACCCGACAATCCTCGCACATCTTCAGGCGATTGCGCGCGCGTTCGCTTTCGAACATATAGTGGCCCTTGAGCTTGTCCTGCATCAGGTTGATGACCGAGGTCGTCGCGAACGGCTTGCCGCAGACGATGCAGCCGAACGGCGTGTCGGCGTTGAGCGTACGCATGCGGTTGCGTGCCTCGGCGTCCAACAGCAGCCGCGGTTTCAGCGTCACCGCGTCCTCGGGGCAGGTCTGCACGCAGGCGCCGCACTGCAGGCAATTGCTCTCGATGAAATTGACCTCCGGCAGCTCGCGGTCGGAGCCGTCCTGCAGCGCGCGCCCGGGGCAGGCGCCGACGCAGGCCATGCACAGCGTGCACTTGCCGGCGTCGATGACGATCTCGCCGAATGGCGCGCCAACTGGCAGGTCGACGCCGTCGCCTGCCGGTTCGAGGCGCGCGACCAGGTGATCGAGCGCGTGGAAGATCGCCTTTCGCTTGCCCGGTGGCATGTCGTGGATCGCCGGTTCGAATTGTGGACCCGCGTCGAGTGGCGCGATTTCGTCGCCGTCGCGGCACGCGGCTAGCCGCAGCGGATCGAGGCCGAGGCCAGCAAGTACCGCGCGCAGCCAGTCGATCTGCGCGTCGAGGCTGGCGCGGGTCGATTGCGGCACCGCAGCATCGACCAGCAACACGACGCGCGCCGCGCCGTAGGCAAGCGCGGCCAAGCACAGGTCCGGGCCGACGCTACCGAGTTCCTCGACCGGAAGCGGCAGCAGGTTGTCGTATTGATCGACGTAATCGTCGGGCGGATGGCTCGCGGCGTGGCACAGTAGCAGCGCGTCGGCACCGCCGCTTTCGCGGTAGGCCTTGAGCATACCGCGCACCCGCTTGCCCTGGTCGCGCAGGTTCGGGTAGAGGTAGTGAATCGCGCCCGACGGGCAGACCGTCGCGCAACTGCCGCCGCCCTGGCACAGGTAGGGGTTGACCTCGATGGTCTCGCCGATGCTTGCGATCGCGCCGGCCGGGCAAGCGTCGATGCAGTTGCGGCAGACTTCCTGGCCATTGACGCCGTGGGCGCAAATCGACGCGTCGTAGGCGAAGAACTTCGGCTTGTCGAACTCGCCGGCAAGCTCGCCAAGCTCGGCGGCGATATCGAGCTCGTCCCAGCGCTCGGGCGGCGCGTGGAAGTAACCCGGCGGCGGCATTTCGCGCGCCAGCAGCGCGGTTTCGTTGAGGTCGAGGATCGCGTCGGCCCGATGGACCGTCGGGTTGCCGGCCGAGTCGGTGACCTGCACCGCGTAGTTGCCGAGGTAACCCTCGATCAGGACGCCGCCGGTGTCGAGGTCGACGCGTTCGAGTGGGATCGACGCCGGCAATTCGTCGCAACGCGCCAGCGCGGTGGCATCGCCGAGCGCCAGCACGCGTCCGGCCGAGCGGTAGGTGACGAGGCTCGTCGGCTCGAGGCGAAACGCATCGCGGACGGCGAGCGCCGCATCGCGGGCGTCGGTGTTGCTCACGATTTCTTCTCCACGGCCGGGTCGGCCGCGGCCACATCCGGCGGCGTCGCCGGCGAATCCCGGTCGGCATTCGACGCGGCGATTTGCGCCGCCGCGGCATCTGCATCGTCGTCGTCGACTTCCTCGGCGATGTCATCCCCGGCACTCTCGAAGGTGTCGGCCTCGCCCGACTTGCCCTCGGCGGCGAGCTTTTCGCGCAGTTTTTGCTGTTGCATCTCGATCTGGTGCTTCATGTCGGCGGTGACGATATCGCCGAGTTTTTCGAAGGTGGTGAAGTCGTCGTCGTATTCGTCGAGACCGTCGCGGATGTTGAAAACCTGCGAATGGAACAGCTTGCGCAGCGCGAGGTTGCGCAATTCTTCGCTGACGCCTTTGGACATGAACGGGCTGAAATCCGATTCCTCGGTCAACGACTCGATCGGCGGCATGTCGGCGTCGGTCAGGACCGGCTCCGGCTCCGCCGGCAGCGCGCTCGCGTCGGTCTCTTCGCCCGCCGGTCGCGATATTTCATCGCCGAGCGCGTCGCGCGCCTCGACTTTGCGCCGCGACCAGCGACGCAGCACCGATTCCTTGCTGTCGGCGGTCATGACGGATTGCCGCCGCCGGATTCCGGCTCGGACCAGTTTTTGAGCTTGCGCTTGGTTTTCTTGACCGCAACGTAATGCGTCAGTACGTAAGCTTCGGCCCACTGATAGAGTTCCGGCGGCAGGGCGACCGAGTAAACGAGTTCGTCGCCCTCGAGGTAGGCGTGGGCTTCGTCGAAACTCAACGAGGCCAGGTGCGGCAGCGGCATTTCGTCGCCGGCCTCCGGCTGATCGGCGACGAGAAAGCAGCCCGGCTCGGGCGACATCAGGTTGTGATAGTAACTTTCGCACTCGTCGGGGTAGAGCTGCAGGTTGAGTCCGGTGACGAGGTAGTGCTCGATGTCGCCGTCGACGTAGATCCGCTCGATGGTCCTGTCCTCGCCAGCGGCGCGGACGACGACGCCGATCGCATCGTAGCTGACGTCGGCCCAGGGGTGCGACGACGGCTTTTTCTCCATGACCACCGCGAGGCCGAGTCGCTCGGGCAGCTCCCGGTCGAAATCCTGTAGTTCGAGTTTTTCCATCGGCCGTGTCGAAACCGCAAAACACAAGGGAGAGACGTTATACCACAACCACAATCAGGGGCAGTATACCTGGTTACCGAAAATTAGTTTCAATTAGCAACTAGGTTTCGGTTTCGGCGAGGGTAAAGGCGCGTTCGTTGTCGAGCACCGGGATGCGGCGACGGACCTTGGCGACCCGTTCGAGGTCGATGTCGGCATAGACGATGCCGGGTTCGGCGCCACCGTCGGCGAGCACTTCGCCCCACGGATCGACGATCAGCGAGTGACCATAGGAGTAGCGCTTGTCACAGTGGTGACCGCACTGGTTCGGCGCGATGACGAAAGCGCCGGTCTCAATCGCGCGAGCGCGCACGAGGATATGCCAATGGGCTTCGCCGGTGGTCTGGGTAAACGCCGCCGGGATCGTGATGATCTCGGCGCCGGCGTGGGCGAGCGCGCGATACAGCGCGCCGAAACGCAGATCGTAACAAACCGACAGTCCCAGCCTGCCCCACGGGGTTGACGTCACGACCGCCTTGTCGCCGGGCGCGATCATTTCCGATTCGAGGTACATCTCGCCATTTTTGAGTTCGATATCGAACATGTGCAGCTTGTCATAGCGCGCGCGGATTTCGCCGGCGGCGTCTAGCAGGAACGACCGGTTGACGATGCGTTCACCCGTGCGGATCAGCTGCGAACCGACCAGCAACGTGACGCCGTGCGCGCGGGCGCGCTCGCGGAACGCGGCAAGCCCGATATCATCGTCCTCGGTATAGGTCGCCGGCGGAATCTGCTCGTTGACCGGTTCGATCAGGCCGACGGTCTCGGGCAGCGCGACGAACTGCGCGCCGCCGGCGACCGCCTGGTCGATCGCGGTACAAACCCAGTCGACGTTGGCCGGGATGTTGCGCGTCGCGGTGTTCTGCACGCAGGCGGCGCGAAAAGTCTTCACTGCAGCAAGCTCTCCGGCTCGTGGTATTCGTAGCCGAGGTCGTCGGCGACCTCGGGATGTGTGATCTTGCCGCCGAACACGTTGAGCCCGTCGCGCAGGTTGCGATCGTCAAGCAACGCCTGGCGATAGCCCTTGTCGGCGAGCGCGAGCACGTGCGGCAAGGTCACGTTGTTGAGCGCGTAAGTCGACGTGCGCGGCACGCCGCCGGGCATGTTGGCGACGCAGTAATGCACGACCTCGTCGACGATGTAGGTCGGCTCGGCGTGGGTCGTCGGCCGCGAGGTTTCGCAGCAGCCGCCCTGATCGATCGCGACGTCGACGATGACCGCGCCGGGCTTCATCTCGCTGACCAGCTCCTTGCTGATCAGTTTCGGGGCCTCGCCGCCCGGGATCAGCACGCCGCCGATGACGAGGTCGGCCTCGCGCACGTGGCGCTCGATCGCGTCCTCGGTCGAGAATACGGTGTTGGTGCTGCGGCCGAAATGCGTCCAGTGCGCCTCGAGCACGTCGGGATTGCGGTCGATGACCCAGACGTCGGCGCCCATGCCGACCGCGATATGGGTTGCGTGGGTGCCGACCACACCGGCGCCGAGAATCACGACCTTGCCCGGATCGACGCCCGGCACGCCGCCGAGCAGCAGACCGAGTCCGCCGTGCGGGTGCTCGAGGCAATAGGCGCCGGCCTGGATCGCCATGCGCCCGGCGACCTTCGACATCGGCGCGAGCAGCGGCAGACCGCCGCGCGGCGAGGTCACGGTCTCGTAGGCGATACAGATCGCGCCGCTGGCAACGAGATCCTTTGTCTGTTCCGGGTCGGGCGCGAGGTGCAGGTAGGTGAACAGCACCTGGCCCTCGCGCAGCAGCTTGCGCTCGTTCGCCTGCGGCTCCTTGACCTTGACGATCATTTCGGCGCGTTCGAAGATTTCCTCGGGCGAGCCGACGATCTCGGCGCCGTTTTGCGAATAAACGTCGTCGCCGACACCGATGCCTTCGCCGGCACTGGTTTCGACCAGCACCTCGTGGCCGTGCTTGACCGCCTCGCGCACGCTCGCCGGCGCCATGCCGACGCGATATTCGTGGTTCTTGATTTCCCGGGGTACGCCTATCAGCATGTTTGTCTCGCTCCTCGAATCCTGTTCGTCCGGCGCGGCCGGTGTCGCCCGCGAAATGCCGCCGGGCGCGATAATTTAGCACACCCGGAGGCCGGTAACGACACGGCGCGGATGACATCACGGTTGCTGATATGCCAGCAACATATATCGTTTCCTCGCGCCCTGTTCGTTGATACACTAAGCTGTCTATGCCAAAACAACAATCAACACAACCGCAACTCATCGATCGTTTCGGTCGCACCGTCAGCTACATCCGCCTGTCGGTGACCGACCGTTGCGACCTGCGCTGCGTCTACTGCATGCCGGAGAAGATGACCTTCGTGCCGCGTTCGCAGCTGCTGACCCTCGAGGAAATGGAGCAGATCGGGCGCGCCTTCATTCGGCTTGGCGTCGACAAGATTCGCATCACCGGCGGCGAACCGCTGGTGCGGCGCAACATCCTGCAGCTGTTCGAGAACCTCGGCGA
>JBFFXR010000171.1:0-6677 GCA_041569645.1 Gammaproteobacteria bacterium
CCGGGCGATTGCGCGTATATCATCGAATCCGGCCTGGTCGAGCTGTCGCTCAACAAGGACGGCCGTCGGCTGGTGATCGCGACGCTGTCGAAGGGCGAGATTTTCGGCGAGATGGCGATCATCGACCAGCAGCCGCGCACCGCGTCGGCGCGCGCGGTCGTGGCGACGCGGGTAACCGCGATTCCGCTCGAATACGTCAGCCAGAAGGTCGAGCAATCCGACCCGACCGTGCGCATGTTCCTGCGCCTGGCGATGGCGCGCTACCGCGATCTCAACGTGCGTCTCGGCCACGTTTTCGAAGGCCTTTCGCCCGACCATGGCGCGGCCGACAGCGAGGAAATCGCGTCCACCACGATGGAACTCAAGAACGTCGTCTCGCAGTTCGCCGAGATGCAAAAACGCATCGACTCCGCCGTATCCCGACCCGCGCACGTCACTGACGGCTCGATGTTCACCGAGGCCACGCTGCGCGATACCAAGATTCGGGTCAGCGAGGAGCAACTCTTGAAGAAGGCACTGGCCAACGATGAGTTTCGCCTGCATTTCCAACCGATCGTCGAATTCGCGAACCGGCGCATCGCCGGTTGCGAGGCACTGGTGCGCTGGCAGCATCCGTCGGGCAAGCTCGTGCCGCCGGGACGATTCATCCCGATCACCGAGAGCAGCGGCCTGATCGTCGACCTGGGGTACTGGATTGCGCAGCAAGCCTGCCAGTTCCAGCATCGCCTGGCGAGCGAATTCGAGCAGAAGCTGTTCGTCGCGATCAACCTGTCGGGCAAACAGTTCGATGACCCGTTGCTGATCGCCAACCTCGCGATCACGATGGATACGACCGGCGTCGAGCGCGAGCTGATCAAGTTCGAAATCACCGAGAGCCTGCTGATGGATAACCCGGAGGTCGCCGCGGAGTCGCTCCATCAACTCAAGGAGACCGGCGCGAAGCTCGCGATCGACGATTTCGGCACCGGCTACTCGAGTTTCAGCTATCTGCACCGCTTCCCGTTCGATACGCTCAAGATCGACCGCGCCTTCGTCGGCGCGATGCTGCGCAGCGACAAGAGCAACCGGATCGTCAAGTCGCTGGTCAACCTTTCGCACGACCTCGGCATGGACGTCGTCGCCGAGGGTATCGAATCGAAGCGCGAAGCCGAGCTGATCGGCGGCTACGAGGCGCGCTATGGCCAGGGCTACTATTTCGCCAGATCTCTGCCCGAAAACGAGTTCATCAAGCTCTTGCTGCGGCCGAAACGCAAGCGCGCGGGCTGAATTCGCTCACTCGCCCCGCGGGCGGGTGTCGTGTCCGGTCGCGGCGGCCATTACGAGAATTGTCAGCTCGGCAGGCGGCTCGCCGCGCCCCGATCCCACCAGCGCAAAAGCAGGCCGTCGATGGCGTCCTGCACGACCAGCCCTAATCGCTGCGGCAGCGGCTTGCGCTCGACGTACTTGACCTCGAAGACGTCGGCGTCGTCGCAGGCCCGGAGGAGGTATTCGTCGCTAGTGACCAGCTCGTCGACGAGACCGAGATCGAGCGCGCGCTGGCCGAACCAGGCTTCGCCGGTGGCGACGCGCTCGACGTCGAGCGCCGGCCGGTGCGCGGCGACGAATTCCTTGAACAGCGCGTGCACATCCTCGATCTCCGCGGTGAATTTTTCGCGTCCCTGTTCCGTGTTCTCGCCGAAGATCGTCAGCGTGCGCTTGTATTCGCCGGCCGTGATCAGCTCGAAATCGATGTCGTGTTTCTTCAGCAGGCGATTGAAGTTCGGCAGCTGCGCGACCACGCCGATCGAGCCGACCACCGCGAACGGCGCCGCGAGAATGCGCTCGGCGACGCAAGCCATCATGTAGCCGCCGCTCGCCGCGACCTTGTCGATGCACACCGTCAGCGGAATGCCGCGCGCCTTGACGCGCGCGAGCTGCGATGCCGCGAGCCCGTAGGCGTGCACCATGCCGCCGCGGCTCTCCAGGCGCAGGATCACCTCGTCGCGCTCGCCTGCCAGCGACAACACGGCGGTGACTTCCTTGCGCAGCCGCGACACCGCGAGTGCGCGCATGTCGCCGTCGAAATCGAGGACGAACTTGCGCGGCTTGGCGCCGGCGTCGGGCCGATCGGTCGCGGCCCGCTTGAGCGCCTTACGGCGCGCCTTGCGTTCGCGTTTCCGGTCCTTCTGCTTTTGCTTCAGATGCAGCTTGAACGCATCCGGGTCGGATACGCCGGCGTCGAGCGCGAGCCGCATCGCGTCGATCTCGTCGTTGATCTTGCTCGTCTCGATATGGCCCTTCTTCGATCGCTTGACGCGTTGCGCGGCGACCATCGAGGCGAGCACGACGACGAGTATCGCGACGACGAAAGTGGCCAGTTTGGCGGCAAACAGGCCGTACTCGAAAAAAAATTCAGTCACGTTGTTCTCCTTTCGGGCGTATTGATTCGGTCGTTACCAGTAACACAATCTGGGGGCGAGCGAGCGTTTTTCTAACCCTCGAACCCGCGCCAACCACATTTGCGCGCCTCCGACCCGCGCTTGACTGGCTCGCGCGCGCTTGCAATGCTGGTTTGTCATGCGCGCCTTGCCATTCATTTTCGCCCCGCTCTCGCTGTTGGCGCTGCCGTTTTTTGTCAGCGCGGCGCTCACGCCGGGCGAAGAAGACGAGGTCCTCGAGTACGTCAACGAACCGTGGACCGGCGATCTCGACGGCATGACCGAGCGCGGCTTCGTGCGCATCCTGACCGTGCACAACCCGCTGTTCTTCACCTTCGACGGCGCCGAACAGCGCGGCATCGTCGCCGAACTCGGCAAGCTGTTCGAGCAACACCTCGCCGACCAGATCGGGCGCGTACGCTCACCGACCGTCGTGCTGATGCCGGTCGCGCGCGACCAGCTGATCCCGGGCCTGGTCGAGGGTCGCGGCGACCTCGTCATGGGCAATCTCACGATCACGCCCGAGCGACAGAAGCTGGTCGACTTCGGTCCGCCGATCCGGCCCAACGTCAACGAACTCGTCGTCACCGGCCCGGCAGCGAACAAGGTCGAGAGCTTCGATGACCTCGTCGAAACCGGGCTCTACGTGCGCCGCTCGAGCAGCTACTACGAGCATCTGCAGGCGCTCAACGCCAAACGCGAGGCGGCGGGCAAGCGGCCGATTCCGATCACCACGGCCGACGAAAACCTCGAGGATTTCGACCTGCTCGACATGGTCAACGCCGGCGTGCTCGAAGCCATCGTCGTCGACAGCCACAAGGCGAACTTCTGGGAGCAGGTTTTCCCGAAGATCGTCGTCCATCGCAAACTGTCGGTGCACTCGGGCAACCAGATCGCGTGGGCGATGCGCAAAAACAGCCCGCAACTGCAGCAGTCGGTGTCGGCCTTCGCGAAGACCGTCCGGAAAGGCACGCTGCTCGGCAACATCGTGCTGAAACGCTATCTCGGCAACACGAGCTGGCTCGAAAACGTCTATTCCGGCGCCGACCGCAAGCGTTACGAGCAAACCGTCAAGATCATCAAGCACTACGCCGATCGCTACGAATTCGACTGGCTGATCATCGCCGCGCAGGCGTACCAGGAATCGCGCTTCGACCAGAGCAAGCGCAGCCCGGCCGGCGCGATCGGCGTCATGCAGTTGCTGCCCGCGACCGCCGCCGACAAGGCGGTCGGTATCCGCAATATCAACAAGCTCGAGAACAACATCCACGCCGGCATCAAGTACCTGCACTGGCTGCGCAAGACCTATTTCTCGGATCCGGCGATCGCGCCGATCGACCAGGTGCTGTTCTCGTTCGCCGCCTACAACGCCGGCCCGGGCAACATGGAGCGGGCGCGCAAACGCGCGCGCCGCCTCGGCTTCGACCCGAATCGCTGGTTCGGCCACGTCGAGATCGGTATGTACCGCGCGGTCAGCGGCGAGCCCGCAGCCTACGTGCGCAATATCTACAAGTATTACGTCACCTACCAGAATCTCGAGCGCACGCGCGAGGCGCGCGAGGACGCGCTCGACGGGCGGCGCCGCAGCCGCCTGCCGCTGTAACTTGCCGTTTTAGCGGGAAATCCCGATCCGCGCGGGTTGACGCGCTTCGCGAAGCTAGGCCGGCGGCGGCGCGTTGCTGCCGGGCCGGACGAAATCCGCGCCGTAGCGCTTGCGCAGCAAATTGTCGCGCACCGTCGACAGGTGTTCGTGCATCGCCCGGTAGGCGCGCTCGGGGTCGCGCTCGCCGATCGCGCGCACGATTTCGTCGTGCTGCGCGAAACTGTGATGATCGGCCGGCGGGTGATCGGGCTTTTGCCGCAACCGCCCCCAGACAATCGCGCGGCGCACCGCGTTGAGCTGGTCGAACAGCGCGGTCAGCACCGAATTGCCGGCGGCTTCGGCAACCGTGCGGTGCAGCCGGTTGTCGGCATTTTCGTACTGGCGCCAGGTCGTCGCCTCGCGCTGCAGGCGCGTGCAGCGCTGCATTTCGTCGAGGTGCGCCGCGCTCGCGTGAACCGCGGCCTCGGCGGCAAGCATCGGCTCGATCAGCAGGCGCGCCTGCATGACCTCGAACGGGCTCGAACCCTCGGCAATCGCCGCGACCGACAAAAACTTGTCGACCGGTCGCGCGCCGACGAAAGTACCCTTGCCGACCTGGCGCCACAGCTCGCCGTCGCGTTCCAGCAGGGCGAGTGCCTTGCGCAGCGCGCCGCGCGACACGCCGAGCAACTCGCACAGTTCGCGTTCGGGCGGCAGACGGCCGTCGTCAGGCAGCTCGCGTTGCGCGAGCCATGCCTTCAACTGGGTCAGGGCGCTTTCGGTGGAACTGTTCATGCATCGCTCGATGCCGGCCGCCGCCGGCGCAAATTTTTTTGGTGTTCGTAATCCAATGTGGTTTAATATGTTAACCAATCGGCAATAAAAAACAAACCAATCAATAATTGGTCAGGTATGAAACCGAACCCCGGAACGACGAATCGTGCCCTTCGAGCAAGTGCCGCCGGCGCGCAAACCGACGCGTGACGGCACCGCCTGCGGTGCCAATCGATCGTTCCGGATCACAAACGCAATCGACACGAGGATGAAATCATGAGAGCAATTTTCAACAAAGCCTGGCTACTGGCGCCAGCCCTGCTGCTCGCATTGGCATTCGGCTCCCCGGCGCAAGCGGGCAAGATCCGCATCGCGCTGGCCGAAACGCCGTCGGACGAACTCGCCGCGTTCTTCGTCGCGCTCGACCGCGCCAAAGCGATGGGCCTCGACTACGAGTGGACCGCGTTCTCCGACGAGGAGCTCGCGATCCAGGCGATCCTGAGCGGGCAGATGGACATCGGTTTCGGCACGCCCTACTCGGCGATGCAGCGCGCGAAGGCGCCGGTGCGCATCATATTCCAGCTGTCCAAGCTCAAATTCTTCCCGGTCTCGTCGAAGAAGTACTCGAGCCTCAAGGACCTCGATGGTGAGCCGATCCTGTTGCATTCGCGCGGCGGCGGCACCGACTCGATCGCCAACGTGATCGAGGACAAGCTCAACATCAAGTTCGGCAAGCGTTCCTACGTGCCCGGTTCGGCCAACCGCATCGTCGCGCTGGTCGCCGGCCAGACCGACGCGACCATCGTCGACCTGTCGAACAAGAACAAGCTGGTCAAGACCCAGGGCGACAAGTTCAACGTGCTGCCGATGTTCGAAGTCGACGCCAGCGACGAAGCGCTGTTCGCCAACATCAACTGGATCAAGGCAAACGAGAAAGACGTCGATATCTTCGTCAAGGCGCTGGTCAGCGTCTACCGGGACATGCACAAGGATCCGACGATCATCCGCCGCGAAACCGACCCGAACGGGCCGATCGGGCAGCTGCCCAAAGAGGTACTCGACAGCCTCGACGATTTCTATCGTGATGCCGTCGCGGGCGGCCTCTACGACCCGAACGGCGGCGGCGAAAAAGCCGCGCGCGCCGACCTCGAGTGGTACTCGCAGGCCGGCCAGCTACAGGGCGATCTGTCGACGCTGAAGATCGACGACTTCTGGTACATGGCGCCGCTCAAGCGGGCGACGCAATAAAACTGCGAACCGACCGGCGGCGGCGCGAGTGATCTCGTCGCTGCCGGCGTCGCGTTTCCGACTCCAATATAGCTCGCATCGATGGTCAGAATCCCGCACCGCCCGCTAGTACTGAAACTGCTCTCGGCGACGATCGTATTCGGTGCCTGGGAAATCGCCGGCCGAATCCCGGTGAGCTTCGCCTTCCCGACCTTCATCGAGTCGCTGTCGGCGTTCTGGACGCTGCTCGTTGACGGCACGATTTTTACAGCCTACGCCGAAACATTGCGGCCGCTGGTTGTCGGTATCCTGATCTCGGCATTCCTCGGCATCGGCATCGGTCTCGCGATCGGTCTCGACCGGCGTTTCGACTGGCTGGTGTCGCCGATCTTCATCGTCATGCAGACCGCGCCGCTGGCGGCGCTGATCCCGCTGCTGGTCATGGTCTACGGCATCGGCCTGACCTCGAAGGTATTCGTCGTCTGCATCATGGCGATGCCGGTGATCGTGCTCAACACCGCCGGCGGCGTGCGCAACACCTCGGCATCGATGATCGAGATGGGCCAGGCCTTTCTCGGCACGCGCGCCGACATCATCTTGAAGATAGTCCTGCCGGCGGCGGCGCCGATCATCTTCGCCGGCCTGCGCCGCGGCGGGTCGGCCGGCTTCATCGGCGC
>JBFFXR010000172.1:0-6661 GCA_041569645.1 Gammaproteobacteria bacterium
ACGACCATCTTGCTGCTGAACCGGCCGGCGCTCTCGCAATCGATGTCGGTGCGATACATCGGCACGTTGACGCCCTCGGTGACGTTGCGGATTTCGAGGCCGTCGTCGAGCAGCGCTTCCTCGAACGAGAACGAGCAACCAAGCACGAAGGCGACGAGGTCGTCGCGCCAGAATTCGCTCACGTCGTGCACTTCGCGCGTGAGTTCGCCGTCCTCGAACACGCGATAGCTCGGCACGTCGCTGCGCAGGTCGAGGTCGAGCCCGAGTCGCGGAATGCTGTAGTCGCCCGGCGACGACGACATGCCGATCAGCGGACAGGGCTTGGGATTGAAAGTGCAGAACTGCAGGAATTCAGCGGCGTAGTCGGCCGGCAGGATACACAGGTTGCCCTGCACGTAGCCACGCGAATAACCCGATGTATTGGTCGTAAATTCGCCGGCGCGGATGAGCTGGCGCAGTTCGGACGGTGAAATGTTTTGATCCATGACGACAGGGTGCTGAAGTTTGCCTCGTTTTACAATGACCTGGCGCGCTCGCGCAACACGTTTTTCTGGATCTTGCCGGTCGCGGTCTTCGGCAACTCGCCGAAGACGACTTTTTTCGGCCGCTTGAAACGCGCCATGTTATCGGCGCAGAAATCGATCAGCTCCTGTTCGCTTGCATCCTGCCCGGTTTTGAGTTCGACGAAGGCGCATGGCACCTCGCCCCACTTGTCGTCGGGGTAGGCAACTACCGCGGCCTCTCCGACCGCCGGGTGCTTGTAAAGTACGCCCTCGACTTCGACCGACGAGATGTTTTCGCCGCCCGAGATGATCACGTCCTTGGCGCGGTCGCGCACCTGGATATAGCCGTCGGGGTGAACCACGGCGATGTCGCCGCTCAGGAACCAGCCGTCCTTGAACACCTTGGCGGTTGCGCCCGGATCCTTCAGGTATCCCTTCATGACGGTATTGCCGCGAATGACGATCTCGCCCATCGTCTCGGCGTCCCACGGCACCGATTCGCCGCTCTCGGGGTCGATCACGTCGACCGCCTCGGTCATCGCGAAACGCACCCCCTGGCGCGCTTTGAGCTCGGCCTGGCGCTCTATCGACTGCGCGGTCCAGTCGGCCTGCGGCGCCGAGTGCAGGATATGGCCATAGGTCTCGGTCAGGCCGTAGACGTGCATGACGTCAAAATTGAAATCGGCCATCCGCTCGAGCACCTTGGCCGGCGGTGGCGCACCGGCGGTCATCGCGTAGACCGGCCGGTCGAAGCGCTTCTGGTCTTCCTTGGGCGCGTTGGCGAGCATGTTCAGGACCACCGGCGCGCCGCCGAAATGGGTCACCGCGTGGCGTTCGATCAGCTCGAAGAACAGTTTCGGCTGGAACGCGCGCAGGCAGACCACGGTGCCGGCCAGCGCGGTCATCGTCCAGGCGTGGCCCCAGCCATTGCAGTGGAACATCGGCACCGTGTAAAGATAGGTCGGGTGCGGCGGCAGGGCCCATGACAGCACCGTGCCCATCGTCATCAGGTAGGAGCCGCGATGATGGTAAACGACGCCTTTCGGCAGGCCGGTGGTGCCCGAGGTGTAGTTCAGCGCCAGCGCCTGCCATTCGTCCTCCGGCAGGCGCCACTGAAAGGTATCGTCGCCGCGGTCGACGAGATCCTCGTAACAGGTGAATTCGTGGTCGGTCGGCAGATCCGGCTTTTCGGCGGCGTCGGGGTCGTCGATGATGATGATTTCGGGGCGCAGTTTACACTGGCCCAGGGCCGCCTCGAGCACCGGCCACAGCTGGCGGTCGCAGATGAACGCGCGCGACTCGCCGTGATCGATGATGTAGGCAACGGTCGCCGCGTCGAGGCGCGTGTTGATCGTGTTGAGCACCGCGCCGGCGAGCGGGATCGAGAAGTGGCTTTCGAACATTTCCGGCGTGTTGAACGCGAACACCGACACCGTATCGTTGCGGCCGATGCCGCGCGCGGCGAGGCTCGACGCGATGCGCAGGCAGCGGTTGCGCGTCTGCGCCCAGGTATAGCGACGCGCGTTGTAGATCAGGGATTCGCGCTCGGGGTAGATGTCGGCGCTGCGCTCGAGGAACGACAGCGGCGATAGCGGCACGAAGTTGGCCGCGTTCATTTCGAGTTGATCGTATTCGGCGGTCATGCTTTCACCTCGTCAATTGCGGACCGGCGCGCCGGCGTCGAGCATGCCGTCGATGCGCGCGCGCGTGGCGTCGGTCTGGATCAGCGCGATAAACGCGCGCCGCTCGGCGTCGAACAAATCCTGTTCGCTCCAGCGTGTGCCGGGCTCGATGTCGCCACCGGTGACGATACGCGCGAGTTCGGTCGCGACGCGCACATCGTGGGCGAGGAACTTGCCGTCGGCATGTGATTTTTCGAGCCATTTGACCATGTCGTCGAACAGCGGTCTACCAGGCATCGCAAGCGCCGGCCGCTCGAACGGGGTTTTACTTGCCGGATCGTCGATCGCGGCGAGCGCCGCGCCGAGTATCCGGTCGCGGTTGATCAGGTAGCGATCGTGCGGCCGCAGCATTGCCTGGGCGCGCGCGAGCTCGGGCGAGCTTGCGGTGCGGCCGTAGCCGAGGTTCATGAACGCCTTGCGGCAAGCCTCGGAGATGTCGTCGCCGCAGCCAAGCTTGTCGATCCAGCGGTACAGCGTCTCCTTGCAGCCGCCGCCGCCCGGCACCACGCCGACCAGCGATTCGACCAGCCCCATGACCGAGTTGGCGTGGCAAATCACCTGTTGCGCGTGCAGCACGACTTCGAAACCGCCGCCAATCGACAACCCGACCGGCGCGGCGACGACCGGGAAATCGGCGCGCGCCATGCGCAGCACGGTTTGCTGGAAATCGGCGAGGAAGCGATCGAGCCCGTCGAGATCGTCGCGGCGGTAGAACTCGCGCACCACGCCGAGGTTGACGCCGCAGGAAAAGTGCTGCGCGTCGTTGTGTACGACCAGGCCGCGCATATTCTTGCTTTCGGCCGCTTCGAGCGCATCGGCAAGTATCGCCATCGAGTCGCCGTCGAGCGCGTTGGCCTTGGAATGAAACTCGACCAGCGCGACGCCGTCGAGATCGAACCAACTGGCTACCGCGCAGGTGTTCTCGGGCGCGAGCGTGCGCCGCTTTTCGCTGAAACGGATGACGCCCGCGGGGCGCTCGATCGGTTGCCAGGCGCCGCCGTGGCGGCGCGCCTCGAGGCGGCCGTCGGCAACGCGGTAAAAACTCGCGCCGGCCGCCTCGGCGAGAAAGCCGGGCGCTTCGACGCCGTCGGCTTCGAGTCGGCCGATGAACGCGTCGACCCCGATCTCGTCGAGCAGCTCGAACGGGCCCTGGATCCAGTTGTAGCCGAGCTTCATCGCGTCGTCGATGCCGAGCG
Source organism: Gammaproteobacteria bacterium (assembly GCA_041569645.1). Taxonomy (GTDB): domain Bacteria; phylum Pseudomonadota; class Gammaproteobacteria. The sequence goes on from JBFFXR010000172.1 coordinate 3,382, forward strand.
GGCCGTCGTCGACCTCGGGCACCAGCGACGCCGCGTAGGCCAGCGTGCGTGACAGCACGCGCCAGGCGTATTCGCCGTAACGGCCGTCGTCGGCAAGCAGCACCCCCACGCCATCCTGCTCGGCCTGCTCGGCGAGCGGCAACGCGAGTCGCGGCGGCGCGGCCTGGTACTCGCCGTCGGCGAGGTCGAGCACTTCGCGACGGCCGTCGCGCTGGCGATAAAAACCCTGGCCCTGCTTGTTGCCGGTCTGGCCATTGTCGATCATGCGTATCATCAGCGGGATCTTCGCCGCCTCGCGGTGAAACGCGTCGTCGGGCGGCAGGATATCGACCAGGCTCTGCACGACGTCGGACATCAGGTCGATGCCGATCAGGTCATAGAGGCCGAACACGCCGGTCTTCGGAATGCCCATTGGCCGGCCGAAAATCGCGTCGGCCTCGAGCGGCGTGAGGCCCATTTCGAAGGCCGCGTGCAGCGCGCACTGGATCGCGTAGACGCCGACCCGGTTGCCGAGAAATCCAGGGGTATCGCGGCACGGCACGACGCCCTTGCCGAGTTGCTGTTCGCAGAAACCGGCCAGCAGATCGATGATCGCGGGATCGGTATCCTCGCCGCGCACCAGCTCGAGCAGGCGCATGAAGCGCACCGGGTTGAAAAAATGCGTAATCGCGAAGCGTCGGCGGAAGGACTCCGGCATGTCCTCGACCAGCAGCCGGATCGGGATCGTCGACGTGTTCGACGTGACGATCGCGTCGTCGCGACAGGTTGCGTCGAGCCGCTGGTACAACGCCTTCTTGATATCGAGGCGCTCGACGACGGCCTCGGCGATCCAGTCGCAGTCGGCGAGCACGCCGAAATCGTCGCGCGTATTGCCGAGATGGATGTGTCGCTCGACGGCGTCGCTGATCAGGCCCGGCTGGTTCGGGTCGCGCAGCCGTTCGAGCCCGCGCTCGGCCCGCGCGTTCGGATTGTCGTCGTCGGGCAGATCGAGCAGCCAGACGTCGATGCCGGCATTCGCCACCTGCCCGGCAATCCCGGCTCCCATGGTGCCTGCACCGATTACCGCCACCTTGCCGATCTTCATTTCACCATCCTCGATATGTGCATGTCATTGCGAGGAGCACGCAACCGAAGGTTGCGTGCGACGAAGCAACCTCCAGACAATTGCCCGATAGCCGGAGATTGCTTCGCTGCGCTCGCAATGACGGCTTTGTTCTCGTCATGCAGCTTTCTCGAGCGAGCCGATCAGCGCGCGCAGCTCGTGGAGCGTCTGCTTCGGCGCCTCGACCGGCAGCATGTGGCCATAGCGCTCGATGACCGTGACCTTCGCGCGCAACGCGTCGGCGAGCTGCATGCCGGCTTTCAGCGGCGTCAGTCGGTCCTTGCGCGCGAGGATCAATTGGGCCGGTACGTCGAGCGCCTGCGCGACCTCGAGACCGTTTTTGTAATTGCTGCAGGCGACCAGATCCTCGTACATCGGGTTCGAACCCATGATCTGGCGGCCGATCGCGATTGGCTGCATGCCCGGCACCGCGCTGATGCCGTACTGCGCGTCGGGGCCGAATCCCCACAACAGCAGCATTTCGGCGGCCTTGGCGGCATCCTTTTGCGCGGCGTCGATCAGCGCCGGGTTGACCGGAATTTCGCCGGCGGTACCGACGCCGGTGATCGACTTGAGCGATGCCGGTGCCTGGCGCGCGAGCTCGAGGATGTCGAGAAACCCCTGCGAATGGCCGACCGCGTGCACCGGCGGCGCGCCGACCGCGGCGACGAATTCGCCGAGCCAGGCACCCATATCCTCGATCGTTTCGAGCGGCTTGCCGGCGGACAGGCTGTGGCCGGGCAGGTCCGGGGCGAGCACCGAGTAGCCGTTGTAAGCGAACCAGCGGGTTTGCAGCGCCCAGCTGCGGTGATCGAGGCCGCTGCCGTGGACGAACATGACGGTCGGCAGTTCGGGATCGAAATCCTTGCCGCCGGTCGCGGCGTAGCTGTTCTGACCTCTGACTTCGCAATACATCAGCCGGCCCCCGCGACGCGTTTGGCGGCGCGCAGGCCGCGCTCGAAATCGGCCCGGATATCGGCGATGTCCTCGATGCCGACCGATACTCGCACCATGTCCTCGCTGATACCGGCGGCTTCCATATCCTCGCGGGTCAGGCGCGAGTGGGTCGTCGTCGCCGGGTGCAGCACCAGGGTGCGCGCGTCGCCGACGTTGGCGAGGTTCGACGCGAGCTCGAGCGAATCGATGAAGGCCGCGCCGCCGGCGCGTCCGCCGACGACGCCGAAGCACAGCATCGAGCCGGCGCCGTCGGGAAACAGCGTCGCCGCGAGTTCATGGCTCGGGTTGCTCGCCATGTCGGGGTAGTTGGTCCAGGTCACGGTCTCCTGTTGCTGCAGCCATTCGAGCAGCGCTTTCGCGTTGGCGACGTGTTGCTTCATGCGCAGGTTCAGCGTCTCGATCCCCTGCAGGATCAAAAAAGCGTTGTGCGGGCTCATCGCCGCGCCGACATCGCGCATCGACTCGGCGCGCATCTTCATCGCCAGCGCCGACGGGCCGAACTCTTCCCAGAAACGAATGCCATGAAACGGCGCGTAGGGTTCGGTCAGCTCGGGGAAGCGCCCGCTGGCGCTCCAGTCGAAGCGGCCGCCGTCGACCACCGCGCCGCCGATCGCGACGCCATGACCGCCCATCCACTTGGTGGTCGAATGCACGACGACGTCGGCGCCGTGCTCGAGCGGTCGGCACAGCGTCGGCGTGGCGAAGGTCGCGTCGACGACCACCGGGATGCCGGCTTGGTGCGCGATCGCCGCGATCCCGGGGATGTTCGCGATTTCGAGGCCCGGGTTACCGATCGACTCGCAGAACACGAGCTTGGTGTTGGGTTTGAGCGCGTCGCGCAATGCCTGCTCATCGTTGATCGGCACGAAATCGCATTCGATGCCGAGACGCCGGATCGTGTGCTTGAGCAGGGTCGCGGTCGAACCGTAGATCTGGGTTGCCGAAATCAGGTGATCCCCGGCCGAGCACAGCGTGATGAACAGCGTGAACAATGCGCTCATGCCCGACGCGGTGCAGATCGCGCCACTGCCACCCTCGAGCGCGGCGATGCGCTGCTCGAGCACCGCCACGGTCGGGTTGGTGATACGGCTGTAGATGTGGCCGCCCTGTTCGACGTTGAACAGCGACGCACCGGCGCTGACGCTTTCGAACACGTAGGACGTGGTTTGATAGACCGGCACCGCGCGCGCGCCGTGATCGCTCTCCGGCACGTAACCGGTG
>JBFFXR010000173.1:0-6561 GCA_041569645.1 Gammaproteobacteria bacterium
ACAGGATCAGCACCGACAGGCCCTTGTAGTATCCGACCAGTGAATGCGCGATGGCGCGGCAGCGGCGCAAATGGCCGAGGCCAAACGTATCGTGGCTATAAATCAGAATTCGGGACTGTTCCAGTCGTGCCGTCATATTTTTCGGTTGCGATTAGCCCAGCACGCGCAGACTACACTGATTTTTCGCAAAACGCACTGTCGCAAGTCAACTAAAGCCGAAGGTTCCGGAATTATTGACAAGCGGGTCGGTCATAAGGTCATATTGCGGCGCAGGTTTCGCGGAGATCGAATTTGACTGACAAGCTGGCGAACGACGGATTCCTCGCCTCCCTGCCGCTGCTGCGGGGCAAGTACGGTGACGAACGACTGCCGGAACGCCTGCGTCGCTCGATCCAGGATCAGCAGGAACGCAGCGAAGTCCTGATCAGCATCATCCAGCTCGTTATCGTAACGATCTTTGGCCTGCTCTACGCGATCGCGCCGAAAACCTTTTCCCAGGAAGCCGACTTTGCGCCGGTTCCGTGGGTCTTGTCGGTCTACCTCGCCTTCAGCCTGATTCGGTTTTATCTCGCGATCAATCGCCGGCTGCCCGACTGGATGCTTTATCTGTCGTCGGTCGTCGACATCGCGTTGTTGCTGGCGCTGATCTGGAGTTTTCACCTGCAATACGAACAGCCGCCGTCGTTTTACCTGAAGGCGCCGACCTTGTTGTATCTCTTTATCTTCATCAGCATTCGCGCGCTGCATTTCGACCCGCGTTTCGTCGTTGCCACCGGTATCAGTGCGGCCATCGGCTGGCTGCTGATGGTTGGTTACGTGCTCGCCACCGATCCCACGCGCGACATGATTACCCGTGACTACGTCGAATACATGACCTCGAACTCGGTGCTGATCGGCGCCGAGTTCGACAAGATTGTGTCGATTCTGATGGTCACCGGCGTGCTGGCGCTCGCGCTGCACCGCGCGCGCAATTTGCTCGCCGAGTCGGGCATCGAGGGTAGCGCCGCGCGCGACCTGTCGCGCTTCGTGCCGCAGGAAGTCGCCGAGCGCGTAATTTCGTCGGAAGAGGGCGCGATCACCGGCAAGGGCGAGGTCAGCGAGTGCACGATCCTGTTTACCGACATCGAAGGCTTCACTTCGATCAGCGAGACGGTGCCGCCGGAACGCCTGATCGAGGCACTCAATAAATACTTCACCTTGATCGCCGGGCCGATCGGCGAATACGGCGGCGTCATCAGCCAGTTTCAGGGCGACGCGCTGCTTGCAACATTCAACGTGCCGAAACCCGACGCCAACCATGCCGCCAACGCGGTACGCGCCGCGCTCGCAATCCAGCGCGTGCTCGACGGCGTCGAGTTCGGCGAAGGCATCGTTTTCAACACGCGCATCGGTATCAATACCGGAATGGTCGTCGGCGGCCTGGTCGGCTCAGGGGACCGCGTTGGCTACACCGTGCACGGCGATCAGGTCAATCTGACCGCGCGTCTCGAGCAACTGAACAAGGATTTCGGTACCCGCATAATAGTCTCCGACTCGACTCGGGCGAAGCTTCCCGAGGATGAGTTCAGCTGTCGCGAACTGGGCGAAACCTCGGTGCGCGGCCTCAATCGCGCGGTGCGGATCTATACCGTCGAAGCGCCAAGCGAGCGGGATTAGTCGGATTCGCCGATGTGATCGAAGTAGCGCGCGAGGTTGGCCCGTGCGCGCTGCTCGAAGCGTTGCTGGAAAAATTCGGAGTGATAGAAACGCTCGCGCGCGAGCAATAACTTCTGAAAATCGCCCTGGTTGCGATAAAAATCCTCGTCGCTGACCGCCGGGCGTTCGCGCCGGAGGTTTTTGCTGTCGCGCAAGAACGCCTCCCAGTCGAGGCCGAAGCTCGACAGGTCGATATCGACCATGTAATAGGCGTCGGCGTCGTCGAGCGAATTACCGTCGTGCAGCGTCGCCATGATCAACCGCGATACCAGTGCGATGAATTCGTCGGCCTGCGCGCCGCTCGCGTGCCGGCGATACAGGCGGGCGCTTTGTGCCTCGTTGTCGCTTGCACCGGGAACGTATATCGCGTCGTGAAACCAGATCGCGAACTCGACGGCGTCGGGCTGCTCGAGTTCGGGCTTGCACAGCTCGAACATGCCTAGGCAGTGTTCGATATGTTCGAGCGTATGGTAGAAGCGTTGCGGCTCGCGGTAGGCGTCGACCAGTTGCCGATGGATCGCAGCGCTGTCGTCGCGCGCGCCGGCGACGAGCTTACGCCGCCAAAGCGCCTGGAATCGGTCGCGGCCCAGCAGGTCGGGCAAATCCGGGTCGGCCATCAGGCATCGTCCTGCTGACCGAGCTGGTGTTGCAGGTGACTGACCTGTTGTTGCAGGCTCTCGACCTGGGCGTGGGATCGGGTCAGCTTGTCGGCGAGCATTCGCACGACGTCGAGCGCGACGTCGGCGTTTTCGCGCAGCAGGCGGAAAAACATGTCGGCGGTGATTTTCATCGCCCGCAGATTGCCGTTCGAGATCAGCGTCGCGATGCGCGGCGAATTGTTGAGCAATCCGAGCTCGCCGATCAGCTGATTTTGCCGAACCGTCAATATGACTTCCGGTCCGGATTCGGTTTCGGTAATGATGTCGACCGCGCCGTCCATGATCACGTAGGCGTAGTCGGCGCTGTCGCCGCTCTTGAAGACGACGTCGCCGTCCTCGAATTCGACGATCTCGCTCGCGAACGCCAGTAGCTTGAGCTTCGACGTATCCATCTTCGCGAACATCGGAATTTTGCGAAGCAGGTCGGTTTCTTCGGCGAGGTCCAAGCGAAGCGCTCCAAACGCGATGCGCGTTTACCACGGTCAATTACTAAAGATTGGCACGGGGCAGGCGCGATTTCAAGCGCCGGCGGGGTGACAGGCTGCCGGGAAACTAGCCCAGGCTCTCCCAGTAGGCGGCGAATTGCACCGCGATGCGACCGCTGCGAGAGCCTCGACTGGTGGCGAAACGGATCGATTCGAGGCGCGCTTCCTCGTCCATTTCGAGGCCGCGTTCGATGAGACTTTGCTCGACCACGGCGAGGTACTGGTCCTGCGTGAAAGGGTGGAAGGACAACCACAGGCCGAAGCGGTCCGACAGGGAAATCTTTTCCTCGATCGCGTCGCTCGGATGCAGCTGGCCGTCGACCACGGTGCTGTCGAGATTATCCTGCATCGATTCCGGCATCAGATGGCGGCGGTTCGACGTCGCATAGATGATCACGTTGTCGGGCTGTGGCTGCAGCGAACCCTCGAGACAGGCTTTGAGCGCCTTGTACGAATCGTCGTTGGCTTCGAAGGACAGGTCGTCGAGGTAGACGATGAAGCGACGCCCGTCCTCGGCGAGCAGGCGGATGATCTCGAACAACTCGCCGGTCGCGGCCTTCGGCACCTCGACGATGCACAGGCCCTGATCGCCGAACTCGGTAAGCTGGGCCTTGATCAGCGATGATTTGCCGGTGCCGCGGGCGCCCCACAGCAGCGCGTTATTGGCCGGCTTGTCGCGCAGAAACTGCGCGGTATTTCGAAACAGCAGGTTTTTTTGCCGCTCGAGGTGCAGCAGGTTGGCTGCGTCGACTTCGTCGACCATCGCGATGCCTTCGAGTCCGGCCGCGGTCCAGCGGTAGGCCTGGAAGCCCGCTTCGGTGGCAAACTCGGTTCGCCCCGGCAGCAGCTGTTCGACCCGGTCGAGCAGCAGGTCGAGGCGCTTGAACAGTTTGTCGAATTCGGCCATCAGACTTCCAGTTTCTTGTACCTGATGCGATGCGGTTGCTCGGCGTCCTGGCCGAGACGCTGCTTGCGGTGGCTCTCGTACTCGGAATAGTTTCCCTCGTAAGTATAGACCTGGCTGTCGCCCTCGAAAGCGATAATGTGCGTCGCGATGCGGTCGAGGAACCAGCGGTCGTGCGATATGACGACCACGCAGCCGGGAAACTCGAGCAGCGCCTCTTCGAGCGCGCGCAGCGTCTCGACGTCGAGATCGTTGGTCGGCTCGTCGAGCAGCAACAGGTTGCCGCCACTTTTCAATAGCTTGGCGAGATGCAGCCGGTTGCGCTCGCCGCCGGACAGGTCCTTGACGTACTTTTGCTGTGCCTGGCCGCGAAAGTTGAAGCGGGAGACGTAGGCGCGCGACGGAACTTCGTAGTTGCCGACGACGATCGTATCGAGCCCGTCGGAGACTTCTTCCCAGACCGTCTTCGAACCGTCGAGCGTGTCGCGCGACTGGTCGACGTAGGCGATCTCGACCGTTTCGCCGACCGTGAGCGTGCCGGCATCGAGCTCCTCCTCGCCGACGATGATGCGAAACAGGGTGGTCTTGCCGGCGCCGTTCGGGCCGATGATGCCGACGATGCCGCCGCGCGGTAGCTTGAAGTCGAGATCCTGGCAGAGCAGCCGGTCGCCGTAGGCCTTGCGGCCGCCGTCGATCTCGACGACGACGTCGCCGAGTCGCGGACCCGGCGGGATGTACAGCTCGCGGGTCTCCGAGCGTTTCTGGTAATCCTGCGTGCTCAGTTCCTCGAAGCGCCTGAGGCGCGCCTTGCTCTTTGATTGCCGGCCTTTGGGGTTGGCGCGCACCCATTCGAGTTCGGCCTGCATCGTCTTGCGCCGCGCCTTGTCGGCGCGTTCCTCGTGCGCCAGTCGCTGCTCTTTTTGTTCGAGCCAGGACGAATAGTTGCCCTGCCACGGAATACCGTGGCCGCGGTCGAGCTCGAGTATCCAGCCGGCGACGTTGTCGAGGAAGTAGCGGTCGTGGGTGACGGCGATGACGGTACCCGAAAATTCCTGCAGGAAGCGCTCGAGCCAGGCGACCGACTCGGCGTCGAGGTGGTTGGTCGGCTCGTCGAGGATCAGCATGTCGGGATTCGACAACAGCAGTCGGCACAACGCGACGCGGCGCTTTTCGCCGCCGGACAGGCGTTCGACCCCGGCGTCCCAGGGCGGCAGTCGCAGCGCGTCGGCGGCGACGTCGAGCTTGCGGTCGAGATCCCAGGCCCCGGCGGCGTCGATTTTTTCCTGCAGCTCGGCCTGCTCGGCGAGCAGCGCGTTCATCTCGTCGTCCGACATCGGCTCGGCGAACTTGAGATTGACCGCGTTGAACGCGTCGAGTAGCGAACGGGTTTCGGCGACGCCCTGATCGACATTGCCGCGCACGTCGAGCGCGGCATCGAGCTCGGGTTCCTGCGGCAAGTAGCCGATGCGAATTCCCGGTTGCGGCCGCGCCTCGCCGATGAACTCCGTGTCGACGCCGGCCATGATGCGCAGCAGCGTCGACTTGCCGGCGCCGTTGTAACCGAGCACGCCGATCTTGGCGCCGGGGAAAAAATTCAACGAGATGTTCTTGAGGATCTCGGTTTGCGGCGGTACGACCTTGCCGACCCCGTTCATCGTGTAAATGTACTGCGCCATGCGCTCCGTCCGCTGCACAAACGCGCGTATTCTAACAGCCTTGCCTTCGAATCCCAGCGGAAATCCGGATGCGCCGCGAGCGCCGCCGATGTTGACATTCGTGCGGTTTCTCCGCATCGTTGAACTCCGGGATTAATCGTTAATCAAGCGCCAGACTTCGACTATTATCTCAACTTAATCCGAACCCTCCGCGCATCCATATAAAAACGTCGACAGGTAGATTGCCATGAGCATGAGAAAAATGCAGGAAGAGAGTTATCTCTACGGCAGCAATGCGGTCTTCATCGAGGAACTCTATGCACGCTTTCTGAAAGACGAAAACGACGTCGACGAACACTGGCGAGACTGGTTCAAGGCGCTCAGGAACGGCGAACTCGCGCCCGACCCGGACCATCTCGAGATTCAGGCACAGATGAAATCGGCGGTGCTGAACCGCCGCGCCGCCGCGCCGATTACCGATACCGCACTGCACGCACACGACGCCAAGCAGGTATCGGTGCTGCAGTTGATCAATGCCTATCGATTCAAGGGCCATCAAAAGGCCCGGCTCGATCCGCTCGAACTGCAGCCGGTTGCCGAGATCAAGGAGATGACGCTGGCCGGCAATAACCTCGGCGAGGCCGATCTCGACACCGTGTTCAATACCGGCTCGCTGTTCGGCGTCGAAGACGCGCCGCTGCGCGATATTATCGACCGGCTCGAGAAGACCTACTGCGGCTCGGTCGGCAGCGAGTACATGCACATCGAGGATCGCGCGCAAAAACGCTGGATCCAGGTGCAACTCGAAACCACGCTGGCGCGGCCGAGCTTTCGCGAAGGCCGGCGCAACCGCATTCTCGATCGGATCATCGCTGCCGAAAACCTCGAGAAATATCTCCACACCCGCTATATCGGGCAGAAACGCTTTTCACTCGAGGGCGGCGAATCGCTGATCCCGATCCTCGACCGCGTCGTGCAGCAGGCCGGGGTCACCAGCACCCACGAAGTCGTCATCGGCATGGCGCACCGGGGCCGCCTCAATGTGCTGACCAACATCTTCGGCAAGATGCCGAGCGACCTGTTCGACGAGTTCGAGGGCAAGATCGATTTCAGCGAGCGTTACAACTACGACGTCAAGTACCACCAGGGCTTTTCGTCCGACA
>JBFFXR010000174.1:0-6497 GCA_041569645.1 Gammaproteobacteria bacterium
CAGGACCTGAGCCGCTTCGAGCAGGCGGCGCGGCGCCGGCGGCCGTTCGAGAGCGTGCCGCTGCGGCTCAATCTCGACGACGAGGAGGTCGCGCGGCTCGCCGTCAACCTGCATCAGTTCGAGGGCGTCGAGATCAATGCACGCCTGACGCGTCACTATCCGCAGGGCGCGCACGCGGTGCACGCGCTCGGTTATGTCGGCCGGATCGACGAGCGCGATCTCACCGAGGTCGACGAGGTCGATTACGCCGGCAGCACGCACATCGGCAAGCTCGGGCTCGAGAAATTTTACGAGGATGAGCTGCACGGTACGGTCGGCGTACAGCAGGTCGAAGTCAACGCGCGCGGCCGGACGCTGCGCGTGCTGACCGAGGACCCGCCGATTCCCGGCAATAATCTTCATTTGACGATCGACAGCCGACTGCAGAGGGTCGCCGAGGAAGCCTTCGTCGGGCAGAACGGTGCAGCCGTCGCAATCAATCCGAACAACGGCGAAATACTCGCGCTGGTGTCGATGCCGGTGTTCGACCCGAATGCCTTCGTCAACGGCATCGGCATCGAGGAATACGCCCGGCTGCGCGACTCGCCGGACCGGCCGCTGTTCAATCGCGCGCTGTCGGGTCAGTACCCGCCGGGTTCGACGACCAAGCCGTTTTACGGTCTCGGCGGGCTCGAAGGCGCGGTCGCGCAAAAGGACCGGCATACCTGGTGTGGCGGCTACTACCAGCTGCCCAACGAGGAGCGCAAGTACCGCGACTGGAAAAAGGAAGGCCACGGCCTGATGGATTTGAACGGTGCGATCGTACAGTCCTGCGACGTCTACTTTTACGATCTCGCCTACCGCATGGGCATCGACCGGATGTCGACTTTTCTCGGCCAGTTCGGATTCGGCGTCAAGACCGGCATCGACAGCACCGGCGAGCGCGACGGCCTGCTGCCGTCGCGCGAGTGGAAGCAGCGTACCGAGCACATGCCCTGGTTTCCGGGCGAAACTCTGATCACCGGTATCGGCCAGGGCGCTTTGCTGGTGACGCCGCTGCAGCTTGCCAACTCGACCGCTGCCCTCGCGCTGCGTGGCAAGCGCTTCCGGCCGCACCTGGTGCGCTCGGTCGAGCGGGTGACCGATCAGCAGCAAGTCGAATACACGGTGGCACAAACCGGGGATTACCGGCTTCAACGCGAGGCCAACTGGAAACATGTTCATAAGGCGATGGTCGACGTCGTGCACCACATACGCGGTACCGCGTTTCGCATCAGTCAGGGGCTGCAGTACCAGGTCGCCGGTAAAACCGGCACCGCGCAGGTTTTCGAGGTCGCGCAAGACGAGGAGTACGACGAGGAAACGGTCGCCGAAAACCTGCGCGATCACGCGCTGTTCATCAGCTATGCGCCGGCCGACGAGCCGCGCATCGCGGTCGCGATAATCGTCGAACACGGCGGTTCCGGCAGCTCGGTCGCGGCGCCGATCGCGCGTCGCATCATGGACGCCTACCTGCTGGACGACACATGAGCTACGCGCTGGACGTCGAATCGGTCTCGTTGACGCGGCGGGTGCTCGACGCGCTGCGCCTCGACCCGGTGTTGTTGTTTCTCGTCGTCGTGCTGTCGCTGTTCGGTTGCATGCTGCTCTACAGCGCCAGCGGCTCGAGCGACGCGCTGGTCGTGCGCCAGGTTACGCGTATGGTCATCGCGCTGTTGTTACTGGTCGCGGCCGCCAACCTGCCGCTGCGCGTGCTGCGCAAGATGTCGTTGTGGCTCTACCTGGGCGGTCTGTTGCTGCTGCTCGCGGTCATGTACTTCGGCGAGGTCGGCAAGGGTGCGCAGCGCTGGCTGGACCTCGGGATCATTCGTTTTCAGCCGTCGGAAATTCTCAAGCTCGCGGTACCAATGATCGTCGCCGCCTACCTCGCCGATCGCGTATTGCCGGTCGGCTGGAAAGAACTGGTGGTGTCGCTGGTGGTCGTCATGATCCCGGTGGTGATGATCGCCCGCCAGCCCGATCTCGGCACCGCGATCCTGGTCGGCAGCGCCGGCTTCTTCGTGTTGTTCCTGGCTGGCGTGCGCTGGCGCGTGATGATCAGCTTCGGCGTGCTCATGTCGCTGATGGCGCCGCTGCTGTGGAAATTCGCGTTGCACGATTACCAGCGCAAGCGAATCCTGACGCTGCTCGACCCGGACAGCGACCCGCTTGGATCGGGTTATCACATCATCCAGTCGAAAATCGCGATCGGCTCGGGCGGAGTCTACGGCAAGGGCTGGCTCAACGGCACCCAGTCGCAACTCGACTTCATTCCCGAGCGCTCGACCGACTTCATCTTTTCGGTCTTTGGCGAAGAATTCGGCTTTTTCGGCAGCGTGGTCTTGATCTTGATCTACCTGGCGATTATTTTTCGCGGTTTGTATATCGCGGCCCACGCCAACGACACCTTCGGCCGCCTGTTGGCCGGCGCGCTGAGCCTGACGTTCTTCGTTTACCTGTTCGTCAACACCGGCATGGTCGCGGGCATCTTGCCGGTCGTCGGCGTGCCCTTGCCGCTAATCAGTTACGGCGGTACTTCGATGGTGACCCTGATGGTGGGATTCGGTTTAATCATGGCGATTCGGTCGTCGAAACGATTTCTGGTTTGATGAAAAAATTTATCCTGGTCCTGGGCTTGATGCTCCCGTTGGCGGCGCCGGCGGTCGAACTGACCGTCGGCGACTACCGCGGCCGCGCCGATGTCGGCGAATTCATCGTCCGGATCGCCGGTGAGACGAGCTATACCGAGGCCGAGCTGATCGATCTCTTCGCCAGCGTCGAGAAGCAGGAGCATCTGTTCGCGCAGCTCGACCGGCCGGCGGAAAAGGAGCTCGACTGGTACCAGTACCGCGCAATCTTCATCAAGGACAAGCGCATCGCGCGCGGCGTGGAGTTCTGGCAGCGGCATCGCGAGCTGCTCGCCGAGGTCAGCAAAAAGACCGGCGTGCCGGCCGAAATCATCGTCGCCATAATCGGCGTCGAAACCTTTTACGGCATCTACAAGGGCAAGGATCCGGTGTTCGACAGCCTCGTCACGCTGGCCTTCGACTACCCGCGCCGGGCGAGCTTTTTCATGCGCGAACTCGAACAATTCCTGTTGCTGGCCAGGGAGCAGGGATTCGATCCGCGCGCGCTGCGCGGCTCCTACGCCGGGGCGATGGGGATGCCGCAGTTCATTTCGTCGAGCTATCGCAATTACGCGGTCGATTTCGACCAGGACGGCCAGGTCAACCTGTTCGACAGCATTCCGGACATTGCCGCGAGCGTCGCCAATTACTTTGTCAAGCACGGTTGGCAGCGCGAAGGCCGGGTCGCGCGGCCGTTGACGCTGGCCGAGGAGCATTCGCTCGACGGCCTCGAGCCCGGGATCAAGCCCGAGTATCGCTGGGCCGACCTGAAGCGGCGCGGTTTGCGATCGCAATTCGCTATCGAGGATGACGCGACGGTGGCGCTGATCCGGCTGCAGCAGCGCGAGCAGCCCGAGTACTGGGCCGGCTTCAAGAACTTTTACGTGATCACGCGTTACAATCACAGCGAACTCTACGCGATGGCCGTCTACCAGTTGGCCAAGCTGATCAGTCACCAGTACAAGAAATCGATATGAACGCTCGCACCGCAATCGTCGTCGTCGCGGCGAGCGCGTTGACCGCCTGCACCTTCGGCGTGCCGATCGGCGAGCGCGGCGCGGCACCGCGTGCCGGCGTACCGCCGCTCAACCGCTCGGAGCAGGGTAACCCGTCGTCCTACGTCGTTTTCGGCCGCCGCTACTTCGTGCTCGACGACTCGACCGGCTTCCGCCAGCGCGGGCTGGCTTCCTGGTACGGCACCAAGTTTCATGGCCGCCGCACGTCGAGTGGCGAGGTCTACGACATGTACGCGATGACCGCCGCGCACAAGACGCTGCCGATTCCGATCTACGTTCACGTGCGCAACCTCGACAACGGCCGCTCGGCGATCGTCAAGGTCAACGATCGCGGCCCGTTCATCGAAGGCCGCATCATCGACCTGTCGTGGGCCGCCGCGCGCAAGCTCGGCGTCGACGGCCCCGGCACCGCCAACGTCGAAATCAGCGTACTCGAGGAGGGCCAGGTAGAACCCGACGACGAGGTGCGCACGATCGCGCTGGCCGATACTTCCAGCCAGGACGTGCCGCTGTTCGTGCAAACCGGCTCGTTCTCGAACTACGTCAATGCAACCAACATGGTGCGCTCGCTGCTCGCGGTCAACGAGTCGGCGGTCAAGATCTCGCGGCTCGAAACCGACGCGGGGGCGCTCTACCGCGTGCGCGTCGGCCCGCTGTTCGACATGGACGAAGCCAATGCGATCCTGCAGCGGCTCAGGAACAAGGGATTCCAGACCGCGCGCATCGTGGTCCAGGAAGAACGGGCCAAACCTTGAGAGCGAATGAGCTGACCGCTACAATCGCGTGCTTTCGACCATCCCCGTAATGATCAAGATGAGAGTTTTCGCGCCGATTTTCGGCATTTTGCTGGCGCTCGCCGCCGGGCCCGCGCCGGCGGCCGCCAAACCGATTCCCGATCCGCCGGCGATCGGCGCCAGCAGCTATATCCTGGTCGACTACGATTCCGGTCGCGTGCTCGCGGAAAAAGAGCCGGAAAAACCGATCGAGCCGGCCAGCATAACCAAGCTGATGACCGCCTACCTCGTCGACAAGGCGATTGCCGACGGCGACATCCTGCCCGACGAAATGGTTACGATCAGCGAGAAGGCCTGGCGCATGCAGGGCTCGAAGATGTTCGTCGAGGTCGGCAAGAAGGTTTCGGTCGAGGAGTTGATGAAGGGCCTGATCATCCAGTCGGGCAACGACGCCAGCGTCGCGCTTGCCGAACACGTCGCCGGTTCCGAGGAAGCCTTCGTCGGCTACATGAACCACCAGGCGAATCTGCTCGGCATGAGCAACACGAATTTCACCAACGCCACCGGCTGGCCGGACGAAAACCACTACAGCAGCGCGCGCGACATCGCGTTGCTGACGCGCGCGGTCATTCGTGACTTCCCGGAAACCTATCGCCTGTACCGGGAAAAAGAGTACACCTTCAACGATATCCGCCAGTTCAACCGCAACCGCCTGTTGTGGCGCGACCCGACCGTCGACGGGGTCAAGACCGGGCACACCGAGTCGGCCGGCTGGTGCCTGGTCGCATCGGCGCAGCGCGGCGACATGCGCCTGATCTCGGTCGTCATCGGCTCCGAATCCGACAAGGCGCGTACCCAGGCCAGCCAGGCATTGCTGAATTACGGCTACCGGTTCTTCGAGACCCATCGCCTGTATCGCGCCGAGGACATACTCAAGACTTCGCGCATCTGGTACGGCGAGCAGGAGCAGGTGCCGATGGGCGTCGGCAGGGACATTTACATCACGATCCCGCGCGGCCGCTACCGCGATCTCGACGCATCGATGGAGATCGACACCGAAATCGCGGCGCCGGTCGATCGCGGCCAGCAGCTCGGCCAGGTCAATATCCGCCTCGACGACGAGCTGATCGTCAGCGAGCAGATCGTCGCGCTGCAGGCGATCGCCGAGGGCAGCCTGTTCTCGCGCGCGCTGGACAGCATCAAGCTGATGTTTCGCTGATGGCCGCCGGGCTCAAACCCGGTGAGTCGGCGCTCGCGCTGATCGACTACCCGAGTCGTTACGCACTCAAGGTGTTCGGCACTCCGGGCGCCGAGTTCGAGCGCGCGGTGCTCGAACTGCTGCGCGCGCGCTGCCCGCAGGCCGAGCACATCGAGATCGGCCGGCGCTTGAGCAAGGGCGGCAAGTATCTCGCGCTGACGCTGACCTTCACCGTCTACAGCCAGCGCCAGCTCGAGGAAATCTACCAGGACCTCTACGATTGCGAGCTGGTCGTCATGTCGCTCTGATCGCGAAAGGCATTACCGCCGGACTGGTGTAAACTCCGGTCATGAACGTCCCGAAGCTCGCCGACCTCGCACCGCACGCTGCCGCGACGCCGATCCACGTACACCGGCTCGGGCCGACCGACTACGTCGCAACCTGGGACGCGATGAAGGCGTTTACCGCGCGGCGCGATGCCGCGACCGCCGACGAGCTGTGGATCACCGAGCATCCGCCGGTGTTCACCCAGGGCCAGAGCGGCCGAGCCGAACACCTGCTCGCGCCGGGCGACATTCCGGTAGTCCAGATCGATCGCGGCGGCCAGGTGACTTACCACGGCCCGGGGCAGCTGCTGCTTTATTGCCTGCTCGACCTGCCGCGCCTCGGCCTCGGCGTAAAAGGCCTGGTCGCGACGCTCGAGCGCTCGATTGTCGAATGGCTCGCAAGCTATCGCATCGATGCCGGGACGCGCCGTGGCGCGCCGGGGGTCTACGTCGGCGATGCCAAGCTCGCGGCGCTTGGATTGCGCGTTCGAAAAGGATGTTGTTATCATGGCCTGAGCCTGAACGTCGACATGAACCTCGAACCGTTCAGCCGAATCAACCCGTGCGGCTACGCCGGC
>JBFFXR010000175.1:0-6429 GCA_041569645.1 Gammaproteobacteria bacterium
ACCTCGTTGGCTTCGAGCTTGGCCAGCTCGAACAATTCCTCGACCAGCGTGCGTAACCGCTGCGAATTATCGTACGCGATTCTGAGGTAGGTTTGCCGTTCCGTCTCGCTGAGCTGGTCGGACTTGAGCTGCAGGGTTTCGAGAAACCCGGACAAGGATGCCAGCGGCGTGCGCAGGTCGTGCGATACGTTGGCGACCAGCTCGCGCCGCAAGGACTCGACCTCGCGCAGCCCGTCGACCTGCTGCTGGATGCGCCGTGCCATCGCCTCGAAGGTCGCCGCCATCGCCTCGATCTCGTCGAGCGCTTCGGTGTCGCAATCGGCGGAAGTATCTTCCGGCACCAGGTTCGCGGTCTTGAATTGCTGCATCGCCGCCGACAGCAGCCTCAGCTTGCGCATCAGGAAAAAGAACATCACGAGACCGGCGGCAAAGGCGAAGCCGAGCGCGATCAAAACCGCGCCGAGGCTCCATTTCATGATCAGGCTGCGCTGCAACACGTCGGTGACGTGGGTGATTTTCTCGCTGCCGAGTATCGCGTAGATATAACCCTGGCGCTCGTTACCGAAGTCGATCGGCGCGACCGTGAAGCTGTTCTGGCGATCCTCGCCGCTCGGATCATCGCCCATGATCAGTCCCTTTTCCTTGCCGCCAAGAAACGCCCTGATCGGCGCCAGCGAAATCCAGCGACGCTTGACGCGGTCGCGCGGCATCGAATGCGCGACGACCTGCCCGTTCGGATCGAGCAGATAGAGTTCGAGACTCGGGTTGATCGTCATGACGTTACGGAACAGGTCGCCGAGATTATCGCGCCGCACCTGGCCATCTTCGACCAGCACGTGTTCGTTGACGATATAGGTTGCAAGATCGCGGTTGAGCCGCTGGCTGACTTCTTGCTGATACATCGGCGCAGTAATCATCGCGACCGCGAGAAACACCGCGCCGATCAGGATGAACAGCGCGAATAGCACCAGGACCAGCTTGACGTAAAGACTGTGTAGCATGGGTCAGGATTCGCGAAAGCGATACCCGACGCCCCAGACGGTCTCGACGAAGCGCGGTTTCGCCGGATCCGGCTCGATCTTCTTGCGCAGGCGATTGATGTGCGAGTTGACCGTATGCTCGTAACCATCGTGGCCGTAACCCCAGACCCGGTCGAGCAGCTGCGCACGACTCAATACGCGCCCTGGATGACGCGCGAAATAGAGCAGCAGGTCAAATTCCCGGGCGGTCAACTCGACCGGCATGCCCTCGCGCCAAACACCGCGCCCGGCAATGTCGATGGCCAATTCATCGAACTCGATTCGCTCGACGTCGAGCGCCGATGCCCGGGTCGCGCGCTCGACCCGGCGCAGGATCGCCTTGACGCGCGCCTGCAGTTCGAGAATCGAAAACGGCTTGGTCAGGTAATCGTCGGCGCCGAGCTCCAGTCCGAGCACGCGGTCGAGTTCGGAGGATTTCGCGGTCAGCATCAGCACCGGCAGGTCGGGACGATGCTCGCGCAACCGCCGGCAAACCTCGAGCCCGTCGAGCCCGGGCAGCATCAGATCGAGCACGACGAGCCGATAATCGTGCGCGCAGGCCCGCTCGAGTCCTTCGATACCGTTGTTCGCAACGTCTACTTCGAACGCGCAGTCACGCAGGTGGATATCGAGCAATCGGCTGATGTCGGGGTCGTCTTCGACGACGAGAATTCGCTTCGGTTCGTTTCGACCCGGATGCTCGTCGCGTTCGGTACCGGTGCCAGTTGCGTGTAGTTGGCTCACGCGTCCTCCCATGGCTGTGGAATTTGGATCGCGATTTGCTGGCCGAGTTCAACCCGACCGGATAAAACGCAGGCGCAGGAGCGGATCCTGGCGGTAGTATTTGCGCAATTGTGCGTAGACCGAGGGGTAGTGACGGTCGAGTAAATCGGGGCGCTCGAAGAAGACTTCGGACATCACGGCGAAGAACTCGGCCGGGGATTCGGCCGCGTAGCAGTCGATGCCAAGGTCGACGCCGGCGTCGCAGTTGCGCGCGAAATCCTCGTAACCCCTGGTGAATATGTCGGTCCAGATTTTCGGGTCCATGTCGGCGTGCAGCGGCGGGAAGCCGTTGGCGTCACCGTTTTGCATGTCGAGCTTGTGCGCGAACTCGTGGATTACGAGGTTGAAGCCATCGCGCTCGCCGGCGCGGCCGGCCTCGTCCCAGGCGAGCAGCACCGGGCCGCGCTCCCAGGCTTCGCCGTCGAGATCGCGGCGCTCGAAATGCTCGACGCCGAACTCGTCGACGTAAATCTGGTGGGTCTCGAAGCCCGACGGGTAGACGATGACCGCCGACCAGCCAGCGTAGGCATCGAGACCCAGTTGGAGAATCGGCAGGCAGGCCTGCAGTGCAATGACCAGCGCCATCTCGCGGGTGACCGCCATGCCGTGCGCGCCCTCGAAAGCCTTGCGGTGCATGAACAGGATCGCGAGTTCGCGCAGGCGTTGCTTTTCGTCGTCGCCGAGACCGTCGAGCAGCGGCAGCCCGGCGAACGCGGCCTGCCATTCGGAGTCGGCGATATTCGAGCGCTCGATGACGCGCCGATCAAACCAGTTGCGCAGGAATTCGAACATTGAACGACAAGATCGGAGGCGCGCGATCAGTCCGGCGTCGAGAATTGCGCCAGCTCCTCGAGCAGCGCATGGCTCAGGATCAACCGGTCGCGATGCGGCAGGTCGCGCAGGTAAGGCGATTTACCGATGTGTTTCATGAACGAGTCGTAGGCTTTGACCCCGTCGACGATGATCATCTTGCCCGAGCTGCCGGTGTCGAAGCGCACCCAGTTGGTCTTGAGGCCTTCCGGCAGATCCTCGACCGAGACGATGATCTGACGGGACGGGTTATCGGCCTCGAGCAGCACCAGGTTTGCGAGACGATGAGGTATGCCGTCGATGCAGCGCACGTCGTGGAGCTGGTAGTAGCTCGTATAGTCACGCCCGTCGAGGCTGTAGGAGAGCGTCTTGATCGAGTAGATCGCGTTGCGCTCGGCGAGCATGAAGTTCAGATCGAGACCGAAGCCGTTGCCGAGAATCTTGCCGCTGAGTTGCATGTCCGCGGAGGTCGTCAGTCGGCAGCGCAGCGCGTTCATCTCGCGGAAGAAAGCGATGATCGTCTCCGAGTCCTCACCGGTCTTGCGCCGGATATAGTCGGTAACGCCAGCGAGCTTTTCCTCGAGAAATTCGGTCGTGCTGCCGCGGCGAATATCCGGAACGAAGCGGTCCGGATGATTCGACAGCCTGAGCAGACGGCCGCTTTCGACCAGCGGCTTCTTGACGCGGCCCTCGGCGAACTCGAGCAGCGGGTCGTCGGCGCGCGCCGGCTTGATGAAAAAATACTCCGCGTCCTCGCCGATGATTTCCACCGGGTGCGAATCCTTCGCGTCTTCGGCACGCGACAACCTCGCCAGTTCGTCGTCCGAATCGATTGCCCGGACGATCATCCGGTAACCGATGGGCACCAGGACTTCGCGCGCGTCGAGGTCGGTGACGAGGTCGTCGCGGATGAATCCGGCAAAACCGATTTCGGAATGCACGTGGATGTAGTTTTCGAAATCCTGTACGTCTTCGGAGTAGTTGAAGATTCGTGTACGCGGCGCCTCCGGGTCGTAGCTGACGACCGTGCCGATCGGCAGGTAGCCGACGCGCGGTCGCCGCGAAGTCTGGCTGGTGGAAGGTACCTCGCCGAGCAGGAAGGCGCCGAAATGCACGTAGGCCTGCGTCGTGTCCGCGCGTGCGGAAAATAACAGCCCGGAAACCAGCAGCAGGGTCAGACAGACCCGTCGCATTGCCTTCGATGAGATCATGCGCGCCTCGCTCGTCGAATCGCCCGATTGTGTTGGATCGCGCGGATTAACGCAAACCCGCGCGCCGGTCCGTCGGCGGGACGCGAATCAGACCTTGTCGCCGAGAAACACGCGTTTGACTTCGTCGCTGTCGATCAGGTCGTCGGAGGCGCCCGAAACGACGAGCTTGTCGCTTTCGAGTACGTAGCCGCGGTCGGCCATCGACAGCGCGAGACGCACGTTTTGCTCGACGAACAGGATCGAGATGCCCTCGGCGACGACGTTCTTGAAAATGCCGATCAGGTCCCGGACCACCATCGGCGACAGGCCGAGAAACGGCTCGTCGACCATCAGCAGCCGCGGCATGCCCATCAGGCCGCGGGCAATCGCGAGCATTTGCTGCTCGCCGCCGGACATCGTGTGCGCGAGCTGGTCGGCGCGCGCCTCGAGCTTCGGGAAGATGCCGTAAACCTTTTTCAGCGACTCCGGGCGCGCGGCTTTCGCCTTGTCGTGCCAGGCGCCGAGCAGCAGGTTTTGCAGCACGGTCAGGTGCGGAAAAACGCGCCGGCGTTCGAGCACGTGGGCGATGCCGATGCCGGTGCGTTTGAAGGTCGGCTCGTCGCCGATCGGCGTGCCCTCGAAAGCGATCTCGCCACTGCGGTGCGGCACGAGATTGCTGATCGTGTTCAGAATCGTGCTCTTGCCCGAGCCGTTGGGCCCGAGCAGCGCGACCATCTCGCGGTCGCCGACCTCGAGCGAAACGTCCCAGATCACCTGGAAGTCGCCGTAGAGCACGTCGTTGTTGCGGATCTCAAGCAACATCGACGGTGCCCAGGTAAGCGTCGATCACGCGCTGGTCGTTCTGGATTTCGCGCGGCGGGCCGAAGGCGATGCGCCGGCCCTGGTCTAGCGCGAGGATGTGATCGGAGATTTCCATGATGATGTTGATGTTGTGCTCGATCGTCGCGATCGTGACGCCGGCGTCGCGCATCTTCTTGATCAGTTCGACCAGCCCCGGGATCGTCTTCTGGTCGACGCCGCCGGTGACCTCGTCCATCAGCAGCAGCCGCGGCTCGGTTGCCATCGCGCGCGCGAGTTCGAGGCGCTTGCGCTGACCGGTCGACAATTCGCGGGCGAAATGATGGCGCTTTTCGAGCAGGTCGACGAACTCGAGAATTTCGAGCGCCTTGTCGCGCGCGTGTCGAATATCGGGCTCGTGCGCGAACGCGCCGATCATGACGTTCTCCAACAGGGTCAGGTCAGCGAATGGCTTGAGCTTCTGGAAGGTGCGACCGACGCCCATGCGGCTGATGATGTCGGGTCGCAGGCCGAAAATTTCGCGGCCGTCGAACACGACGCTGCCGGAATCCGGCCGCGTAAAGCCGGTGATCAGGTCGAACAGCGTCGACTTGCCGGCACCGTTGGGGCCGATGATACCGAGGATCTCGCCGGCCTGGATTTCGAACGAAATGTTCTCGTTGGCATGAATACCGCCGAAGGCCTTGCTCAGGTTTTCGACCTTGAGAATCGTCATCGCTGGCGCTCCCGTTCGAGCACGTGTTTCGGGAACAGCGAAATCAGCCCGGCCGGGCGGAAGATGCAGATCAGCATCAGGATCAGACCGTAGAGGATCAGGTCCTCGGCGCCGCCGGTTCCGCCGAGGTAGATGCGCGAGTATTCCGAGATCGGGATCAGAATCGCGACGCCGAGCAGCGGCCCCCAGATCGTACCGATGCCGCCGAGCACGGTCATCAGCAGCACGAGAATCGAGATTTCGAGGTTGAACATGCGCTCCGGATCGACGATGAGAATATACTGCGCGAACAGGCTGCCCATCGGCGCCATGATCACCGCCGAGATCGCGTAGGCGATGATCTTGTGCTTGGCGACGCTGATGCCGAGGCTTTGCGCCGCCTGCGGGTCGTCGCGCACTGCGCGCAGGCGAAAGCCGAGTTTCGAGCGGCCGAGACGCCAGACGACGACATAGGTCACGACGAAGAATGCGAAGAACACGTAGTAGTAAGGCGCCTTGCTGTCGTGGAATTGCAGCGCCGACCACGAGCTTTCTTCGGTCAGCGGCATCCACAGACCCGAGGCCGCGCCGACGAATTCCCAGCGTTGGAACACGACCTGGCAGCCGATGCCGATCAGCAGTGTCGCGATCGCGAAGTAATGCCCCGACAGGCGCAGCATCGGGATGCCGATCAGCACCGCGACGACCGCGCAGACCGCCATGCCGACGACGATGCCGAGCCACGGCGTGATGCCGTAATTGACGTACAGCACCGAGCTCGCGTAGGCGCCGATGCCGAAGAACATGCCGTGACCGAGGCTGATCTGGCCGGACAGCCCGGCAATCACGTTCCACGCCTGCGACATGACCGCGTACATGAAGATCAGGATCATCAGGTGCAGGTAGAACGGACCGGGGCCGAGCACGGGAAAGACGACCAGGAACAGCATGAGCGCCGCGAGCAGGCCGACGATCCGGTTGTTGACGTGCCAGACCGGTTCGGCGCGGGCGGTATCGAGCGCGCTCGCCATCAATACCTCCCGAACATGCCCTGCGGGCGGTAGATCACGACGATGAGATAAATCGCGAACACGTAAAGCAGCTTGTACGACGG
>JBFFXR010000176.1:0-6391 GCA_041569645.1 Gammaproteobacteria bacterium
CAGCGTCTCGGCATCTGGTCGTGCACCGAGGGCGCCTTCGAATGCACAGAGCTCGGCGACGAGTTGCAGACGATTCAGCGCGGCCGACTGGTATTGACCCGTGTCGGCGGCGAGGCGATCGAATGCGGACCCGGCGACAGTATCTTTACGCATCGGGGCGAGCGCGTCGTCTGGGACATACTCGAAGACGTCACCAAGGTGTTTTTCACCGCCAAGCTCGACAGTGGTTCCGGCTAGCCGGTCGAGTCGACGCATCGATTGCCGCCGGAATCGATAACCGATACGGAAACGAACGATGACGATGCTGCCGGACTTCAGGCTCGAAACCCACTTTACCAAATGGGAATTCAAGGCGCGCTATCACATGACCGCGTCGGACGCCGAGAGTATTTCGCTGCGAGAATTGCTGGCGTTGGCTACGCCGGACGAGCGCGAGGCTTTCGAAAGCCTGTGGCTCGGTTATACCGAGACCTTCGGCATGCCCGAGCTGCGCGCGGCCATCGCGACGCTGTACGCGGAGCGCGATGCCGCCGACGTGCTGTGCTTTGCCGGCGCCAGTGAAGGGATCTTCGCGGCCAATTCGGTGATCCTCGAACGCGACAGCCACGTGATCGTCGTGACACCCAACTACCAGTCCCACGAGACCCTGCCGCTGGCGATCTGCGACGCGACCGGCGTGCCGCTCGATCCCGACGACGGCTGGTCGCTGGACATCGACCGGATCGCCGCCGCGCTGCGGCCGAATACGCGGCTGGTGACGATTAATTTCCCGCACAACCCGACCGGTGCGATCCTGCCGCTCGACCGCTACGAGGCGCTGATCGAGCTGTGCCGCAAGCATGGCCTCTATCTATTACACGACGAGATCTTTCATGGCCTCGGCCCGAGCGGCGCCGAGCACTTGCCGTATGTCGCCGATCGCTACGAGCGCGGCCTGTCGCTCGGCGTGATGTCCAAGTCCTACGGCTTGCCCGGATTGCGCATCGGCTGGATCGCCTGCGCCGACCGTGAGGTGCTGTCGAAGATGGAGCGCATGAAGCATTACCTGTCGATTTGCAATTCGGCTCCGAGCGAACGCCTGGCGGTGATCGCGCTGCGCAATCGCGACCAGCTGATCGGCCGCAACTGCGCGATCATCGACGAAAACCTGCCGAAGTGGGACGCTTTTTTCGCCCGCCACGCGGAGCGCTTCGACTGGCAACGCCCGGACGGTTCCTGCACCGCGTATCCGCGCTACCAAGGAGCGGACGGGGTCGAGGTATTTTGCCGGGCACTGGTCGAGGACAGCGGCGTGCTATTCTTGCCGAGCACTATCTACCGTTCGGAACTCGGGCCCACACCGACCGACCGCTTCCGCCTCGGCTTCGGTCGCGCGGGACTCGACGAGGGTCTCGCCGCGCTCGATGCCCACATGGAGCGCTACCGCAGGTGACCGGGCAACGCCGTATCGCTTGAACCACCGGCGCGTCGGTGGCGGCCGGATGCGGTTATACTGGCGTCCGGCCTCGACTCGAAGGGTTCGCCATCAGCACCGACCCGCAGTATCCCGACCATTTCATCGCGCGCCTGCATAGGATCTGGGGCGAAGGTTTCCTGTCGCCCGGCGGGCCCGAGGAAGTGAGCGAGATCGTCCGCGACATCGATCTCGCCGGCAAGGTCGTGCTCGACGTCGGCTTCGGTACCGGCGGCCCGGCGATCGCGCTGGTCAGGAATCACGCCGCGGCAAGCGTCGTCGGCATCGATGTCGAGCCGCAGTTGCGCGAGCGCGCGGCAACCAATATCGACGCCGCCGGTGTCGCCGATCGAATCGAGCTGCGCCTCGTCGAACCCGGCCCTTTTCCGTTCGACGACGAAACCTTCGACGTTGTTTTCAGCAAGGACTCGATGGTCCACATCGACGACAAACCTGCGCTGTTTCGAGAGGTGATGCGCGTGCTCAAGTCCGGCGGCGCGTTCGTCGCGAGCGACTGGCTCGCCGGCGACGGTGAGTCGGGGCAGGCAGAACTGGCTCGCTTCTGCGAGGTCGGACACCTCGAGTTCGCGATGGCGACCGCGGCGGAAATGGAAGCCGCACTCGTCGCCGCCGGTTTTCGCGTTGTCGCGTCGCGCGACCGCAACGCATGGTACGCGGCGGTTTGCACCGACGAACTCGCCCAGGTCGAGGGACCGCTGCAACAGGAACTCAGAGATCTCGTCGGCGACGAAATCTATGCCCACTGGCGCGAAGTCCGGCGAGCGCTGGCGGCGGCGGTCAGCGCCGGCGGGCTGCGTCCGACCCATTTGCGCGGCCGCAAACCGGCGACTTGATCGCAAACAAGTTTCGTATATCGGCTCGGGCATTTTGCCGTCACGGGAATAAAACGCCGAGCGCGACGTTCTAAGCAACATAGCCAGCAAACCGGGCCAGTTGCACGATGTTCGAATTCACGGTTGTTCGCCGCCATGTCGCGCCTTGATCCGCGCGCCGCGCTGGCCGGGCGACGCCGTCGCGCCGACTTCGAGCGCCGGGTCGAAGCCGAGCTGCCGGCGCTGATGCGGCTCGCGCTGGGGTTCGTGGCGCGCTCGCGGCGTTCAAGCACAGCTACGACGTCAGTCACGATTTATCGGTGATCGGCAAGGGCGTGCCGACCGTCGTGCAAATCCACGATCCCGGCTGCCGGCTGTGCAATCAACTGCGCCGCAATGCGAGTTCTGCGGCGGACAAGTTCGGCGATCGCCTGCTGTACAGGGTCGCGGACATCACGACGCCCGAAGGTCGCCGCCTGCAGCAGCGCCACGAGGTGCCACAGGTGACACTACTGCCGTTCGACGCCGACGGCAGGCTGCGCCGCGTGCTCAGCGGCGTCAGGGGCAAGGCGCTGCTCGAGCAGGCTTTCGCCGAGCACGTCGAGCGCTGGCGATAGCAAGCGATGCGACTAGCCCCGCCCCGGAGTCAATGGGGACAGAGTCGATTTAAAGATCGGGACGAATCGACACCGGCTCCAGGCTAAAAAGTGCCGATTTTTTGACGCCCCCTCCGAAAGCGTGACTCGTTACTCGTTTTCCCTTCCGGGGTCACCCCTCGCGGCAAAAGGGTGATCCAGGTTCCAGTTTATATGCCTGGCCTGTACGAATCTCAGTTTCAACCTGACGGGTAACCGCTGTTTCCAAACGAGCTTTTACGAGAACAGGAGTAGCAGTTGAAGCCCACGATTCAGGCTGTTTTTAACTGAAACCAGCGAGTTTGGAACCGGAGTTTGCTCGGCATTGAACCGACGCGGTACTCCCGAAATTTTCACAGGAAACCAGGCATGAAGAAAATTGTTTACCTACTCATCGCTCTCGTATCTTTCAACGTGGGTGCAAGCAACGGCGACGAGAACACCGAAATCGTCACGAGCGCTCTCGATCTCGATACCACGCCCTATGGTAACCCTGTGAAATCGTCACGAACGGCGAAGGGATTCCTCGAAAACACGGAGATCGCGATCGGCGCAATCTTGAAATCGCATCATTTCGACGACGAATACGATTACAACGATACCCATGATGGTCTCTACATCAATATCAACAGGTGGTCGGTAGGAACCTACACCAATAGCTCCTATACCCGCAGCAACTTCATTACCTACAACTCGCCCCTGTATCGAAACAATTCGATTACGGTCAATTTCGTGACCGGCGTGGCGAGCGGCTACGAGGGTTGGGAGAATGCCCAGGGCGATTTTCTGCCGATCGTGGGCGCCAGCGCGCGCTGGTCTTATCTCAAGGCGATGCTGTCCTACGACGTCGTCGCGGTTGGCCTCGAGATGCCGTTGAACTGATTCGTGCCGGGACCGGTGCGAATCCGTCGAGCCTGCAATCGATATTTACTTTGCCGAATCAAAAAGTCCGCGTCCCGGGATAAATCGCTCGAGCCCCGGCACGATATTCTCTTCCTCGCGAGGTGTTTGGCGTAACAACCTTGCTGCAATCCCGGTAGCGCGACACTTACCTCCGGTGGGCTGACGCGAATTTCGGAAGGTGACGAAAGTTCCAGTTTTCCGATTCGATCCCCGCTGAGCCCGAAATTTACCTCAAATGGGTGATTCTTTATCGCCTGAATCGCTTTATATTGGAGAAATTGCGTTAATAGCGGCCCGTATCTAATTGAAAAATAATATTATTAGCAGGCTGATTGACTCACGTATTGACTCGTTGATCGATACCAGGCAGGTTCGCTCACGGTTGCCGAGGGGGCGGCCATGAAGAAAATCTGGGGAATTCTCCTGATTTCGATGTCGCTTAATGCGGTTGCCGGTGAAGAGCACAAGGATGCCGCGACCACGGTCAGCGCGCTGAATCCCGAAACCGAACCCTACGACACCTCGAATCCCGTTCTACCGGCATCGCGAAGAACACTGGAGAATAGCGACATCGCGATCGGCACTATTCTCAGGTCCTACCATTTCGACAAGTACGATTACCATGACTACAACGAAACTCACGAAGGCTTGTACCTGACGGTCAACGGCTGGTCGGCCGGGACCTATATCAATAGCGCGGATAACCGAAGCGTATTCGTTACTTACAATTCCAACCTGTACCGCAAAAATTCGATCGCGGTAGATTTCGTTTCGGGCATCGCAAACGGTTACGAGGGCTGGGAGAACGCACAGGGCGATTACCTGCCGATACTCGGTTTCAGTGCGCAGTGGACGTACCTGAAAACTATTCTGACTTATGATGCGATGACCCTGGGTATCGAGCTGCCATTGAATTAACGCGCGATAGATTGATCTCGTCGCATTCGGGCGACCGAAAAGTGCCCCGTTAAAATCGACGAGTGATCCGAAGACCCTTCAAATTTCCTTTCCGATAAAGATTTCGTCATTTGCCCGCCAGGATCGATTCGGGTTCGGCGCGGAGTAATCGCAGCTGACGGTCAATGTCATTCCGCCCCGTGCAATCGGCGGCCGAGTGCCAGGGCACAGGCAAAGCCGACGCCAGCCATGATCGCGACCTCGACGATGGCATAGTCCCACGCGCCGCCGCCTTCGACGAGGCCACTGACCATCAGCGGGCCGATCGTCTGGCCGATACCGGCGCCCTGCAACAGTAGCCCGGACATCAGCGCGATGTGCGACGGCCGCGCGGCGAAGCGCGGCGCGAGGGCGAACGCGGTACCGGGGTAGAGTCCGCCACAGGCCGAGAACAGGATGCCGCACAGTGTTTTCATGAGCGGGCTCGTGAATGGCGCGAATACCAGCGCGGCGAAAATCCCCATGCCGATGAATGCGAACAGCAGCAGCCGCGCCGGCGCGACGCCGCGGCCGATCAGCCAGCCGGCGCCGACATTGCCGACGACGTTGGCCATCGCGACCAGCGCACCGAGGTAGGCTGCCGCGCCGAGGCCGAGGCCGCGGTCGGTAATCAGCAAAGTCGGGAAGAACGCCGTCACCGGCTGATACAGGCCCGAGTAGCAGACAAATCCGCCGACCAGCAGCAGCGGCCCGACGCGCAGCGCATTGCCGACGATTTCGGCGACCTTCGGCATTTCGCCGTGGCTGCGCTGCTCGCCGCGAAAAAAAACGAACAGCAGCGCACACCACAGCAGCATGACGACGCCGACGTCGGTCCACAGGCCGCGCCAGCCGTGCAGTTCGATCAGTGCCGGCGTGATCAGCATCGACGCGCCGATGCCGGCCGGCATGAACGCGCCCCACAGGCCCATCGCCAGCGGCCGGTCGGTCGGGCTTGCCGAACGGCTGACCAGCGACGGCAGCGCGACGATCGCGAGGATGAAGCCGAAGCCCTCGAGTAGCCGGGTCGCGAGCAGGGCGCCGAAATCGGCCGCCTGCGCGCCTAGCAGGCTGCCGGCGGCCGAAATTGCGAGCCCGGCGAGCGCCGCACGCACCTGGCCGATGCGGTCCGACACCAGGCCGAAGCCGGCGCCGACCAGCGCGCCCACCAGCGTCAGCAGCGACACGATCCAGCCGGCCTCGAACAACGACAGCTCGAGCTCGGCGATGATCAGCGCCAGCGAGGCGGCGGTCTTGCCGACCTGGAACGCGGCGATGCAACCGGCGAGGAACGCGACCCAGATTCGCGCCCAGTCGGATCGCGGCGCCGGCTCCGACGCGCTCACGCGTCCTTCCCGGCGGCGGCGAAGTCGCCGCGCTCCAGCAGCCACGAGATCGCGAGCCCGGCGACCAGGCCCCAGAATGCGGCGCCGATGTTGAACAGCGGCAGGTCGGCGACGGTGACGAGAAACGCAACCAGCGCGCCGAGGGTGAAACGGTCCTTGAAACAGGTCACGAATGCGGCCTGCAGGATCTTGAGCAACGCGAGTCCGGCGAGCGTCGCGACGAAGGCCGCCGGCGCGTCGAGCAGAAAACGCGTGAAGGTCGGCGCGAGCAGGCCGAAGGCGAGC
>JBFFXR010000177.1:0-6343 GCA_041569645.1 Gammaproteobacteria bacterium
GCGGGCTAGACGTCGCTGTCGTTCGGCGTGAATTGCTTGAAGTAGCGCAGCGTCACGAAAT
Source organism: Gammaproteobacteria bacterium (assembly GCA_041569645.1). Lineage (GTDB taxonomy): Bacteria > Pseudomonadota > Gammaproteobacteria. The sequence continues at coordinate 62 of JBFFXR010000177.1, forward strand.
TGATGATCGACATCACGATCGCGATCTCGTAGCGGCCGAACGCGACCGCCATGCCGATCAATCCGGTATTCCAGATGCTGGCGGCGGTCGCCGTACCCTTGACCATGTTCTTGGTCTTCAGGATTGCGCCGCCGCCGATAAAGCCGATACCGGTGATGATACCCTGCAACACCCGCGCCTCGGCGTCGGTCGAATCGAGCACCGAAATCCCGACCAGGGTATAGCCGCAGGCCGCGACCGCGACCAGCGGAAAAGTGCGCAAGCCGGCGCCACGCGATGACTCGCCGCGATCGAAGGCAACCGGCAGCGCGAGCACGTAGGCGATACCGAGTTGCAACAGGTTGTTCAGGATCAGCGACCATTGTAATTCCGGCATCATCTTCTCCTTATGGAGTCATGCCGCTGACCGGCGAATTCCCGGCCGAACATCCCCGCGGCCTTCATAGCGTATTGACCTGGTCCGGCATGTTACCGGCCAGACCCGCGTAGAGATTCGGAGAACAGCCGATCGTCGCACCGTCGACCAGCTTGCCGTCGATCTCGCGCTCCCAGCAGCACTGATCACAGCCCATCAGCATGATATTTTGCTCCTTCGCGACTTTCGCCAGCCGCTCGCCGATCGGATCGCCCTTGACCAGTACGTCGATGTTGTCCTCGAAGAAAAACCTGCCGACGACTTCGGGACCGTGGTCGCGCTCCTCGAGCTGCGGCAGGATCATCTTGCCGAGCTGGCACGAAACCGTGTTACCCTGGCTGGAATAGAGGTACGCGACCTTCATTGAGTGACTCCTGTTGACCGGACTGATGCGGCGGACCTCGCCCGGGCAAGCGCCGTATCGCGGGCCCTTTTACCGTTCGTCGGCGAGCGCGTCAACCGCGTGAGCCAATACCGCCTTCGCGCCAGATGACGCTGACCTCGAAATCCTCCGCTCAGTCCAGCTGCGCGAACTGCGCGAGTTCGCGCGCGAGCACGAGGTCTTCGGGCGCCTCGAGCGCGCCCTCGGCGCGCGCGAGCGCGGCGCGGGCCTGCTGTGCGGCGACCTCCGCCATGCCGTCGGCAGGGCAGCCGGCAAGCGCGCGCAAGCCTTTCATGAGGTGCACGACGACCTCGATCTGGCCGGCGCCGTCGCGCCCGATCGCGCGAAACGCATCGTCGAACATCTCGACTACCGACAATTCGGGTATCGCGATGCGATCGTAACGCGGCGCTTCGCGCTCGTCGGTTTCCGGTGCCTTGCCCCATATTGTGAAAATGCGCACCAGCGTGGCAACGACCTGGATCGCGGTGCCGGCATCGTTGATCCCCGGCGACAGGGCGCGGCTCGCGATCTCCGACAGCACGACCATGCCGAAACGCGGGTCTTCGTCGAAGGTACGCTCGTTGCCGATCCGGAAAGCGTCGGCGACCGCCGACAGGTCGACGTCGGTGGACTGTGAGTCCGCCGGCACGATGAAGGCGAGTTCGCGTCCCGGACGGACGAGGTTGCCGGGCAGCGCGGCGACCTCGATGCGCAGGTCGGCGGTTTCGGCGAGAGACTGCAAATCGCCGATCTCGATGCGCTGCACGTAGCCGACTTTTTCGCTGTAAACCGGCAGCGCGTCGGCATCCCGCGGCAGCACGGGCACGCCGCCGAGATTGGGCTGGCGGCGGCGAATGCCGAGCGCGTCGACAGTCGCCGACTCGACGACGCGGATGGTGGTCTCGAGGCGGCCAAGCCGCGCGATGCGATCGACCCAGCGGACGAAAGTCAGGATCACGATCGCGAATACCAGCAGCGTCAGTACGAACAATAAAAACCGCCCGGCCTTGTCGTAAAAACCGTTCATTAGCGCGACCAGCGCGACGATGCTGAAGATGAACGCGCCGATGAACGCCGACAGTGCGTTCTGCGAGACGTCGTCGGCGACGATCAGCGCGAACGAGCGCGGCGTCGCCGAGCTGCTCGCCGATGCGTAGGCCGAGACCATCGAGCCGACCGCGAAGGTCGCGATCACGAGCATGCTCGACGATATGATTTTCAGCAGCGTCTCGATCGAATCGGCACTGACCTCTGGCACGAACTGCGCGGGTAGCAGGTCGGCCGCGGCGGCCAGGAACGCGCCGGCGATCGACACCAGACACATCAGCAGCGGCTTGACCCATAGCTGCTCGCCGATGCGATTGAGGTAAAACTGCCAGCGGTCGAGCATCGATGTCGCTCCGGGGAAATACGGTTCGAATTCGCCGGGCGAGATTCCGGGTGCGACGTCGCTACCCGGTCAGCCCGGTCGGGCGTCATTCTTTCATTGTTTCGCGCCGGGGTCCATGGCGCCTCCGGCTCAGGCAAGCGGCGGCAAACAACCCTGCGCGACCTCGTGCAGCGAGGCGCGCGTCGTGCGCGCCGCCGAGCGCCGACTTGTGATCATCGGGAATCGAGCTTGAGCTTGAAGCCCTCGTGGGTCGCGCGAAATCCGAGCGCTGCGTAGAAGCGCAACGCGCCGGTCCGCTGCTTGTCCGATGTCAATTGCACGAGGCTGCAATTGCGCTCGCGAGCGCGCTCGATGGCGTGCTCGAGCAGCTGCGTGCCGAGACCCTGGTCGCGAAACTCGCGCGCCACCCGGACGCCCTCGACGAGGCAGCGCCAGCTGCCGGTGTGGGTCAGATACGGGATGAAAGTCAGCTGCATCATGCCGGCGAGCCGGCCATCGGCCTCGAGCACGACCAGATCGTTGTTCGGATCGGTGTCGATTGCGGCGAAGGCTTGCGCGTAACGAGGATCGAGCGGTGGTGGGGGTTTTTCGCGAGTCGCGCCGAGCCGATCGTCGGCCAGCAGACCGACCAGCGCCACGAGATCTCCGCTGCATGCGCGACGAAATTTCAGCTGCATCGCGCGGGCTCCCGGCCTGCGGATCGGAGCTGCGGCGAGCGGCGCCGGACTACCATTTCCAGATCAGCAGCCCGCCGAGCACGATCACGACGATCGGCCAGCCGAGGTTGTAGGAACGGTCGGCGACCAGGTCCGGATCGACCGGCCACGACGGGGCGAATTCGTCTTCCTCGCCGATGACGCGCGCGTCGAGCCGTCGCGCGATTTCCTGCGCTTTGTCCCAGGCCTCGTGGCTCGGTGTTGTGATCATGATGCGACCCTGCGCCAGCGTGAAAATCGCCTCCTTGTCGCCGTCTTTCCAGCTGGCCTCGGCCCAGTCGTCGCCGCGATCGAGCAGCGCGAGCGACGCGTCCGCGTCGACCAGCGCGACGAATTCGGCGGCCGCGATGGGGCGCAGGATTTCGACGACGTAGCTCATGCCCGCGCGATTCGCGCAATTAACCGGCTGCCGGACACCACAGTTCAACCTTGTTGCCGTCGGGGTCGACGAACCAGCCGAAGCGACCGTACTCATAGTCCTCGATCTGACCGACTTGCCGCCCGCCGGCGGCGACGACTTGCGCGAGCGCCGTGTCGACGTCGTCGACGATCAGGTTGAGCATGAAACCCTTGCGCGACGGCTTGAAGTAATCGGTATCCCGGTCGAACGGACCCCAGACGCTGTAGGCCGCCGACGGCAGGTCGTCGCGGGTAAACACGGCGCCGCCGAAGTCGTTGATTTCCAGACCCAGCGCCTCGGCATACCAGGCGGCGAGACGCGCGCGATCTCGCGACTTGAAGAAGACCCCGCCAATTCCGAGCACCCTGGCCATCGCGTGATTCAGTCCGGGTCCCGGTTCACGCACCCGGACGCAACCTCGGAAAACCCTTCCGCCGGCCTGCGCGGCGCGCGGCGCGAAAATTCCCGCACCGAGTAGCGCAACATATCGACGTTTTTACGGCCGTAAATGTCGACGACCGCGCCGGTGAATTCGAGTACCGCGCCGCGTCCGTGATTTTCGAACCTGATCTGGTAGGCCATATTGTATTCCTGCCCGACTTGGTGCGCGCCGGGCCTGATCACCTTCGAACCCGGTATCGCGAGTCTCCAGTCGATATACGCGCAACGAGGTCGCCCGAACATGGCGGTCGGTTCAGTGCAGGTTCGCCGACCTAGCGGGCATCTTATCGATATTCCTCGCCGTTTGCCAAGCTTGCCCGGACGAGTGGATTTCGTGATACTCGCGGCATCGCTACCGACGCCCGGATCGCGATGCGATTTGATCCCGAATTGACCTCTTTCGAGCGGTTGCGGCAAGACCTCGAAGGTATCGGTCCCGAAGCGGCCGCCACGAGCGGCATACCGCCGGCGTGCTATGCCGACGACGCGCTGTTGCCGCTCGAACGCGCGGCGATGTTTCGCCGCGGATGGATTGGCCTGGGTCTCGCCGATCGCTGGCGCGAAGCCGGCGACTACAGCGCGCTCGAGATCGGTGGCGTGCCGCTGATCGTCGTGCGCAACAATGCCGGCACGCTCAAGGCCCTGGCCAATACCTGCCGCCACCGCGGCAGTGAATTGCTCGCCGGTAGCGGCACCTGCCGCAAGATCAAGTGCCCGTTTCACTGGTGGACTTACGATCTCGACGGCCGCCTCAAGGTCTATCCGCGAATGGAGAGCGCGAAAAATTTCGACCCGACGGACTACGGCCTCGTCGAATTCGCGCTCGAATGTCGCGACGGGCTCGCCTTCGTCAGCTTCGACGACGAACCGCCGTCGATCGACGCCTGGCTCGGCGACTTCGGCGAGATACACGCGCCCTGGCGCCTGGCCGATCTCGCGGTGACGCGGGTGCGCGAGTTCGACGTCGACTGCAACTGGAAGACCTTTATCGAGGTATTCAACGAGTATTATCATCTGCCGGCGGTGCATCCGGATTCGATCAACTGGCTCTACCCGGAACCGGATCCGCCGGAATCCGCCAGCGGCGAGTTCGCGACCCAGTTCGGACCAACCGAGGGTGCCGCCGCGTTGCTGGCCGGGGCCCAGGGGGAAGCACTACCGGTGGGCGAGGGACTCGAGGGACCTTATCGGAAGGGGACGCGCTACACCTGGATCTATCCAAACCTGACTTTTGCCGCGTCGCAGGATTCGCTGTGGATGTACCAGGCGATGCCGCTGGCGGCGGATCGCAGCCGCATCGTGCAAACCATCGCTTTTCCGTCGGCGTCGGTCGCGCTCGCGGATTTCGACCGGCGCGCCGAGCACTACTATCGACGCATCGACGCCGCGCTCGACGAAGACCTGCCGTTTCTGCTTCGCCAGCAGCGAGGTCTCGCGTCGCCATTCGCGCGGCCCGGCCGCTTCGGCGCGCTCGAACCCTGCGTCGGCGCATTTGCGCATTGGTACGCGCGGCGTATGCTGGCGGAAATGGCAATCGACGGATAAGCCAGCTGATCGCTGCATTCGGCCGGCAATCGACAGACGAAGGGGTAGGCAAGTGGCGATTTATCGACTCGGCGAACTGACGCCGCAAGTTGCGGCAAGCGCCTACGTTGCCGACGAGGCGGTCGTGATCGGCAACGTGACGCTGGGCGAGCGGGTTACCGTTTTGCCCGGTGCCGTGATCCGCGGCGACAACGATTCGATTAGCGTGGCCGACGACAGCAACCTGCAGGACGGCGCGGTGTTGCACGCCGATCCCGGCTATCCGCTAAAGGTCGGCGCCGCGGTGACCGTCGGCCACCAGGCGATGTTGCACGGCTGTACGATCGGCGACGGATCGCTGGTCGGAATCCAGGCCGTGATCATGAACGGCGCGGTGATTGGCGCAGAATGCCTTATCGGCGCCGGGGCCATCATAACCGAGGGCAAGCGCTTTGCCGATCGGTCGCTGATCCTCGGCGCGCCGGCGCGCCTGCGGCGCGAGCTGAGCGACGAGGACATCGATGGCCTGCGCGCGGCGGCGGCGAGCTATGTCGAACGCGGCGCCTTGTATCGCCGCGACCTCAAGCGCCTCGACTGATGCCTGGCCGTAGACGTGGCGCGGCAGCCAGAGGACGGTTTCGGGGAAGATGATGCAGATCGACAGCCCGATAATTTGCAATTCGAGAAACGGCAGCGACGAGCGGTAGATCTGCGCCATCGTTACGCCGGGCAGCGCGACCGACTTGAGCTAAAACAGCGCGTAACCGAACGGCGGGCTCAAGAAACTCATCTGCATGTTGACCATGTAGACGGCACCGAACCACAACGGGAGTTCGCTCGGGTCGACGTCGGGACGTCAGTTCAGGCATGGCAAGGAAAACCGGCGGGTGGTTTCGCTCCCCGCCGGTGATTCGCTATAACGATTGGCCCTTGACCATGTCCGGGGTTACGTATCCCAGCGAGCCCGACATCATGTAGTCGAGCTGAATCTTGAATGCGCGTTTGGCGTAC
>JBFFXR010000178.1:0-6323 GCA_041569645.1 Gammaproteobacteria bacterium
CATCGCCCTTACAAGGCGAGGGTCGGCGGTTCGATCCCGTCAGCACCCACCACAAAAACCAGGAGTGGTAGTTCAGTTGGTTAGAATACCGGCCTGTCACGCCGGGGGTCGCGGGTTCGAGTCCCGTCCACTCCGCCACTAACGATAGCGCTCGTACCGGGCGCTATTTCGTGTCGACCGCAAACGCAAGCCGACTCCGAAATCTATGCTGCAAGCCATTCGCGACAAGGTCACCGGTTGGATCGCCTACGGTATCATTTTCCTGATCAGCATCCCGTTCGCGCTGTGGGGAGTCAATTCCTATTTCGGCGGCGGTGAACTGCCGCCCGCGGCGATCGTCAACGGCGAAGAGATCAGCGCGCGCGACCTCGACCAGGCCTACGCCAATTATCGCCAGCGGTTGCTACAACTGTTCGGCGGAAATATCCCGGAAAGCTTCGGTAACGAAACCCGGTTGCGCTCGCAAGTGCGCGAGCAAATCATCGAGGAATTGGCCCTGCGGCAATATATCGAGACGCAGGGCTTTCGAATCGGCGACGACGATCTCGGCCGTATTATCCGCGACATGGAGGCATTTCAGACCGACGGACGCTTCGATCCCGAGCTTTACCAGGCGCAACTCCGTTCGCTGGGTTATTCGCCGCTCGCCTTCGAGGCCGAGCTGCGACGCAACGAGGCGCTAGAGCAATTTCGCGACGGCATCGTCGCTACCGCATTCACGCTGCCCGGCCAGCGTCGGCTCTACGCCAGGCTGGCGAACCAGAGCCGCAAGGTCCGAACGCTCAGTTATCGAACGGATCCGGCTACGATCGACATTGGCAGCGACGAGATCGAGCAGTACTACCAGGCCAACCAGGCGCAATTCAAGACCCCCGAGCAGCTGCGTATCGACTACATCGAACTCAGTCTCGCTGACATCAAGGAGGCGATTCGCGTCGCGCCGGAGGATCTGCGGGCACGCTACGAGGAAAACCGCGCGGCCTATGCGAATCCCGAGATTCGCGAGGCCAGCCATATTCTGCTAAAGGCCGGCGACGACGACAGCGACGCCGTTCGCGCGCGCATCGAAGAGTTGCGCCAGCGCATCGTCAGCGGCGAAAGTTTCGCCGATATCGCGCGTGAATTTTCGGAGGATCCGGGTTCGGCCGATGCCGGCGGTAATCTCGGCGAAATCGAACGCGGCTTCATGGTCAAGGATTTCGAGGACGTCCTGTACGCGCTCGAGGTCGACGAATTGAGCGAACCGGTCAGAACCGGTTTCGGCTGGCACCTGATCAAGCTGCACGCGATTCACGGTGGCGAGGTGCAACCGCTGGAAGCCGTGCGCGCCGCGCTCGAAGACGAAATCAAGACCGAACGCGCCGAGGGCCAGATTTTTGATCTGGTCGAAAACCTCGCCAACCTGGCCTATGAGCTGCCGGATTCGCTTGCGCCGGCCGCCGAACAACTGGGTCTCAAACTCGAGCGCAGCGACTGGTTCAGCCGCTTCGAAGGCAGCGGTATTGCCGCCGACGACCGCGTCAGGCAAGCCGCGTTCGCGCCCGAAGTCCTGCAGCAGGGTCTCAATAGCGAGGCGATCGAACTGGGTGAAGATCGGGTCGTCTTTCTGCGCGTCGGCGAGCATCGCCCGCCGCAGCAGCAACCGCTCGATCAGGTCCGGGAGCGAATCGAACAGCAATTGCGTCAGGCGCGCGTGCAGGAGCTGAATCTGAAGGCCGGTACCGAGGCCCTGGCGCGCCTGGAATCGGCAGACACGCTCGACGCGGTCGCTGCCGAATGGTCGGCAAGCATCGAGGATCGCGGTTTCATCGAACGCGGCGACGCCGCTATCGACGCTGCCTTGCGCGCTCATCTGTTCCGGATGCCCAAGCCGGACGGCGGTCCGGAATTCGGTGGCGTCACGCTGGCCAACGGCGACTTCGCGATCATCGAGCTGAGCGAAGTACGGACCGCCGACCAAAGCGACGACTCCGCCGGCGACGCGCTCGACGGGGCGACGGCCAACGCGGAATACCAGGCAATCATCGACCATATCACGCGCCGGGCCGAGGTCGTGCGCACGCCGCTGGACGAGCTGGAAGGCTAGCGGGACAGCCGCGCGCGCCGGCGAAGCCTGGCGGCGCGGGCCGGAGTCAGTCGATGACTCCCATGCTGACGATGTTGTAGCCCGAATCGACGAAGATATTTTCCCCGGTGATACCGCCGGCGAGGTCGGAACAGAGAAATGCGCCGACGTTGCCGACATCCTCGATTGTCACGTTGCGCCTCAGTGGTGCATTGGTCTCGACCTCGTCGAGGATTTTCCTGAAATCGCCGATGCCGGCCGCCGCCAGGGTCTTGATCGGCCCGGCCGATATCGAGTTCACCCGAATGCCTTCGGGACCCAGCGCCGCCGCCAGGTAGCGCACGTTGGCCTCGAGGCTAGCCTTGGCGACACCCATGATGTTGTAGTTCGGCAACGCGCGCTGGGACCCGAGATAAGTCATCGTGATGATCGCGCCGTTGGTATTCTGCATCAGCGGGCGCGCGGCCTTGGCCATGCCGGCGAGGCTGTAGGAACTGATGTCGTGGGCGACACGGAAGCCCTCGCGATCGAGATTGGCGAGATAGTCGCCGGCGAGCGCCTCGCGCGGCGCGAACGCGACCGAGTGCACCAGCGCGTCGAGCGATCCCCAGCGCTTGCCGAGCTCGGCGAACAGCGATTCGATCTCATCGTCGCTGGTCACGTCACAGGGCAGGGTCAAGTCGGAGCCGAACTCGGCGGCGAACTTTTCGACCCGCGACTTGAGCTTGTCGTTGGCGTAGCTGAACGCGAGTTCGGCGCCCTCGCGGTGCATTGCCTGCGCAATTCCGTAGGCGATCGAGCGATTGCTCGCAATGCCGACGACCAGCGCTTTCTTGCCGGCTAGAAAACCCATCTGAACCCCCCTGAAAAAGAAAGCTATTGTGTCAGCCTGCTACCGCGCTTGCAATGTCGCCCCCGTTGCCGTTCGGTCGATCCGCGCAATCCTCCGGCCCGGAAACCGATCGCCGGTATATCGAGAGTGTGAATAATATATCTTGATTAATCGTTTTTTGAGATATACGGGCCGGGCTATATTGGCCAGCCGTAAATCTTCCGCCAGGTGGCACCATGTACGCCTACAGCCAGGTCGATCAACAACTGGTTGAGCAGCGAGTCGCGCAGTTTCGCGACCAGACCCGGCGTTATCTCGCCGGTCAGCTCGACGAGGAAGTGTTCAAGCAGCTGCGACTGCGCAACGGACTCTACGTCCAGCGGCACGCGCCGATGTTGCGCGTCGCGATTCCCTATGGAGTGCTGAATTCGACCCAGCTGCGCATGCTCGCGCATATTGCGACGACCTACGATCGCGGATTCGCCCACGTCACGACGCGGCAGAACTTCCAGTTCAACTGGCCGCCGCTCGAAACCGTGCCGGACATCCTGGCCGAACTCGCCGGTGTGCAAATGCACGCGATCCAGACCAGCGGCAACTGCATCCGCAATGTTACCTCCGATCCGCTCGCCGGCGTCGCACCCGACGAAATCGAGGATCCGCGAATCTGGTGCGAGTTGCTGCGCCAGTGGTCGACCCTGCATCCCGAATTTTCGTTTTTGCCGCGCAAATTCAAGATCGCGGTGACCGGCTCGGCACAGGACCGCGTCGCATCGCAGGTGCATGATATCGGTTTACAAATGGTGCGCGACGTGAATGGTGCGCACGGATTTCGCGTGCTCGTCGGCGGCGGCCTCGGCCGCACGCCGGTCGTCGGCAAACTGCTTCGCGAGTATCTGCCGCGCGAAGAATTGCTGAGCTACGTCGATGCGATACTGCGCGTCTACAACCTGCACGGCCGGCGCGACAATATCTACAAGGCACGCATCAAGATTCTGGTCAACGCGATCGGAATCGACGCGTTTCGCGACCAGGTCGAGGCCGAATGGGACGCGATTCGCGACTCCGAGCTGCGGCTCGATGCGGCGCGCATCGACGCGGTCAGGGATGCCTTTACGAACTTCGACTACAAGGCGCTTGACGACGACCCGGACACCCCACACCGCTGTGCACGCAATCCGCTGTTCGCAACCTGGTACCGGCAAAACACGCGCCCGCACAAAGTGCCGGGTTACCGCGTCGTCTACCTGTCACTGAAGAGCCACGGCCAGGCGCCGGGTGATATCAGCGCCGAGCAGATGGACGCGGTTGCCGAACTCGCCGATCGCTACAGCTTCGGCGAAATCCGCACTACCTACACGCAAAACCTGATTCTCGCCCAGGTCGAGCAATCCGAACTCGAGGCGCTGTGGCAGGAACTGACGCGGCTGCGGCTGGCCAATCCGAACATCGGCACGGTCAGCGATATCATTTGCTGCCCGGGCTTCGATTTCTGCGCGCTGGCGAACGCCACGTCGATCGATGTCGCCGGCGACATCGCGCAGCGTTTCGATGCGCTAGACCGCGCCTTCGACGTCGGTCCGGTGCGAATCAACATTTCCGGCTGCATGAATGCCTGCGGTCATCATCACGTCGGCAACATCGGTTTACTCGGAGTCGACAAGAACGGCGAGGACTGGTACCAGATCACGCTCGGCGGCGCCGATGGCAATGATTGCGCGCTTGGCAAAGTGCTCGGGCCGTCGGTCGCAAAAGCCGAAATCGGCGAGGCGGTCGAGCGCATCATCGAAACCTACCTGGAGTTGCGCCGCAGCGGCGAAACCTTTATCGATACCCTGCGTCGTATCGGCCGAGACCCATTCCGGGAGCGCGTCTATGCCACAACTCATTGATTCAAGCGGGCCGCTGATCGACGACTGGATTCGACTCGACGACGCGATGCCGCCGCGCGGCGGGCGCGTCATCGTCAGCCTCGAACGTCTCAAGCGGGAATGGCGCGAAATCAGCGCCAGCGATTTCGCCGTCGGCGTCGAACTCGCCGCCGACGAGCCGATCGAGGAAATTCTGCCGTTACTGCCGCGCCTGGAGATCGTGGTATTGAACTTCGGCAAGTTCGCCGACGGCCGGGCGTTCAGCCAGGCCAGCCTGTTGCGCAATCGTCACGGCTACGGCGGCATCATTCGCGCCAGCGGCGAAGTATTGCGCGACCAGCTGGCGTTCATGCAGCGTTCCGGTTTCGACCAGTTCGAACTCGCCGACGGCGAGGATCCGGCCTCGGCGCTCGATGCCTTCACCGAGATCAGCCTGAGCTATCAGCCGACGGCGCGCCGCGCCAGCTAGGTTTCGTCGAACAGCGCGGCCAGCTCGTCGGGCAGCTGCGGGCGGCCACGCGCGTCGAGCGATGTTCCGATTATTCGCGCCGACAGCATCAGTCGCTCGTCCGGCAGACGAAAGATATCCTGACGAAATTCGAAGCGCAGCCGCGAACTCCGCTCGAGGCGGCTGCGGACGACGAAGTGGTCGCCGCTGCCGAGCGACTGGCGATAGTCGAGCTCGGCGCGAACCACGACGAGGTTGATGCCGACGCGTGTCAACGCGGCGAAATCGATGCCGCGCGCGAGCAGCAGTTCGTGGCGCGCGTGTTCGAGGTAGTTCTGGTAGACCGCGTTGTTGACTACGCCTTGCAGATCGCATTCGTAGTCGCGCACCTTGAATTCCAGGCTGTGCGTATATTCCATGAGTCCCCCGGTTCGTCCCGACGCATGGTGCCAGATCGTCGATCCCAGTCAACCGCGTGGGCTGGGCTATAATCGCTTGCAATTTCCGCAAAACTTGTCAGTGTGCGCAGGAGTTTCTGCGCAACGGTTATCCAATGAAATATTCCGACCTGGGCGAACATTTTCGGGGTTATTCGGGCATCACTCACCTGATGGACGACTTGGCCGAGGGTCTTGCGCAGCCAGGCGTCGTCATGCTCGGCGGCGGCAACCCGGCGACGATTCCCGACGTGATGCCGGTCTTCGAACAAGTCCTCGACAAACTGCGCGCCTCGGGTGAATTGCTCTCGACGCTGGCCAATTACGACAGCCCCCAGGGCAAGGCCGAATTTCTCGACAACCTGGCGGGATTCTTTCGCCAGCGTTACGACTGGGACATCAGCGCGCGCAACATAGCCCTGACTCACGGTAGCCAGAGCGCCTTTTTCATCCTCTTCAACAGCTTCGCCGGCCGGCGCGGCAAATCGCGCCAGCGGGTGCTGATTCCGCTGGTGCCGGAGTACATCGGTTACTGCGATCTCGGTATCGAGGCCGACCTGATCACCAGCCAGCCGGCGCGTATCGAGCATCTCGACGGCGGCTTTTTCAAGTACCAGGTCGACTTCGACAATCTCGCCGTGGACGACTCGACCGGCCTGATCTGCGTGTC
>JBFFXR010000179.1:0-6295 GCA_041569645.1 Gammaproteobacteria bacterium
CCGATCCCGGCGACCTGCAGCGCCCAGATGTAGTAATCGACGCCGACGCTCGGGCTGTACTCGATGCCCGACAGCGGCGGATAGGCGAGCCAGCCGGTCTGGCCGAATTCGCCGACGAACAGCGAGATATTGACCAGCACCGCGCCGCCGATGGTCATCCACAAACTGAAATTGTTGAGGAACGGGAAGGCCACGTCGCGCGCGCCGATCTGCAGCGGCATCACGTAGTTCATGATCCCGGTGACCAGCGGCATCGCGACGAAGAAAATCATGATCATGCCGTGCGCGGTGAAAATCTGGTCGTAGTGATGCGCGTCGAGGTAGCCGCTGCCGCCGCTCGAGGTCCAGGCCTGCTGCACCCGCATCAACAAAGCGTCGGCGAAACCTCGCACCAGCATGACCAGGCCGAGCACGATGTACATGATGCCGATTTTCTTGTGGTCGATGCTGGTGAACCATTCGCGCCACAGGTAGCCCCACAGCCGCTTGTAGGTGACCCACGCGAACAGCGCGGCGCCACCGACGGCGACGCCGATGAAAGTCGCGACCAGCACCGGCTCGTAGTACGGGATGACCTCCCAGGACAGCTTGCCGAAGACGGGCGACCAGCGTTCGTCTGAATAAATCGCGGCGTAGTCTTTGGCCATGGTCGATCGTCTCCGGCAGCGCTACTCGTGGCCGAGCGCGCGGTGTTTCACCTGCTCGTCGATGCAGGGCGCGCGGCCGGCGACGCAACGGTTCAGGATCGCGTGGTAGAGACCTTCCTCGACCGTCGCGTAGTAGGTCACGGGATGCTCCACGGTCGGATTTTCCAGCCGCAGATAAGTCGACTCGTCGAGCGCGTCACCGCCGGCGCGCAGCTTGCCGATCCAGTCGTCGAAGCCGGCCTCGTCGAGGCCGTGGAACTTGAAGTACATGTGCGAGAAGCCGTGGCCGCTGTAGTTGGCGGAGAAGCCGTCGTAGACGCCGGGCTCGTTGATGACCGCGTGCAACTTGGTTTCCATGCCCGACATGGCATAAATCTGGCCGGCCAGCGCCGGCACGAAGAACGAGTTCATGACCGAGCCCGAGGTGATCTTGAATCGGATCGGCCGGTCGACCGGCGCGGCGAGTTCGTTGACCGTGGCGACGCCGTGCTGCGGGTACAGGAACAGCCATTTCCAGTCGAGCGCCACCGCCTCGATCACCAGCGTTTCGGCATTTGCCGGCACGGGCTGATCCTCGCTGATACGCGAAATCGGCGCGTAGGGGTCGAGCCGGTGAGTGGCGACGAAAGTGATACCGCTCAGCACGATGATGATCATCAGCGGAATGGTCCAGATGACGATCTCGAGCGTGGTCGAATGGTGCCATTCGGGATCGTAGTCGGCATCGCGGTTCGAGGCGCGGTATTTCCACGCGAACAGCGCCGTAAGGATGAAAACCGGCACGATTACGATCAGCATCAGCCAGGTCGCGATCCAGATCAGCTGCGCCTGCTGCCGGGCAACGTCGCCCGAGGGATCCATGACGACCATCTCGCAACCGCCGAGGGACAGCACAGCGACGCCCCCGATCACGGCGATCGCAAGACGAAACCCGTTTCCCCCCAGGTTCACTTTACACGACTCATCTACTCAGTGGCCTTCGGAACGGAGCATGCCCATCGCGCGAAGGCGCGGTTTTTTCTTGCGAGTTTGGCTAGTCGACGCGACGCCGAACCCTGATTCGCGGCGTGTGCGACGGGTTCGATTTCAACACAACGATTCGAAATAGTCCAAAAACTTTGTCATTCGGACGCCGGGCACGGCTTCCGGTACCCCCCGCAAGCCGCGAGTGCGACCCCGATCGAACCGGTAATCGTTGTCAATTCCTCCCGGCGCGGTTTAGACTTGCCGAAATCAGCAACCCGGGCTCGCCCCCGGCTCGCGCGGACGACGCGGCCGCGGGTGATGGCGACAAGTGATTGCCGCGCGTCGCCCGGAGTCGGAGCCGATAACGCGAGGCAGTTAACAGCATTGAGCAGCGAAATCACCAGCGCCACGCCCGACCAGGACGAAGCTTCCGTCGCCAACCTGCATCCCAACCAGATCATCGGCGTCGTGATCATGAGCCGGATCGCCGAGTTCTTCAGCTTTTTCACCTTCGCGTTCGCCTGCGCGCTGGTGTTTCCGCAGGTCTTCTTCCCGATGTATTCGCCGGCTACCGGTATGATGGCCTCCTTCGCCGTGCTGTCGCTGTTGTTCTTCACCCGCCCGCTCGCGCCACTGATCTTTCGCCGGCTCGACGAGCGCGTCAACCGCTCGGCGCGGATCACCGTCGCGATGTTCGTCTTCGGCGGCTCGACGGTATTCATCGGCTTCGTGCCGGGCTACGCCGAAATCGGCGTGGTCGCGCCGATCCTGCTGTGCCTCGCGCGACTCGCCCAGGGCGTCGGCATCGGCGGCAGCTACGACGGCGCGCCGATCATCATGATGATGGAGGCACCGGAAAATCGCCGCAGCTGGTACGCGATGATTCCGCAGCTCGGCTGCCCGATCGGCTTCCTGATCGCAGCATCGATTTTCTTTGTCCTGACCAACTACCTGAGCGAGAAAGAGTTCCTGAGCTTCGGCTGGCGCTTCCCGTTTTTCGTCGCCCTCGCGCTGCAGGTGGTCGCGCTGTTCGCGCGCCTGCGCCTGATCGACACGCCCGAATTCGAGTATGCGGCGCAGCGGCTCGAGCTCAAGGACGCGCCGCTGCTGGACGTCATGCGCCACAACTGGAAACAGGTGTTGCTCGGCGCCTACCTGCCGCTGGCCGCCTACGCGTTGCTGCAAATGGTCACGATCTTTCCGCTCGGCTACATCCAGCTGTTCGGCGAACTGTCGATCCCCGACCTGATCGTGATCCAGCTGGCGGGCGCGTTCATCGCGGTATTCACCTGCATCCTGTCGGGCGTGCTGGCCGACCGCTTCGGTCGCCGGCGCCTGCTGATGCTGGTGGCGATCGCGATCGGCCTGCTCAGCTTCGGCATCGTCGACCTGTTCGACCGCGTCTGGATCTACGTGCTCGTCGGCTTCACGCTGCTCGGCCTGTCTTTCGGCCAGTCCGGCGGCACCTTGCCGCACCGCTTCAAACCCGAGTATCGCTATACCGGAGTGGCGCTAACCAACGATGTCGGCTGGCTGTTCGGCGCGGCTTTCGCGCCGATCACCTCGCTCGGATTGACCCTATGGCTCGGCCTCGAGTACGCGGGTTACTACCTGCTGTCCGGCGCGGTCGCGTCGCTGATCGCGCTGTTCATCGTGCAGCGCATGTCGAGCGGCAGACGCTGACGCAAAACGCGACCGTTCGGCCGGCACGCCGCGACCTGCCCGTTCGCGCGACCGCGGCGCGCTCGATTGCCTGGCGAATCGAGTACACTCTTGCTTCACCTTACCCTGGAGGAACTCCAACGTGATTCCTGTCCGCGTAATGCCAATCGCATCGCTCACCGTCGCGTTCGCTGTCGGCCTGACGTTCGGCTGGTTGCCTCGCGCCGCGGTCGCGCTCGAAACTCCCTCGGAGGACCGGCGTAACTTCCGCGAACTGGTGCGCGCGAGCTGGCTTTCGTGTACCTTCGAGCCGATCGAGGTCGAACCCGGCAAACAGCTCGACATCATATTGTTCGACGAAGACGAAATCACGACGCGGCTCGTCACGACGCCGGTCTACGCGGCGGAAGCGGTGCAGGTTTTCACCGATACCCAACGACTCGGGCGCATGGATCTCGTCTTCGATCAAACCAAGTCGCGGGTGCGCTGGCTGCTGGCCGGCGAGCTCGCGACCGAAAGCGATGCGATCGACAGCCTCGTCAATCTGCAGCAGGCCGACTGGATCACGCCCGGCAGCCTGCAAATCACCCACATCGTCCGCGACCGCGATTCATCGATCGTCATCAACCTCGTGATCCACCCGCGGCGCGTCAGCGAGGAGACCTTCGCCGCAATCGCCAGCACGTCGTTTCTCGGCGGCCTGATTGTCGCTGCCGGCCGCTGCACCGAACTGGTCGACGAATCGACCGAGACGCGCATGCGCGCCGCACTCGAAGACTTCGAGCGGGAGGCGGCGGCAACCGGCGCCGAGTGACCGCGGGGAGTTCGGTCAGTCGGGCTTGCGTTGGTATTTGGCCTTTTCCGGAAAAATTTTGCGCACGCCGCCCTGCGGGTCTTGCTGGTCGCCGTCGCGCCGCGGAATCAGATGGATGTGGGCGTGGAACACCGATTGGCCCGCACTCTTCCAGCAATTCATGCCGATGTTGAATCCGCTGACGCTCGGGTCATCGGCCTGCAGTCGCGCCCGCGCGCGATGAATCAGGCGGCCGGTCGCGACGACCTCGGTCTCGTTCATGTCGAACCAGGTTTCGGCGTGTCGACGCGGGATGATCAGGCAGTGGCCCTCGGTGACCGGGTAACTGTCGCGCAGCGTCAGCGCGTGCTCGTTTTCGTCGACGATCTCGAAGCGATCGGGTCGCAGTTCACACAGAATGCAGTCGGCGAGCCGTTGCGCGCCGCGGTCCGCGGCGCCGTCGCCGTCGAATTTCTCGACCGTCGCCTCGATATGCCGCAGACATTGCAGCGCCAGCGCCTCGCGCTCGGCGTCGCTCAGGTAGTCACCGCCCGGCAAGCGGTCGTCGATCAGGTTTATCAGGGTCTGGTACAGGTCGGATGTCATGCGCGCCGGATCCGTCGAACGGGTCGCCAACATACTAGGTCAGCCGCCCGAACCGGGTCAAAGCGCATTTACTTATCGGATGATAAGCGGGTGTGATCGCCGCGCTCGAGACTCAGAAATCGAGCGTCTCGGCGCGCAAGCTGTCGACCACCGCCTCCAGCGCCGCGGCCTCGTCGGCGCCGCCCGCGATCGCGTCGGCGTAGACCTTGCGCTGGCGGTCGGCGCTGGTGCCGCGCGCAACGATGGTGCGCGCGTGCTCGACCTCGGTGACGCAATCGAGCGCTTCGGCGTCGGGCCGCACCAGTTCGAGCATTTCCTCGACCAGTTCGTCGAACGGCACCAGCGCGCGCTTGCCGAAATCGATCAGGCCGCGCTCCATGCCGTGGCGCATTGCCAGCCAGCGGTTCTGGCTGATGAGGAAATTCGAGTAGCGCCGCCAGCGCTGGTTGCGGCTCTTTAGCCGGCACAGCATGCGCAGCCAGCAGCGATACAGCGCGGCGACGCAGATCGCGTCGTCGAGCAGCGTGCAGACGTCGGAAATACGCATCTCGAGCGTCGGGTAGCGCACGCTCGGGCGGATGTCCCACCAGATCCGGCTCGCGTCCTCGATCACGCCCGTATTGACCAGCAAATCAACCTCGCGACGAAAATCGGCCTCGTTTTCGTAGTGCTCGGGCAGGCCGGTGCGCGGCAGTTCGCTGTACAATGCGATGCGAAACGACTTGAGTCCGGTGTCGCGGCCCTCGAGAAACGGCGACGAGGTCGACAGCGCGAGCAGGTGCGGCAGCACGTAGCTGACCTGGTTGAGCAAATCGTAGCGCAGGCCGTCGGGCTCGACGGCGACGTGCACGTGCATGCCGCATATCGTCATGCGTTGCATCACTGCCTGCATCTTCTGGCTCATCAGCTGGTAGCGCTCCTTGAGCGTGTAGCGTTGCTCGCGCCAGGTCGCCCAGGGATGCGTCGAGGCGGCGATGACGCCGACCCCATAGCCGGCGGCGACGTCGCTGACCGTCTGGCGCAACTCGGCGAGGTCCTGGCGCAGTTCGCGCATCGACGCGCGCGGCCGCGTGCCGATTTCGATCTGGCATTGCAACAGCTCGGGATGCACCTGGTCGGGGAAAGCCGCGTCGCAGGCTTCGATCAGGCCCGTGACCGCGGAGTCGATCAGGGCGCCGGTTTCGAGGTTGACGAGCAAGTACTCTTCCTCGATGCCGGTCGTAAAGACGCCGTCGGCGGTCATGGCAGCTCCTCGTATCGGTGGCCGAATCTTTATGCGGCGGCGCATCGGCACGCATCGGCCGGTTGTCTTTAAATCCGGGCGCCATATTAACACCGCCGCCGACCGCTGTGATAGGCATGGCTCGGACAGGTCGTCGCTTGCCGGGATCAGGTCGGCAGATTGTCGGCGAAGATGCGGCGGTAGATCTCGAGCAGCGTGTCGAGGATCGCGGCGATCACCGGGCCCAGCAGGATGCCCGGCGCGCCGAAGGTCGCGATGCCGCCGAGAATCGACACCAGCACGACGACATCCGGCAGCTTCGCGCCCTGGCCGACGATCATCGGCCGCAGCAGGTTGTCGACCAGGCCGACGACGATTGCTCCCCAGGCGATCAACGCG
>JBFFXR010000180.1:0-6196 GCA_041569645.1 Gammaproteobacteria bacterium
GCTCGCGGAAGGCGTAGAGGAACATCGTCATCGCGCCGACGTCGAGCGCGTGCGTGCCGATCCACATCAGGTGATTGAGAATGCGCGTGATCTCGTCGAACATCACGCGGACGTAGCGCGCGCGCTCGGGAATCTCGATACCGAGCAGTTTTTCGATCGCCAGCACGTAGCCGTGCTCGTTGCACATCATCGATACGTAATCGAGTCGGTCCATGTAGCCGATGGTCTGGTTGAACGGCTTGCTCTCGGCGAGCTTTTCGGTGGCGCGGTGCAGCAAGCCGATGTGCGGATCGGCGCGCTCGATGACCTCGCCGTCCATTTCCAGCACGAGCCGCAGCACGCCGTGCGCGGCCGGATGCTGGGGACCGAAATTCAGCGTGTAATTCTTGATCTCAGGCATCGCTGGCGGCGTCCTCGTCGGGCGCGTCGTCGAGATCGATCGAGTAACGATGGTCATCGCGCTTGACCCGCGGCACCAGCACGCGCGGCTCGATCGTGACCGGCTCGTAGATAACCCGCTCGCGCTCGGGATCGTAGCGCATCTGCACGTGGCCGATCAGCGGGAAATCCTTGCGGAACGGATGCCCGACGAAACCGTAGTCGGTCAGGATGCGGCGCAGGTCCGGGTGGCCGCTGAACAGAATGCCGAACAGGTCGAAGGCTTCGCGCTCGAACCAGTCGGCGGATTTCCAGATGCCGATCACGGTCGGCACGACCGGGAAGGCGTCGTCGGCGGCGAACACCTTGAGCCGCAGACGCCGGTTGTGCCGATACGACAGCAGGTGATAGACCGCGGCGAAACGGCGCCCGGGCGGCACCTGCGACTCGAGCTCGTCGCCGAAACGCAGGCGTCCCCCTTCGGCCTGGTTATCCACGCCGCGGCCGAAGCCGGAGCTGCTCGCTTCCTCGGTTGCCCATTCGTCCTGGCCGTATTGCGAATAGTCGACGCCGCAGACGTCGATCAGCTGCGCAAAATCGAAATCGGCTTCGTCGCGCAACGCGGTCGCAAGCTCGACGAGGTCGTCGGGCGCGACTTCGATGCTGACCTCGTCGTATTCGAGCGTCAGCGATTTGAGCCGCTCGCCGAAAGTCGCGCGCAAGGCATCGGCCAAATGTTGGATCGGATTCGCCATTTCAGCGGGCTATGGTGTTGGTGCGCTTGATCTTGTTCTGCAGCTGCAAAATACCGTACAGCAGCGCTTCGGCGGTCGGCGGACAACCGGGCACGTAGACGTCGACCGGCACGATGCGATCGCAGCCCCGTACCACCGAATACGAATAGTGGTAGTAACCGCCGCCGTTGGCACAGGATCCCATCGAGATGACCCAGCGCGGCTCGGCCATCTGGTCGTAGACCTTGCGCAGTGCGGGCGCCATCTTGTTGACCAGCGTGCCGGCGACAATCATGACGTCGGATTGCCGCGGGCTCGGGCGAAAAATGATGCCGAAGCGATCGAGATCGTAGCGCGATGCGCCGGCCTGCATCATTTCCACCGCGCAGCAGGCGAGGCCGAAGGTCATCGGCCACATCGAGCCGGTGCGCGCCCAGTTGATCAGCTTGTCCGCGGTCGTCGTGACGATACCCTGCTCGAAAACGCCTTCTATTCCCATTCCAGCGCCCCCCGCTTCCATTCGTAGAGGAAGCCGACGACGAGCACGGCGAGGAAAATTGCCATCGCAACCAGACCGAAGGTGCCAACCTCGTCGAGTACGACGGCCCACGGAAACAGGAACGCGATCTCGAGATCGAAGATGATGAACAGGATCGCGACCAGGTAGTAGCGCACATCGAACTTCATGCGGCTGTCTTCGAAGGCCTCGAAACCGCACTCATACGGTGAATTTTTCTCCGCGTCGGGGCGCGAAGGACCGAGCAGTTTGCCGAGAATGATGAACACCGAACCCATCACGAGCGTCAGGCACATGAAGATCAGAATCGGCAGGTAATTGGCCAGCATGGAACCTGTGTTAACCCTTTAGACCAGCGGCGAAAAAGAGAGGCGTCAGTCTATTGTGGCACCTATATAGAGTCAAGAATTCTACCCGGAGCGCACGCGCAGGTTGGCCTCGCGCAAAAAACCCGGTTTTTTGTGCGGCCTTGATGCCCCCCCGCGGGGGCCAAAAAAAAAATCGATCCGGGTTTCCCGGATCGATCGCAGAGATGGTGCCGATGGCCGGACTCGAACCGGCACGGCTTGCGCCACTACCCCCTCAAGATAGCGTGTCTACCAATTCCACCACATCGGCATGTTCCGGTCAGTCGACCGGGGGTAAATCGGATTGCGTCGAATTATCGCCCGCCTCGTCCGCCGGTGGAAGATCACCGCCGCCGAAACCGGATTCCTCGACCGGCTGGCTGACGACGCTGCCGGTGACGCTGTCGGGCGCATCGCGGTGACTGGAGATATAGGCCAGCGAAAGACAAACGACGAAAAACAGGATCGCGAGTACCGTCGTGCTGCGGCTCAGGAAGTTGCCCGAACCGCGTGCGCCGAAGACCGTTGACGATGCGCCGCTGCCGAAGGCCGCGCCCGCGTCCGCGCCCTTGCCATGCTGCAACAGGATCAACACGATCAGCGAGACCGCCAGCAAAACCTGGATGATAAGTAGAATACTGTTCAGATTTTCCATGACTCTCCTTTAAACCGATTGCGCGATAGCGAGGAAATCGGCCGCCTTCAGCGACGCTCCGCCGATCAGTCCGCCGTCGATGTCCGGCCGCGCGAGCAGATCCGCGGCGTTGCCCGGGTTCATGCTGCCGCCGTAGAGGATCCTGACCCGCTCGGCGATGCCGGCATCGAGCGCGGCAAGCCGTTCGCGAATGAAGCGATGCACGGCCTGCGCCTGTTCGGGCGTCGCGACCTGGCCGGTGCCGATCGCCCAGACAGGTTCATAGGCGATGACCGCTTCGCCGAGCGCGGCACTGCCGCAGCTTTCGACGACCGCATCGAGCTGACGCGCGACGACCGCCTCGGTGACGCCTTGCTCGCGTTCGTCGAGGGTCTCGCCGACGCACAGGATCGGAGTCAACCCCGAACGGACCGCCATCGCGAAGCGCGCGGCGACGAGTGCGTCGGACTCGCCGTACAGCGTACGCCGCTCCGAGTGACCGACGATGACGTAGCGACAACCGCACTCTTTCAGCATCGCCGCCGAAATCTCGCCGGTGTAGGCGCCACTTTCCTGGTCGCAGACGTTTTGCGCTCCGAGCGCAATGTCGCTGCCGTCGAGCATGCCGCCGATCTTCATCAGGAAAACCGCCGGCGGACAAACCGCAACCTCGGCGGCACCGCGATCGCCAGCGAGCACGGCCTCGACGAGCGCGGTAGCGCTGGCGAGATCGCCGTTCATTTTCCAGTTGCCCGCGATCAGGCTGTCGCGCATCGATTCGGTCTCGGAACTAAAAGGCGGCAAAGGTTACTCACCTGGCGCCAATAAATCAATCGCCAAATGGGCAAAGGCGACGGCTAGTCAGCGCCGATCGATTCGCGCACCGACTGCGCCAGCAGCTTGGCGATGGTTTCGACCTGGGTCGCATCCCGGCCCTCGACCATGACGCGCATCAGCGGCTCGGTGCCCGACGGTCGCAGCAGCACGCGACCGGCGTCGCCGAGCTCGGCCTCGGCGGAGCGGACGGCATCCTGGATTTGCGGCGATTCGGCCGGATCGAGACGCGACTCGAGCGGCACGTTGATCATCGTCTGCGGGTAAATTTGCAAATCGTCGCAGGCCTCGGCCAGCGTCGAGTCACGCTCGATCAACCAGTCGAGCACCTGTAGCGCGGCGATGATACCGTCGCCGGTGGTGGTCTTGTCGAGGCAGATGATATGACCCGAGGATTCGCCGCCGAGGTGCCAGCCGCGCTCGAGCAGCTTTTCCAACACGTAACGATCGCCGACCGCGGCGCGCTCGAACGGAATATCGAGCGCGCGCAGCGCGTGTTCGAGGCCGAGGTTGGTCATCTGCGTGCCGACCACCCCGCCACCGAGCCGTCCGCCCTTGAGCTTGCTCTTGGCGATGATGTGCAGCAGCTGGTCGCCGTCTTTGACCTCACCGCTGGCGTCCATCATCATCACCCGGTCGCCGTCGCCGTCGAAGGCGATGCCGGCGTCGGCCTGGTGCTCGAGAACCAGCGCACGCATGTTTTCCGGATACAATGCGCCGACGTCACGGTTGATATTCAAACCATCGGGTCGAGTGCCGGTCTCGATGACTTCGGCGCCAAGTTCGCGGAATACCGCCGGCGCGATGTGATAGGTCGCGCCGTTGGCGCAGTCGACGACCAGCGTCATGCCACGTAGCGAGCGATGAAACGCAATCGACGACTTGCAGAACTCGATATAGCGGCCCTTGGCGTCCTCCATCCGGCTGGCCTTGCCAATTTCGGCCGGCAAGACCATTTCCAGCGGCTTCGCGAGCATCGCCTCGATGGCTTCCTCGGTGCGGTCGGGCAGTTTGAAGCCGTCGCCGTTGAAGAACTTGACGCCGTCGTCGTGGTAGGGGTTATGCGACGCGCTGATGACGATGCCGGCGGTCGCGCGCTGCGCCTGGGTGAGATAAGCGATGGCCGGCGTCGGCATCGGCCCGAGCAGCAACACGTCGAGCCCGGCAGCGGCAAGGCCTGCCTCCAGTGCCGATTCGAACATGTAGCCCGACACGCGCGTATCCTTGCCGATGACGACCTGCCCGCGCCCCTCGTGCGCGAGCACCCGGCCAGCAGCCCAGCCGAGCTTCATGATGAAGTCGACCGTCATCGGCGCTTCGCCGACCCGCCCGCGGATTCCGTCGGTACCGAAGTACTTGCGTTTCATGCGACTACCTCGCCGAGTGCGCGCACCATTTTGATCGCGTCGACGGTCGCGGCGACATCGTGCACACGCAGAATGTCGGCGCCGAGCAGCGCCGCAATAACCGCGACCGACAGGCTGCCGTAGAGCCGCTGATCGACGGGTTTATCGAGAATCGTACCTATCATCTGTTTCCGTGACAGACCGGCCAGCAGCGGAACGCCGAACTCCCTGAATTCCGCCAGCGATGCCAACAAGCGCAGATTATGCTCGATGGTCTTGCCGAAGCCAAATCCTGGATCGACGACGAGATTTTCGCGGCGAATACCGGCGGCCAGCGCCGCGTCGATACGCTCGGCGAGAAAAGCCTTGACCTCGGCGACGACGTCGACGTAGCTCGGATCGCGCTGCATTGTTTCGGGATTTCCCTGCATATGCATCAAGCAGACCGGCACGTCTAGCTCGGCGGCGGTGGCGAGCGCGTCGTCGCCGCGCAGCGCCCGGATGCTGTTGATCATGCCGGCGCCGGCCGCGACCGCGGCGCGCATGACCTCGGGTTTGTTCGTGTCGATCGAGATCGGGATATCCGAGAACTCGCGAACCGCGGCGATCAACGGCACGGTGCGTTCGATTTCGGTCGCGGCGCCGATTTCGACGGCCCCCGGACGGCTCGACTCGCCGCCGATGTCGAGGATATCGGCACCTTCGTCGATCAGCCGGCGTGCCTGCGCCAGCGCCTCGTCGAGCCTGGCAAACCGGCCACCATCCGAAAACGAATCGGGTGTCGTATTAACGACCCCCATGATTCGCAACTGCGATGAAATGGCCAGCGCTGGCATCGGGCAGGCGCTAGCGGCGCCGGATTCCGCTCAATGCAGCTTGGCCGGATCCAGGTCGGGGTCGTCGCCGGGGCTGGTCTTGCCCGGTTCGACCTCGGTTGGCGAGCCGCCGGTTTCGTCGTCCGACCAGTCGTCGGGCGGCCCCGGTTCCTTGCCCTCCATGATCGCGTCGATCTGACCCGAATCGATAGTCTCGTATTTCATCAGCGCGTCGGCCATCAGGTGCAGCTTGTCCATGTTTTCCTCGAGTATGTCGCGCGCGCGCTGATAGTTACGATCGATGATCGCGCGAATCTCGGAGTCGATCGCCTGCGCGGTGTCGTCGGAGACAGTTTTTTGCTTGCCGTAAGACTTGCCGAGAAAGACCTCGCCCTCGTCCTCGGCGTACGACAGCGGACCCATGCGGTCCGACAAACCCCATTGCGTGACCATGTTGCGCGCGATCTCGGTCGCGCGCTGGATATCGTTCGACGCGCCGGTCGTGACCGCCTCCTCGCCGAAGATCAGCTGCTCGGCGATGCGGCCGCCGAACAGGCTCGACAGTTGGCTCTCGAGGTGCTTCTTTCTATA
>JBFFXR010000181.1:0-6189 GCA_041569645.1 Gammaproteobacteria bacterium
CGCGAATTCGTCATCTACGTCGTCGGCGTGCCGACGATCGTGTCGATGCTGTGGTTCGCGGCCTTCGGCGGCGCCGCGATTCACATCGAGATGTTCGGCGCCGGCGGCATCGCCGACAAGGTTTTCGCCGACGTCGCGGGTGCGCTGTTCGCGTTCTTCGAGTACTTCCCCGGCTCAATCGTGCTGAACTTCCTCGCCGTGATCCTGATCTTCATTTTCCTGGTCACGAGCGCGGATTCGGGCACCTTCGTCATCAGCATGATGACGAGCAAGGGTAACCTGAACCCAGATACCAAGCTCAAGCTGATCTGGGGCCTGATCATGGCCGCGATCACGGTCGCCACGATCGTCACCGAGAGCGTCAAGGTCGCCAAGGTCATGGCGATCACCGGCGCGATCCCGTTTACCTTCGTCATCATCCTGCAGCTGGCCGCGTTCTTCCGGATCGTGCGCGAGGATCCGATGGTACGAAAGACGCACACCGAGGTACGCCATCCCGACCGCGATGGCCAATCCGACGAAAGCGCGGCCTAGGGGGATCGAACGATGAAAACGAAAATGACGAAATATCTGTTCGTACTGATGCTCGGCAGCCTGCTGTTCGGTTGCGCCGACGAGGGCAAGAGCCTGCGCGTCGGCGCCAAGCCATTTGCCGAAAGCATGATCCTTGCCGAGATGATCGCGCAACTCGCCGAAAACGAGGGCATCCGCGTCGAACGCAGTATTCCGTTCGGCCTGACGCCGAAGGTCATGGAGGCGGTCAAGCAGAACGTCATCGACGTCTATCCCGAGTACAACGGCACCAGCCTGATTTTCCTCGGCCAGGCGCCGTCCAGCGACGGCGAGGCGTCGACCGCCCGGGTGCAGCAGTTGTTCAAACCGCTGGGCCTGGAGATGACCGGAAAGTTCGGTTTTTCTAACGACTACGCAATCGTCACGACCCGTGAAAAAGCCGCCGAGCTCGGCGCCAGGACCATCGGCGACCTAGTAGGCGCCGGCAGCCTGACTTTCGCCGTCGACGCGGATTTCGTGCAGCGACCGGCCGACGGCCTGCAGCAGATGAACCGGCGCTACGGCATCACCGGGGCGAGCACGATTACGTTCCCGGTCGGCACCGAGGGCAAGGATCAGATCGTCGCCGCGCTGCTCGACGGCAGCGCCGATGTCGGCGAATTGTTCATGACCGACGGACAGATCGCCGAGTACGACCTGGTCGTGCTCGAGGACAACCTCAAATTCTTCCCGGTCTACGAGGTCGCGCCACTGGTGCGCTCCGATGCGCTCGAGGCGATCAAGCCGCTGCGCGGCGTGCTCGACAAGCTGAGCGGCCTGATTTCGGCCGCCGACATGCAGGCGATGAACAAGGCGGTCGACCTCGACGCGCAATCGCCGGCGAGCGTTGCCACCGCATTTCTCGCCGCCAAGGGTTTGCTGCCCGAGGACGCCGCCAGCGGCGGCGCAGCCAAGATCAAGGTGGTCGCCGACCCCAGCGTCCGCCGCGGCACCGGCACCGCGCGCGCGCTACGCGCAATTCGCGCCGGTTATGCCGGCAGCGATCTCGACCTGGTCAACGATCCCGCGCCGCTCGACGTGCTCGCGGCCGGCAAGGCACGCGTCGCCATCGTCGGCGCCGAGGCCTTCTATCGGCTCGGTGCCGAAGGTCCGGTGAAATCGGGACGCGCCGAGGCTTTCGCGGTGCTCGGTTACAAGCTGGCCCACCTGGTCGGCCTCGCCAGCGGCGGCGATTCGATCACCGGGATGAAAAGGATTTCCACCGGGCCCGAGGGCTCGGGGTCGGCCGCCGTGCTGCAAATGATGCTGGCCTCGTTCGGACTTGCCGGCCAGGTGGAGGTAATCAACTCCGGCGACAGCCCGCGTCAGCAGCTACAGGGCCTGACCCGGGGTAATTACGACGGCGTGTTCCTGATGATAAACATCGCGGATCGCGCGCTCGCGAGCCAGATGCGCAGCGGCTTCTACAAGCTCGTCAACCTGACCCAATGGGCCGAGGGCGGACACACCGCGCGCTTCAGCTTCATTCGCCCGGCGACGATCCCGGCAGCTACCTATACCGGCCAGTCGGAAGCGATAACGACGGTCAGCACCCAGTTCGTGCTGGCGAGCCCGGCCAAGACCGTGCAGACTGCGGGCGAAGTCGGCCCGGGTACCGCCGGTATCGATTCGAGCTCGGCCATCCCGGTCAGCGCCAGCGCGGTCGCGGCGATCCGCGAGGCACTCGGCCCGATGGATGTCATCGATCCGGCGCTGCCCGTGCATGGCTCGCTGGTGCCGGAAATCACCGTGGTCGACAAGTCGCTGCCGTTTGCCGCAGACATTTCAGTGATCAATATCCTGATGATAATTTTCACCGTCTGGGTTATTTACCTGGTTTCGCTGCCCAGCCCGCGCGATTTCAAGATGCCGGAAGACCTCTGACCGGGGCCAGTCATACAGGAGAGTAACGATGACCAATTACCTTACAGCCATTGACCTCGAAGACGCGGAGGAAGACCTTTCGCATCGGATCATCGCCAAGGCGGTGGAAATGGCCACCGGGATCGACGGCGCCAAGATTTATCTGATGACGGTCGTCCCGGGGATCGTCCCCGGTATCGACCAGCGCTACGCGATTCGCGGAGAGATGCATGGATCGACCGAATACCCGCTGCAGGAATGGAAGGACGACGCGGCCAAAGAACTGCAAGAAATCGCCGACAAGCACATTCCCAAGAAAATGCAGGGCGGCATCGTGGTCGAAAACGGCACCGTCTATCGCGAAATTGTCGAGGCGGCCAAGGATCTCGATATAGACCATATCGTCATGGGGGCGCATCGGCCGTCACTGGCTGATTTTCTGCTCGGTCCCAATTCTGCCCGCGTCGCACGTCACGCGGGATGTTCGGTTACGGTGGTGCGAACCTGATTGTCGCCACGCTCGGTTAGTCGCCCTATCGCGCCGCTACGAAATCCGGCGCGAGTTGCGCCATGAAATCGCTCGACGTCGGGCTCGCCATCGCGGTCGCGATCATCTGGGGCATGGGCTTCGTCGTCGCCAAGGCGGCGATGGCGCATTTCTCGCCGATCCTGCTGATGGCGCTGCGCTTTGCCGTCACGACCGCCTGCCTTGCCTGGTATATTCGCCCGCCGCGCGCACTGCTCTGGCCGCTATTCTGGATCTCTCTCGTCAGCGCGGCGCTGCAATACAGCCTGACCTTCAACGGAGTACGCGGCATCGACGCATCGACCGCGGCGCTGCTCGTGCAGCTCGAGGTGCCGTTCGGGCTGCTGCTCGCGTGGCTGGTGTTCGGCGATCGCATCACGCCGAAACAATGGCTCGGCGTGGTCGTCGCGTTCGCCGGCGCGGTGCTGATCGTAGGCGAACCGAAGCTCGCCGGCGACCTGGTCTACGCCTTCATGGTCATCGGCGGTGCGTTCACCTGGGCCGTCGGCCAGATTCTCGTCAAGCGACTCGGCGACCTCGGCGGCTTCCGTCTGATCAGCGGCGTCGCGCTGTGGGCGACGCCGCAACTGTTCGTCGCGTCGTGGCTGCTCGAATCCGACCAGTGGCGCCAGGTCGAGACCGCGTCGCTGCCGGCCTGGGCTGCGGTCGTCTATCTCGGCGTGGTCATGACCGCGCTCGCCTACGCGCTCTGGTACCGCCTGCTCGGGCGCTACAGTGTCAATCAGGTCATGCCGTTCCTGCTATTGCTGCCGGTTACCTCGGTGATCGGCGGAATCCTGTTTCTCGGCGAATCGCTGACGGCGAAGATCGCGTTCGGTGGCGCGCTTGCGATCGGCGGCGTCGCGCTGATCACGGTTCGCCGGCGGGTGCCGGCGCGAATCATGCCCAAATCCTCCTAGTCCGCCGTTATCGCGTCATCGCAAGCCCGAGCCTCGCCGGGGCGGGTTGCGTGAAGCGATCTCCCTTTACTTACCGAAATTGCGGCCGAAATTTGCTCCGCAGCACCGGACCGCTGCATTTTCGGTATACGCGCCATCCACGGCGCTTGGCGCAGCGACAAAATCTCCCTGGATCGGGCAAGATCGAGGAGGTTGCTTCGTCGGCTGACGCCTCCTCGAAATGACCTGCCATTTCCGGAATTTGGCGCCAGCAGCGGGCACATTTAAGATAGCGCAACAGCGAATTTCCTGGCGATAGATATGGCAAATCCGGTTCTGGTCAACACGATTCGCGGTGGGCATGTCGAATGCCGGCATCGCGGCGCAATCGCGGTCTGCGACGCGCGCGGCCGCATCGTCCATTCGTGGGGCGACATCGACTTTCCGGTCTATCCGCGTTCGGCGATCAAGACGCTGCAGGCGCTGCCGCTGGTCGAAACCGGCGCCGCCGACCACTTCTCGCTGAGCCCGGCCGAACTCGCGCTCGCCTGCGCGTCGCACGG
This sequence comes from Gammaproteobacteria bacterium, assembly GCA_041569645.1. GTDB lineage: Bacteria > Pseudomonadota > Gammaproteobacteria. The sequence continues at coordinate 4,404 of JBFFXR010000181.1, forward strand.
CGGCGAACCGGCGCATACCGACGCCGTCGCCGCGCTGCTCGATCGTATCGGGCTGGGCGCCAATGACCTCGAATGCGGCCCGCACATGCCCTACCACGAGCCGACCGCGGCGCAAATGATCCGCGCCGGCATCGAGCCCGGCCGCATCCATAACACTTGCTCCGGCAAGCACGGCGGCATGCTCGCGACCGCCAGGCACTGCGGCGACGCGACCGAGGGTTATATCGAACCCGACCACCCGTCACAGCAACGCTGGATCGATACCCTCGGCGAACTCGCGGGCGTCGACATGGCGCGGCTGCCGGCGAGCCGCGACGGCTGCGGCATCCCGGTAATCGCTCTGCCCCTGGCCGCGATGGCGACCGCCTTCGCGCGGGTCGCGGCGCCCGACGACCTGCCGCCGGCGCGCGCCGACGCGCTGTCGAGAATTACCGACGCGATCGCCGCACACCCGTTCATGGTCGCCGGTAGCGGGAGACTGTGCACCGAAGTCATGCAGCAGACCGGCAAGCGCCTGTTGCTCAAGTCTGGCGCCGAGGGCGTTTTCACCGCTATCCTGCCGGAGCAGGGTCTCGGCGTCGCACTCAAGATCGACGACGGCAATACCGCCGCATCGGAGGTCGCGGTGCTGCATCTGCTCGAACACCTCGGTGCGCTCACGCGCGACGACCGCGAGTCGCTGAACGAGCGCCTGCGCATTTCGATCCGCAACAGCCGCGGACTGCTGACCGGCCATCGGGAGGCCTCGGCCGATTGGTGAGACGATCGCCGGCCCCAGATTTTCAAGAAAAATCAACGCGTTAAGCGCACATGGCAGGTTGTAACAGTACTTGCCGGATGGCCGGCCTGACAGTATAGTCTGCGAAAAATAATGCCAAACAACGACACAATCCCATGGCTCATGCGGTCGCGATAAGCGTACGTGAAGTAAGCAAGGTGTTCGGCCATGACCGCGACACGGTCGTCGCGCTCGACCAGGTTTCGGTCGACATCCTCGAGAACGAATTCTTCACCCTCCTCGGGCCGTCCGGATGCGGCAAAACGACCCTGCTGCGATTGATCGCCGGCTTCGAGCACCCGACCGAGGGCCACATCGAGCTGCACGGCGAGGAAATTTCGCACCTGCCGCCCTATGCGCGCCCGGTCAACACCGTATTTCAGAGCTATGCGCTGTTTCCGCATCTGACCGTCGCGCAAAATATCGGTTTCGGCCTCGAAATGCTCGACCAGCCGCGCGCCGAGGTCGACGCGACCGTCAACGAGATGCTCGCGTTGGTCAAAATGGAAGCGCTGCGCGACCGCCGTACTGACCAGATCTCGGGTGGTCAGCAGCAACGCGTCGCGCTCGCGCGCGCCTGAAGAATCCCGACGTACGCTTCGGCTACCCGCGCGAAGGCTACCTGCTGTGGGCCGACTCCGTGGTGCTGTTGAAGGATGCCAAGAACGTCGACAACGCGAAGAAGTTCATGAATTTCATCATGCATCCCGAAAACGCGGCGTTGATATCGGAATTCGCGCGCTACGCCAACAGCATCAAGGGTTCCGAGAAGTACATGCCCGAAGACATGACGACTGCGCCCGAGATTATCATTCCCGAGAATCTCCGCGGCGCCGGAAGGTTTACTTCGATTTGTCCGCCGAATGTGGAAAAAATGCACTCGGCGATCTGGACCGAGCTTCAGAAGTAGCGAAGCAACCTCCCGGACTTGCCCGACACACGGGAAGTGATTCGCATGGACTCACAACGGCGATTGCGATGAACGCCGCCAGGAACGATCCCGGCGGC
>JBFFXR010000182.1:0-6150 GCA_041569645.1 Gammaproteobacteria bacterium
GTTCTCCAGATGAATAACGAGCTGCCTCAGTCAGCGCAGGTGATTGTTATCGGCGGAGGTATCGTCGGCTGTTCGGTTGCCTATCATCTTGCCAAAACCGGTTGCAGAGACGTTTTGTTGCTCGAAAGAGACCGACTGACCTGCGGGTCGACCTGGCACGCCGCCGGATTGGTCAGCGAAATGCAGGCAGTTCCCGCGATGACCGAACTCGCCAGATACGGTTTGAGTCTGATGGAGAATCTGGAAAGCGAGACGGGGCAGGCCACCGGATTCAAGCGCAATGGTTCCATCGCGGTAGCGCTGAACGACGCGCGCATGGAGGAACTCCGCCGCAAACGGGATTCCGCGCTGGGGCAGGGGATCGAGGTCTACGAAATTTCTCCCGATGAACTGCGGAAGCTGTGGCCCCTGCTCAGCACCAATGGGGCCGTCGGCGCGGTGCATTTTCCCAATGACGGTCAAACCAATCCGATCGACACGACCATGGCGTTGGCGAAAGCCGCTCGAAGTCACGGCGCGATTATCCGCGAAGGCGTCGCGGTTCGACAGGTATTCATGGAAGGCGGACGGGCGCACGGAGTAGCGACCGAGCAGGGTGACATCACGGCCGATTTCGTCGTTAATTGCACCGGGATCTGGGCGCGGGAATTTGCCGACCGCCACGGGATAAAATTGCCGGTTCAGGCCAATCAGCATTTTTACGTGGTTACCGATCCGATGGAAGGACTGACGTCCGATCTGCCGGTGCTTCGCGTCTACGACGAAGGGGCATATTACAAGGAAGACGCGGGTAAATTGCTGATCGGTTTTTCCGAACCCGATGCGATGGCGTGGAACCCGCCCGGCGGCATTCCCGAGAATTTCTCGTTCGAGGAGTTGCCGTTCCCCGAAGGCCATCTGGATTCGCTTTTCGAGATGCTGCTCGAACGTGTTCCGGCGATTCAGGATGTCGGAATAAACACCTTCTTCAACGGCCCGGAAAGTTATACGCCGGACGGCAAATATGTTTTGGGGAATGTCCCCGGCTGTGACAACTATTTCGTTGCCGGCGGATTTAATTCCACCGGCATTCAAAGCGGCCCGGGCGCCGGCAAGGCGCTGGCCGACTGGATCATGCAGGGCAGCGCGCCAATGGACCTTGCCGATGTGGATATCAATCGATTCGACGATTTTCAGGCCAACCACGAATACCTGATCGAACGGGTTCCCGAAACGCTGACGCTATTCTATCAAATGCACTGGCCGTACAAGCAGCGGCAGCTCGGGCGCGGATTACGCCGCTCGCCGTTTTATTACCAGTTAAAGGCCAGGGGTTCCGTGTTCGGGGAAGGCGCCGGGTGGGAACGCCCGATGTGGTTCGCGCCCGAAGGGGTCGAGCCACTGTATCAATATGCCTTTGGCAGAGCGCCTTTCGTCGAGTATTGGAAACAGGAACATCTTGCGCTCAGAAACGACCTGGGGCTGATCGATCTTTCGCCGTTCGCCAAGTACCAGGTTGAAGGGCACGATGCGTTATCGAGCCTGCAACATATCTCCGCCAACGATATCGATTGCGCGATCGGCAAGGTGATCTATACCCAATGGCTCAACGAAAATGCCGGTATCGAGGCGGACCTGACGATAGTCCGTCTGGATGAAAACCGTTTTCTGATCGTGACGAGTGCGGGCACGGCGCAACGCGACCTGAAATGGTTAAGGCGCCATATTCCGCAAGATGCACGCGTCACGATTACGGATGTCACCGCCGGCCAGGCCGTGATCGGGCTGATGGGGCCGCGTGCGAGAGATTTCCTGTCCGCGTTTTCCCGGGCCGACCTGTCCAACGAGGGCTTTCCCTTCGCTACCTCCCGCAGTATTCAGATCGGACGTGTCGACGTGCGGGCGCAACGGATAAGCTACCAGGGCGAGCTCGGCTGGGAGATCTTCGTCTCGACCGAGTTCGCGGGCGCCTTGCTCGACGATTTGCTGTCCGGCGAGAAAGCAGCGCCGCCGGCGCTGGTCGGTTTCCATGCCGCGGAATCCCTGCGCGTCGAAAAAGCTTTCCGTCACTGGGGACACGACATGGGTTCACACGACACGCCGGTCGAGGCCGGACTTCTGTTTGCCTGCAAACCGGACAAGCCCGGTGGGTTTATCGGCCGCGACGCGCTGCTCGAACGCCGCAGGGAAGGGGGGCAGCGCCGTCTCATGCAGTTTCTGCTTAAGGATCCGGACGCGTTCATTTATCACCATGAACCCATCTACCGGGACAACGAAGTCGTCGGCAGGATCACCACGGGCAGTTACGGCCATTCTCTCGGTGGCGCGGTTGGCCTGGGCATGGTGTCCATACCCGCAGGCGCTCGCGCCGATGACCTGGCCGAGGGCAACTACGAAATCATGGTTGCCGGGCGCAAGGTTCCGGCGCAGGCGAGCCTGCGGCCGATGTACGATCCCCGGGGGGTCCGAGTTAAATCATGATCCACGAGGCTTGCCGGTCTGTCCTTATTCGATGACATCCAAATCAAAAAAATGAGGAATACACGATGATATTTAGCAATACAGAAATGCAGGGCCGCGTCGAACGCTTACAGGCAATAATGGCCGATCAGGGCCTGGATGTGGTGATCAATTCTTCCTATCACAGCAATCTGTATTACGCCGGCTTCTGGATGCTGCCCATGGGGCGTTTCAACTTTACGATAATACCCGTCAATGGACCGGCCGAAATCATCGCCCCCGTCATGGAGCAAGAGCGGGTGCCTATCTATAGCTGGATAGCCGACGCGCACTTCTACACCGACGCGGGCACGTCGCTGGCTGGACTGATCGATTTGGCCAAAAATCTGCTCGCCGAGCGCGGTTACGCGATCGATCGGATCGGTATCGAAAAAGACGTGATGCCGGTTTGCGTGCTGGAAGCTTTGCAGGGAGCTTTTCCCAAATCCGAGTTAATCGATGTATCAGCCACGCTGATGGCACAGCGCGTGGTTAAATCAAAAGAGGAAGTGGATTTGCTGCGCAAGAATGCCGATATAGCCAATATTGGCACAGAGGCGATTATGGCGGCCATGGCGGAGGGCAAATCAGAACTGGAGATATCCAACGAGGCGCTGTTGGCGACCGACCGGGCGCTGATGGAGCGATTTCCCGATCTTGAAAGCTTTGGCACTATCGTTACCTGCGCGTCCGGACGCAGGAGTTCCATCCCGCATGCCGTATCCACCGGCAAGATACTCGAGCGGGGGGAAATCGTAACTTTCAACGTGTTGTCGCAGACCAATGGTTATTATGTCTCGCCCGAACGCACCCTATCCGTCGGACCTGTGCGTGAAGATGCCAGAAAACCGTTCGAAACCATGATCGAATCTCAGGCGCGTGGTATCGAGGCGGTGAAACCCGGTGTGACCTGTGGTGACGTCGCGCGGCGTTGTATCGAGGTGCTCGAACGCGAGGGATACGATCAGTATCAGCTGCATGGCCCCGGGCATTCATGCGGTATCATGGGGGCATTCTGGGGTCGGGAAGAAAAAGGAGAGATCAGAGCCTATAACGACAATTTGCTCGAACCCGGCATGGTGATAACCGTCGAACCCGCGATCTATCTTCCCGGGGTGGGCGGGTTCAGACACTGTGACGTACTGGCCGTCACCGAAGATGGTCACGAGATGCTGACGCACTACGACAGGGGTCTTCTCGAGGTTTAATCCGGTTTGTACTCAGTGAATCTTCATATGATGGTTGAGACCGGGTTTCATCCCGCAAATTGTTCTTATTCCATCCAGCGGTCGAAAGCGTCTTTCGGCATAATTTACTTCACATCGCTGCCTCTATCTCTAGCACGCCAGGCGTGCCGGGGGCAGCGCGCTATTGAACAACATGCCAAAGGTGCCTGATCCATGCCGCGAGATACACCGTTACGAGGTTTTCCCACCGAGGAATTCGAAGCACGAGTCAGCAATGCCCGGGCCGCCATGCAGGCCGCCGAAATGGACGGGATCGTACTTTCCATGCCGCAGAATTTTCGTTATTTTTCGGGCTTTGATTCGCAGTTCTGGGAAAGCCCGACCCGGCCGTTTTTCCTGGTGGTACCGCGGGAAGGCGAGCCCATTGCGGTCGTGCCGACCATTGGCGGGCCGGCCATGGAGACAACCTGGGTCACGGATATTCGCACCTGGCCCGCACCTTGCCCGGAGGACGATGGCGTCAGTTTGCTCGACCAAACGCTGAGCGCGCTGCCGCGCCGCTTCGCTAGGATCGGCTGGGAAATGGGTCGGGAATCGGTCATCCGCATGCCGATCACGGATTTCGACCGGTTGCGCGGGCAAATACAGGGAATCGAATTCGTCGATGCATCGCCGCTGATCTGGGGATTGCGCATGGTCAAGTCGGAACTCGAAATCGGCAAGGTGCGCGAAGCCTGCCGCATCGGCAGCGACACTTTCGATCTGTTTTTGCAGCGGGTGAATTATGGCGATACCGAAGTGGAAATGGCGCGCGCCTTCCGCAAGGCGGCATTCGAATGCGGCGCCGATAATGCCCCGTTCGTCTCGGTCTGCTCCGGGCCCGGCGGCTACTCGCAAATCATCGTCGGCCCGCAGGAAACCGCGCAGACCGACGGGCAAATCATGTTTATCGATACCGGTTTGCAGTTCGACGCCTATTTCTGCGATTTCGATCGGAACTTCGCTTTCGGGCATATCGACGATGCCGCACGGCGCGCGCACGAGGTTGTCTGGAACGCGACCCAGGCCGGTATCGATGCGGCCAGGCCCGGCATCACCGCGGAGGATCTGTGGGCGGCACAGAACAAGGTGTTGGAAGCCGCGGGCGCGGCACCGGGAAACGATGTCGGACGGTCGGGACATGGTCTCGGCATGCATTTGACCGAGCCGCCTTCGAACATGCCGGGGGATACGACGTCGCTGCGGCCAGGCATGATCATGACCATCGAGCCCGGCATGGAATACCGGCCGGGCAAGATGATCGTGCATGAGGAAAATCTGGTCATCACCGAGGACGGTTGCGAGTTGCTCACCCGTCGCGCACCGAGGGAGATGCCGGTGATTACAGCTTAGAACAGCATTGGTTGGCGCGAATTCGGGATCGAAAACGGGACTGACAAGTTAACGCTTTAAACCGGTTCAATCTGTTTATTGATTTTTTCAAACCAGCGCATGATCTCAGGGCGTAAAGGCGCGCGATCGAAGTAATGTTTAGATCTTCGCAGATACCAGGTGTCGACCGAGATTGAATAGATTGTACACAGCAGAATGAATGTCCAGAAATCGCTGAGCCTGAATTTACTGACTTGAATTGTCGCATCCCCCGTGCTCGTGGATCGGTGAGAAAGGTCGGCCCGATGATTTGCGTACCGAGATTTATCGTGAAATGTAACAGGCATGATCTCCCGAGGCGCTACATCGTAACGTCTCGGCTTGTCGGTCAAACTCTTTCTGGTTCCAACCTGGGCTCGCATTAATATTCGTTTAAAGAAGCGCCTTGCAGCGGCACCGTCACGCTGTTTCTGAAGGTAGACGTAAACGACGGATCCGTGCCTTTCAACAGATCTTCAAACATAATGTTGCACCCCGCCAAGTCTGAGAAAAACTACATCGATGAAGAAAGTATCACCATGTCGCTGATGCTTTTGCTTCGTCTTGTTCGCAAATTTCGGTCCGAAATTTTTGCACTACAGCCGTATTGCCTGGTGTTAAACAGTCACGCCCCGTTCGGCTAATAAATCTTCGATATCACGGCGACTGAGATTAAGTCGATAGTAGAGCCAAACGGTGTATTGAATTATTGCAGGAGGAAATCGGTGTCGTTCATGCATTTCGGATACATTAATCCAAAAAAATATCGACGATTTCCAGTTAATTTGTCGGTACCTTTCAGGGGGCTACCTCAGCTGGAGCAGACACCTTTCTCTCCTTGGGTCAATCCAGTTCGAGCAGGCTCGATGGAAAGCCCGGCGCACGCAGGTCCAGGCCAGCCTTTTCTTCAACGTAGCGCACCGCCTCGGCACAGAAAGCGCGGTCGCCGTGCTTTTGCCGTGCGCTCTCGAAGATCGCTGCGACCTGTCCGGTGACTTCCTGAGTTATGCCATAACGCTGGCAAAGCGCTTCATTGAGGCGCAGGTCCTTGCAGCACAGATCGATAGTGAAGCTA
>JBFFXR010000183.1:0-6124 GCA_041569645.1 Gammaproteobacteria bacterium
CACGACGATCATCCTGAGATCCGCAAGCTGGCGTCTGGCGATCGGGTAGGCGTCGAGAATGCGCCGGATCAGCGTGCCGCCGACGCCGGAACCGCCGACCGTGACGATGCAGACCTTCTCGTCGTCGCGGTAACCGAACTGGCGGCGCAATTCTGCGAGCTCGCCGAACTCGGATGGATGCTGGCCGAGCACGTAGCCGCAGAAATCGAAGTGTGCGGGAATCCAGTCGCGCATCGCGGGTAAGTCCTTGCCGAAGCCTTGCGGCACTATGTCGTCGGGATTACCGACGAAAATCGCGCGGTCGCGAAGCCGCGGGTGCCCCTCGACGTGTTCGATCATCTCAGCATTGTAGTCGGTGGTCAGGAAGGCTTCGTGTTCGCCGCTCTGGGGCATCGGTACCCAGCCGACGAAATCGGTCAGCCAGGCGATCTGGGCCTTTTTCAGTTCGGGGTGCTCGTGCCAGTAGTGATCGACGTCCCAGGCCTCGTCGGCGATGACGAGGTCGTAGTGCTCCTGCTCGAGCACTTCCTGGAAAACCATGAAGTTCGCGATCAGGATCTCGTCCATGTTGCGCAGCGCCTGGAATGCGTTGAGATCGTGTTCGCCGGCCTCGGATTCGATGTGCGATGATTCGTTGGCAAGCCGGACGCTCGCCGGATGGATACGCTCGTCGTTGGCATCGAGAAAACGGGTGACCGGATCCTGCGCGAGCCAGTCGACCTGCAGGTCCGGGTGCAGGCGACGCAACTCGCGAGAGATCGCGAGATCGCGGCGGCCGTGGCCGAGACCGATCGGCGACGAAAGATACAGCGCCTTTTTCGGTCCGCCGTTGCGTGTCGAAGGAGATGGTTGCCAGGTGCCGAGATGACGCGCGAGGAAATCGCGCATCAGGGTATTGACGCGTGCCGGATAGCGCGCGTTCGGTGCGTGCCCGGCCCCGGGCAGAACGACCAGCTCGCCGCTGACGAGTCCGGCGACCTTTTGCGCCGCCTCGACCGGCCTCAGGGTGTCGTTATCGCCGTGGATCAGCAACGTGGGGCAGGCAATTCTCCGGTAGGCGGCCTCGTCGAGAATCATGTCCTCGGTTTCTTCCGCGTCGATCGTCGCGATCAGGGTTTCGGCATTGGTCTCGTTCGCCCAGTCAATGCTGTCTTCGATCTGTTTCGTCGAATGCGGCACGTTGAAGATCTGGCGCGCGAAAAAGTCGGTGAAGTCGGAATAGTCTCGCAGCCAGTAAGCACGAGTGTATTTTTGCCAGCCCTCGGGGTCGTCGAAGACCTCGTCGAACTGGTTCTGCGACCGGTAATCGTAATTCGGCCCGATCGGAGTGCTGATACCGACGATGATCTGGGCTTCGACTCGCTCGGGATGATAGGCTGCCAGGGCGGCCGTGACACTGCTACCGTATGACAGGCCGAACAGGATCGCTTTGTCGGTCGCGGTCGAATCCATGATCGCGAGCGCGTCGCCGACATTGTCGACAAGCCGGTGCGCCTGCGGATTGGTCGGCCGATCGGATTTGCCGTTGCCGCGCGGATCCCAGGTGATGCAGCGAAAGTGCTCGCTGAAATAGGGTATCTGCGCCTTGAAGCAGCGCGAGTGAACGAAAGTCCAGGTCGGGACGAACAGAATCGTATGCTCGCCGTAGCCGTAGATTTCGTAGTGCAGCTTGATGCCGTCACGATCGAGTTTGCCTTCGGTGTGCGGGAACTTGGCGCGCATGACGGGCCTCCGGGTTCAGTTTTTGTCTTCGAGTAATGCGATCAGATCTCCAAATCGGCGCAGCGCGTCGCGATAGGGGACGCCGCGGTCCTCGAGGCCGAGCAGGATGCCGGCCTCGGCGCCGGCGAACGAGCAGCCGACGAGCGCGGCGAGTTCGCGAGGGCTGAACACCTGCCCGAGCTGGTGCCGCTCGAGCATCGCCGCGGCCTGTGCGGTCAGCAGTTCGATCCAGCCCATCAGACCTTCGCGCAGCGCTTCGCCGATCTCGGGGTTCGACCAGCCGGCCGCGATCAGTTCCTGGAACACGCGGACGTAGCCGGACTCGATGTCGGCGTCGAGGTAGTCGCAGGCGATCGCCCATTTTTCGGCGAAGCCCAGGTTCGGATCGGCGAACATCACGCTCTGGCGTTCGAGCAGCTGCGCGTTCATGTACTCGAACAGCGCAAGCAACATGCCCTGCTTGGAACCGAAGTGATACTGTATCTGGCTCAGCGGTACGCCGGCCGCGGCGGCGACGCTGCGGGTGCTCAACCCGGCGAAACCGTCTTCGTGCAGCACGCGTTTGGCCGCTTCGAGGATGCCGGCTTTGGTTTGCAGAACTTTTTCCGCGGTGACTCTCGCCATTCGTCGGGTTTCCGTTTATCATTTAATTCGGTCGAACGATTGAATAAATTACATGATTCGTTTGTGAGAGTCAATCGCCGGTTTTGATACAGATGAGAACGTCTCGTCGTCAGGACGGCTGTGATAACATGCTCCGATCCCGGCCGGGCAGTAATTCGATGGCGGATTCACGTTTGTCAGGCAAACTCGCGGTCATCCTGCATGCCGACATCGTCGGCTCGACCGAGCTGGTGCGCCGCGACGAGCAGACCGCGCACGCCCGCATCCGCGAAACCTTCGTCCGCTTCGGCGGCGTCATTTCCCGCTACCATGGCCAGGTGCGCGAACTGCGCGGTGATGCGCTGCTGGCCGAATTCGAGCGCGCCTCCGACGCGGTTACCGCGACGCTCGCATTCCAGGCGCAGCAGGCCGCCGCCAACGCGGCGCTCGACGACGATATCCGTCCCGAGGTACGGGTAGGAATCGCGCTCGGCGAGGTCGTCATTGCCGACGATACGATTACCGGTGCCGGCGTCGTACTGGCGCAACGTCTCGAGCAGCTCGCCGAGCCGGGCGGCCTGTGCGTCACGCCGGCGGTGCGCGAGGCGTTGCCGCAGCGGCTGCCGGTGGAACTCGAAAATCTCGGCGAACACGAGCTCAAGGGATTCGACCACGCGATCGGCGCGTTCCGCGCGCGCCTGTGCGACGGCGCGGCCGTGCCCGAGCCCGAAGCGTCAGGTCGGCAGGCCCGGGTGCCGGTGACCATGCGGTTTGCGCTTGCGGCGGTCTTGCTGCTCGCGTTCGGCGTCGCCGCTTATGCCTTCATCGAGTGGCTGCCGCGTGACGAGCGGACAACGTCCACGACCGTAACGACGCGGGCCGACAAGCCGTCGATCGCGGTATTGCCGTTTAACAATCTGAGCGGCGACCCGGAGCAGGACTACTTCGCCGACGGCATCACCGAGGACCTGACCACCGACCTGTCGCGGTTGTCGGGACTGTTCGTCGTCGCGCGCAACTCGGCCTTCGCCTACAAGGGACGCTCGGTCGACGTGCGCACCGTCGCCGAGGAGCTCGGCGTGCGATACGTGCTGGAGGGCAGCGTGCGCCGCGCCGGCGAGCAAATCCGGATCAACGCGCAGCTGGTCGACGGAGCCGACGGGGGCCACGTCTGGGCGGAACGCTTCGACGGCCGGCTGGCCGACGTGTTTTCGCTGCAGGACGACGTCAACCGCAAGATCGTCGCCGCGCTCGAGATCAGTCTGACCGCGGCTGACGAACAGCGCTTTGATCGAATCGAAACCACCAGTCCGCAAGCCTACGACGTGCTGCTGCGCGGTATCGAGCAGTACAACACGTTCACGCCCGAATCCGTATTCGAGTCGCGGGAGCTTTTTCGGCAAGCGGCGAAAATCGACCCAAACTATGCGCGCGCCTATGCCAACATCGCACTGACACATGCCACCGAGGTTAATTTTTTCTGGACGGGCAATCGAGAAGAGTCGATCCGGCTCGGGCTCGAATATGCCGAAAAAGCGCTCGCGCTCGACGACAGTATTCCGCAGATTTACCTGACTCGCAGCATCCTCTATTTGTCGCAGCGCCAGCACGAGGCCGCATTTGAGGCGGCGCAGCGCACGATCGAGGTGCATCCGAATTATGCCGACGGCTTCGCGACGCTGGCGTTCATCGGCAGCTACTCGGGACAGTTCGAAGACGGGCTTGCCGCGATCGATCAGGCAATCAGCATCAACCCGCAGGGCACCGGGGTATACCTCAGCGTCAAGGGCCGGATTCTCTACCAGATGGGTCGATACGCGGAAGCGCTGCCGTTGCTCGAGCAGAGCATCGAACGCAATCCGGCTTTTGACCGTATCCACCTGGTTCTGGCGGCCACTTACGCGCGGCTCGGCAGGATGGATGACGCGGCCTGGTCGGTCGAGGAGGCGCTTGCGATCAACCCGGCGATTACCTTAACCAAGGAGTATCGGGAGAGCATTTATCGCCGCGACGAAGATCTCGAGCACTTCGTCGAGGGCTTGCGCCTCGCCGGCGTGCCCGAATAACCCGGCAATCGCCACCGGCGCCCGAGTTTTTGATCTGTACAATAACTGCCACCCCTAATGATTCAACCGCCGGTGACGGGGGGGAAGAACGCGATTTCGTCGCTGTCGGAGATCTCGACGCCGGGATCGGTCATTTCCTGGTTAACCGCGACCAGCACCGGGGTCGTGCCGTCGAAGGCACTCGCGAAGGCACCGCCGCGGTCGCGCAGCAGCGCGACCAGGTCGGCCGCGGTGCGGCAGCCGGCCGGCAGCTCGAGCGTCTCGGCGCGGCAATCGAGGTCCTCGGCGAGGCGGGCGAAATAGCGGATTTCGGCCATGCCTACAAAGACCAGTCGAAGAACTGAATGTTCACGAGATCGCCCGGTTCGACGCCCTCGTTCGCGTCGGGCAGCACGATGAAGCAATTTGCGCGACTCATCGACGTCAGTATCCCGGAGCCCTGCTTGCCGCTCTTCGCGACCTGCCAGTCGCCGTGCTCGCCCTGCGTCGCGATGCCGCGCTGGAATTCGTAGCGCCCGGCCTTCTTGCGCAGCTTGTCGAGCGCGCGTGCCTTGAACAGTTTCGGTCGCGTCATCGCCGCGCCGGCCATGCGCTGGATCGCCGGCACGACGAATTGGCTGAAGGTCACCATGACCGCGACCGGGTTGCCCGGCAGGCCCATGAAGATGCTCGCATCGATCTGGCCGAGGGTCAGCGGCCGGCCGGGCTTGATCGCGATTTTCCAGAATTCAGTGGTGCCGATTTCCTCGAGCGCCGGCTTGATGTAGTCGGCGTCGCCGACCGACACGCCACCGGTGCTGATGATCAGATCGGCGCGCGCGGCCGCGGCTTCGAGCACCGAACGCATCGACGCCGGATTGTCGCGCACGACGCCGAGGTCGATGATGTCGACCGCCAGTCGCGACAGCATGCCGTGCAGGCTATAGCGATTGCTGTCGTAGATCTTGCCGGGCTCCAGCGGTTCGCCGACCGACATCAGTTCGTCGCCGGTCGAGAAGAACGCGACCACCGGCTTGCGCTTGACCTGCAGCTGGCCGATACCGAGCGACGCGAGCACGCCGAGGTCGGCCGGGCTCAGGCGCGCACCGGCGTCGATGACGATGTCGCCTTTGGCGATGTCCTCGCCGGCGCGGCGGATATTCTCGCCTTCGCGATGATCGCCGTCGATCCGTACCTTGCCGTCGGCGGTCACCTGGGCTTGCTCCTGCATGACGACCGCGTCGGCGCCGTCGGGAATCAGCGCGCCGGTCATGATGCGCACGCATTGGCCGGGGCCGCAGCTGCCATCGAACGGCACGCCGGCGAAAGCCGTGCCGATTTCGTCGAGTTCGACGATTTCGCCGTCGGCGAGGCTCGAAACCGCGAGCGCGAAGCCGTCCATCGCCGCATTGGCGTGCGGCGGCACGTCGTAGGGCGATTTGACCGCCTCGTTGTTGATCCGGTCGAGGCAATCGCGGATCGGCAGGCGTTCGCAGGCGTGCACCGGGCGCACGCGTTCGGCGATGCGCGCGAGCGCGTCGTCGAGGCTCATCAGGTTTTCGCTGAACGGGTCGAGGCAACTCGCCGCGGGCTCGATTTTGCTGCTCATGACAATGAGTTTAGCTTCTCGGGGCGGTAATTGAGGCACAGACCGCGGCAAAATGGTAGCTCTCGATCGGGTTTTTTTGACTCGCCGCCGGAATCCGCGGCAAAAGGCCAATAATTTCGCGCACGGGGCTATAAATGGCGGGGCG
>JBFFXR010000184.1:0-6090 GCA_041569645.1 Gammaproteobacteria bacterium
GACGCCGCGCTGGCGGCGGCGGTCGAGCCGGTCGACGGCATCGAAAAGGCGCTCGGCGAATTGTCGCTGTCGTATTGCGTCGCGTCGAGCGGTTCGCACGACAAGATGCGCCTGACGCTCGGCAAGACCGGTCTCTATGACCACTTCGACGGCAACATCTTCAGCACCAGCGAGGTCGCGCGCGGCAAGCCGCATCCCGATATTTACCTGCACGCGGCCGCGCAAATGGGCGGCGTCGATCCGACCCGCTGCCTCGTCGTCGAGGACACGCCGCTCGGTATCAGCGGCGCGCGCGCCGCCGGCATGCACGCCTTTGGCTACGCCGAGTTGATGCCGGCGCACAAGCTCGAAGCCGCCGGCGCCGATCGCGTCTTCGACCGCATGTCCGAGCTTCCCGCCCTGATCGCGCAAACCTTCGATTAGCCAGTTCCTGGCCGTGAAAAAAACTGGGCGATGCCAGGTCATTGCGAGGAGGCGCAGCCGACGAAGCAACCTCCCGGCGCTTGCCCGATCCCGGGAGGTTGCTTCGCTTCGCACGCAATGACGGCAGGATTCGGGAGATCCCCCACGGAGCCCGAGGTAGCGGGTATTTGCAGGTCATTGCGAGGCGGCGCAGCCGACGAAGCAATCTCCCGACACTTGCCCGATTCCGGGAGATTGCTTCGCTGACGCTCGCAATGACCGCGTGCATCAGGAGCTATCTCGCTATGTAATCTGTACCGGAATCGCGCTGCCGGCCGCTCCGCCGGGCTTTGGAAAAGGGCTCGTATGGGCTAAAATGCGCGCCCTTTTTCTATAATCTGGCGTCATGGAATACCAGCAGCGTTTCGATGTCATCGTCGTCGGCGGCGGCCACGCGGGCACCGAGGCCGCACTCGCGGCCGCGCGCATGGGCGCGTGTACGCTGCTGCTGACACACAGTATCGAAACCCTCGGCCAGATGTCGTGCAACCCGGCAATCGGCGGTATCGGCAAGGGTCACCTGGTCAAGGAAATCGACGCCCTCGGCGGCGCCATGGCGCTGGCCGCGGATGAAGCCGGCATCCAGTTTCGCGTGCTCAACCGGCGCAAGGGTCCGGCGGTGCGCGCGACCCGCGCCCAGGCAGACCGCCAGCTCTACCGCATGGCGATTCGCAGGCGGCTCGAGAACCAGCCGAATCTGACGATTTTCCAGCAGCCCGTGGTCGATCTGATTGAGGATGGCGAACGCGTCGATGGCGTCGTTACGCAAATGGGCCTGAGATTCCATGCACCGACCGTCGTTTTGACCGTCGGCACCTTTCTCGACGGCAAGATCCACATCGGCGACGCGAACTATGCCGGCGGCCGCGCCGGCGACCCGCCGGCGAGCGCGCTCGCCGCGCGCCTGCGCGAGCGGCCGTTTCGCGTCGATCGGCTCAAAACCGGCACGCCGCCGCGGCTCGACCGCAAGACGATCGATTTCGCCAGGCTCGAGGAGCAACCCGGCGACGACCCGCTGCCGGTGTTCTCGACGATGGGCAGCGTCGCGATGCACCCGCGCCAGGTCAGCTGCCACATCACGCACACCAACGCGCGCGCCCACGACATCATCCGCGCCAACCTGCACCGCTCGCCGATGTACGGCGGCGAGATCGAAGGCGTCGGCCCGCGCTACTGCCCGTCGATCGAGGACCAGGTCGTGCGCTTCGCCGACAAGGCCTCGCACCAGGTCTTCGTCGAGCCCGAAGGCCTCGAGCTCGGCGAGGTCTACCCCAACGGCATCTCGACGAGCCTGCCGTTCGACGTTCAGCAGCAGGTCGTCAATTGCATGCACGGATTCGAAAACGCGGTCATCACGCGCCCGGGCTATGCGATCGAGTACGACTACTTCGACCCGCGTGACCTCAAGGCCACGCTCGAAACGCGCTTCGTCGCGGGGCTTTATTTCGCCGGCCAGATCAACGGTACTACCGGCTACGAGGAAGCCGCCGCGCAGGGTTTGCTCGCCGGCGCCAACGCCGCCGCGCGCGTACTCGGCCGGCCGGCGCTCGAATTCAAACGTTCCGATGCGTACATCGGCGTGCTCGTCGACGACCTGATCACGCGCGGCACCAGCGAGCCTTATCGCATGTTTACCTCGCGCGCCGAGTACCGCCTGCTGCTGCGCGAGGACAACGCCGATTTGCGCCTGACCGAGCGCGGCCGCAAAATCGGGCTTGTCGACGATGCGCGCTGGCAAGCCTTCGAGGCCTACCGCGAACAGCTCGAGCGGCTGAACCAGGCGCTGCGCGCGCAATGGCTGCGCCCGGATACGCCGGCCGCGGCGGCGCTCGCCGACAAGCTGCAATCCCCGCTGGCGCGCGAGCAACGCTTCGACGAAGCGCTCAAGCGCCCGGAGATCGGCATCGACGATTTGCTGGCGCAGCTCGACGCGAACGGCGATTTTGCGCCGCGCGTCCGCGAACAGGCCGAAATCAATGCCAAGTATGCCGGCTACCTCGCGCGCCAGCAGCACGAGATCGACAAGGCCGGCGCGCAGGAGGCCACCCCATTGCCCGACGAGCTCGATTACGCCGAGGTGCGCGGCCTGTCTAACGAAGTCCGGCAAAAACTCGCCGCGCTGCGCCCGGCGACGATCGGCCAGGCGAGCCGCATTTCCGGCGTGACCCCGGCCGCGATTTCGCTCCTGCTCGTGCACCTGAAGCGGCATCGGTACCGGGTCCAGAAGTCGGCCTGAATGAACCCGGGCGACCTCCGCGCGGGTATCACGGCGCTGGGGCTCGCGCTCCATCAGACCCAACTCGACCAGTTGCTCGAATACCTCTACTTGCTCGAGCGCTGGAACCGGACCTGGAACCTGACCGCGATCCGCGAGCTCGATCGTATGCTGACCCACCACCTGCTCGATAGTTTGTCGATCCTGCCGGCGCTCGAGGGTTGCCGCAAGGCGCTCGATGTCGGCAGCGGTGCCGGCCTGCCGGGCATTCCGCTGGCGATCGCGATGCCGGACGCGGTCTGGATCCTGCTCGACAGCAGCGCCAAGAAGACACGCTTTCTGCAGCAGGCCGTGGCCCACTGCGGCCTGCGCAACGTGCAAGTTGTGCAGGCGCGCCTTCAGGACTATCATGCGCCGGACTCGCTGGATTTCATCGTCAGCCGCGCATTTGCGCCGTTGGCCGAATTCTGCGACGGCGTGGCCCACTTGATGACGTCGAACACCCGCATACTGACGATGAAGGCCGGGCTCAAGTCGAAGGAGATTTTGCAACTGGACCCCAGGCGGTTCGAGTTCGAGGAAACACCGCTCAATGTACCGGGCATCGACGAACCGCGCAGCCTCGTGACGATCGTGGCCAAATGACGAAAATCATCACCATAGCCAACCAGAAGGGCGGCGTCGGCAAGACCACGACCGCGGTCAACCTTGCCGCCGCGCTGGCGCCGACGAAACGCCGCGTGCTGATGGTCGACATGGACCCGCAGGGCAACGCGACCATGGGCAGCGGCATCGACAAGCACACGCTCGACGTCAGCGCCTGCGACGTGTTGCTCGGCGACGCGACCGCGAGCCGCGCGATCCGGCCGGCGCCCGACGCCGGTTACGACGTGCTGCCGGCGAATGCCGACCTGACCGCCGCCGAGGTCCAGCTGATGAATCGCATCGGCCGCGAACGGCAACTCGCGCTCGCGCTCGAACCGGTCAAGTCGAACTACGACTACGTCCTTATCGACTGCCCGCCGGCGCTCAACATGCTGACGGTCAATGCGCTGGTCGCCGCCGACGGCGTCGTGATTCCGATGCAGTGCGAGTATTACGCGCTCGAGGGCCTGTCGTCGCTGCTCGAGACGATCGAGCAGATCCGCGTCAGCGTCAATCCGAACATTCGCGTCGAGGGTTTGCTGCGGACGATGTACGACCCGCGCAACAATTTATCCAACGACGTGTCGTCGGAGCTGGTCGAGCACTTCGGCGACCGCGTCTACCGCACCGTGATCCCGCGCAATGTCGCGCTCGCCGAGGCGCCGAGTCACGGCCTGTCGATCCTGAAGTACGATAAATCGTCGCGCGGTTCGATGGCTTACCTGGCGCTTGCCGGCGAGGTGTTGCGCCGCGAAGCCAAGCAACACCATTACGCCACTCAATAGTCACTATGAAGAAAAAGCGTCTGGGACGAGGGCTGGGTTCGCTGATCGGCGATATCGATGAGGTTGCTAAAACCGACGTCGCGACCGCTGACGGCCTGCTCGAGCTCGACATCGATCGCATCCAGCGCGGCCAGTTCCAGCCGCGCCAGGCCTTCGACCAGCAGGCGCTCGACGAACTGGCCGATTCGATCCGCGCGCAGGGCATCCTGCAACCGCTGGTTGTGCGCCCCGAGGGCAATCACTATGAACTGGTTGCCGGTGAGCGCCGCTGGCGCGCGGCGCAGCTTGCCGGACTGCAAAAGGTGCCGGTGGTCGTGCGCGAGCTCGACGCGAAGTCGGCGGCGGCAATCGCGCTGATCGAAAACATCCAGCGTGAGGATCTCAACCCGCTCGAGGAGGCGCAAGCCTTCATGCGCCTGATCGAGGAGTTCGACCTGACGCATCAACAGGTTGCGGAATCTGTAGGCCGCTCGCGCGCGGCCGTCAGCAATCACTTGCGCCTGCTCGACCTGGCCGATCCGGTCAAGCAGCTGCTTGCCGACGGCGGGCTCGACATGGGGCACGCGCGGGCGCTGCTCGCGTTGATCCGCCACGACCAGGTCGAGATTGCGAAAGCCGTGGCCGCGCGCGGACTGTCGGTGCGCGAGACCGAGGCGCTGGTCAAGCAGACGCTGGCGCGGCAGAGCAAGCGCAAGGTCAAGCCGCCGCGGGTCGATCCCGACGTGCGCCGGCTCGAGACCGAGTTGTCGGAAAAACTCGGCGCCGCGGTCAGGATCAAGCCGGGCAAGAAGGGCTCGGGGCAGCTCGTCATCCACTTTCACAGCAGCGCCGAACTCGACGGAATCCTCGAACATCTCGCGCCGTAATTATCTGTGGCGGCATCATTGATTCTTCGCGAATAACTCCGTTATACTCACCCTCCGTTTTTTCGGGCCGGGGAGTCAGGCGTATTGCACCCGAGAAAGCGATGAAAAATCAGATATTCAGGACGCTGATTCTTCAGTACATCTTGGGGGGCATTTACCTGCTTGGGGCGGGTCTCTGGGATAATTCAATCGTGTTGTCGGCGCTCGTTGGCTGCGCCGCGGCGTGGTTGCCGAGTACGTATTTCGGCTTGCGCATGCTGAAGAGTAGTGACCAGGACGAAGCGGCCCGTTGGCTGGGTTTCGCGTTGCGATCGGAGATCGGGAAATGGGTGACCATGGCGGCGATATTTGCGCTCGCTTTCAGCACCGACTACCCGTGGAATCCGATCGCTTTGTTTGCCGGATTCGGCCTCGTGCTGGTTTCCGGCTGGTTTGCACCGTGGGTGGCTAAGGGTAACTGATCGAAGATGGCAACGAGTTACGCAAACGCAAGCGAATACATCAAGCACCACTTGACCAACCTGACCTTCGGCCAGAAAGCCGACGGCAGCTGGGGTATCGCGCAAGACGCCGACGAAATCAAGGAAATGGGTTTTTGGGCGATCAACGTCGACTCGATGCTGTTCTCGATAGGGCTGGGCTTGCTGTTTCTGTGGGCGTTTCGCAAGGCGGCGAAGCGTGCGACCACCGACGCGCCGCGCGGCTGGCAAAACTTCGTCGAAATGCTCATCGAATTCATCGACGATTCGGTGCGTGGATCGTTCAGCGGCAAGAACCCGCTGGTCGCGCCGCTGGCGCTGACCATCTTCGTCTGGGTCTTTCTGCTCAACCTGATGGACCTGGTCGCGGTCGACCTGGTGCCATGGCTCGCCGCCCTGATGGGCGTGCCTTTTCTCAAGATCGTACCGTCTACCGACCCGAACATCACCTTCG
This sequence comes from Gammaproteobacteria bacterium, assembly GCA_041569645.1. Classification (GTDB taxonomy): domain Bacteria; phylum Pseudomonadota; class Gammaproteobacteria. Next base: position 5,907 of record JBFFXR010000184.1, read on the forward strand.
GCCTGTCGCTGACGGTGTTCGTCCTGGTCCTTTACTACAGTATCAAGATGAAAGGCCCGGGCGGATTCTTTGCCGAACTCGCATTCCACCCGTTCCCGAAATGGTTGATGCCGGTAAACCTGGTGCTCGAGGGCGTAACGCTGATCGCCAAGCCGGTATCGCTGTCGCTGCGGCTGTTCGGCAA
>JBFFXR010000185.1:0-5934 GCA_041569645.1 Gammaproteobacteria bacterium
ACTGGTCGATGACCAGCGTCACGCCGTCTTTTTCCACCGTGCGGTCGGCCGGCCTGATTTCGTCTTCGAGCGAGAAAGTGTACTGGAAGCCGGAGCAGCCGCCGCCATAGACCGACACCCTCAGCATCAGCTCCGGGTTGCCCTCGTCCTGCTGGATCGCCTTCAGCTTGCGCACCGCCGCATCGCTGAATCCGAGCAGCGTCTCGCTTTGGGTGGAACCGAGCGGAATACCGAAATTGGCGTCGATGATTACTTCCATTACTGGTACCGGGTCTATTGCCTGACGGCGATTATATCATCCGCGTTCAATTTTCCGCTAGCGGCCGGCTGCCGCCACCGCTCGCGCCGCCGGCACTGCCGACGTCGCTGGGCGATTTATCCTCGAGCCGTTTCGGCACCTGGTCGCCCTGCGGCTGGTGCACGAGCCCGCCGTTGACCTCGGCGCCGATCGCCATCTCGATCAGGTTGTAGTAAACGCTGCCCTTGATCCGCGACTTCGGCGCGAGCTCGACCCGGGTCGAACCGTAGACGTCGCCGACGATTTCACCGTTGAGCACCATGTTGGGCACCTTGACCTCGCCCTCGATCCGGCCGAATTCGCTGAGAATCAGGATCGCCGTGCTGCCTTCCTCGGCGACGACGTTGCCGTTGATCTTGCCGTCCACGTGCAGACCGCCGGAAAACACCAGGTCACCGTTGATCTCGGTACCCTGGCCTACCAGCGTATCGATGCGTGCCGCACTAAAACCTTTCTTTTTACCAAACATTTAAACTCCCTCTGTCAGAACTCGCGCCCAGGAAATCGTCTCGGTGAACGATTTTACCTTCTTGGTAGTCGGTTTTATGCCGATTTCCACCTCGAAGGGTTCGAATCCGTCGGGCAGCGCGATATCACCCTCGAATACCTGGAAATAACGAAAAGCAAATTTGGTGTCTTTACCCGGATTGTCAAGCCGGAGGTCGGTTAGCTTCAGTTCCTCGACGCCACCGCCGTTCTCGCCGCGAATCCGGATGTCGGCGCCGCCGTAGATCTTGCGCGTGCCCTTGCCGCTCTTGGTCAGGATCATCTTGTAGCTGAACTGGTTCTGGTTATTCTTCTTGCGCATTTCGAAGGATTGCAGGTTCACCGCGAGCTCGGCATCCTTGGGCGAGACGATGCCGCGGTAGAACGCCAGTTCCTCCTTCTGATCGAGCAGCAGCTGCTGCAGCCGAACGAGCTCCTTGTTGGCGACCTCGTAGGCGTCGCGCTCGATCTTGCTGGCGCCGGACAGGTGCGCGTTTTTCTGTACCAGATTGCGGTTGCGCGACTCGAGCTCGCCGATGCGGGCGAGCAGGGCTTCGCGCTCCAGCTTGAGGCGCTCGAGTTCGTACGACTGGTAGATCTGGCCGAAGACGAAGACACCGGCCATCAGCCCGACCACGAACAGCAGTCCGGCCCAGAGTTTCCAGGGCTTGTGCTGGCGGACCTTGAATCCCCGGTGCGCGCTGGTCACGGAATCATCCCGGCTGCTTCGAGGCCGAGCGTTTCATCGAGACCGAACATCAGGTTCATGTTCTGAATCGCCTGCCCGGCGGCGCCCTTGACGAGGTTGTCCTCGACCGCGAGCACGACGAACTTGCCCGCCTGCGGCAGGTGATGGGCCGCGATCCGCAGCGTGTTGGCGCCGCGCACGCTGCGCGTCTCCGGGTGCGAACCGGCCGGCATGACGTCGACGAAAGGTTCGTCGCGGTAAAACGTCTCGTAGGTCGACTGCAGCGTCGCGCCGTCATCGATCGCGTCGGCGTAAACCGTCGCGTGAATGCCGCGAATCATCGGCATCAGGTGAGGCACGAAAACGAGATCGGCGTCGGCATCGACCGATTGCAGGACTTCGCGAATTTCCGGCAGGTGGCGATGTCCGGAAACGGCGTAAGCCTTGACCGATTCGGTGACTTCGCCGAAGGCCGTGCCGAGGTCGGCCTTGCGACCGGCGCCGCTGACCCCCGATTTGCAGTCGGCGACAATCGATTTCGGCTCGATCATGCGATTCTTGAGCAGCGGCAGCAAGGCGAGGATGACCGAGGTCGGGTAGCAACCCGGATTGGCGACGAGCCGCGCGTTGCGAATTGCGTCCCGATTGAGTTCGGGCAAACCGTAGACCGCGTCCTCGAGCAGCGCCGGGCAAGCGTGCGCCGAGCCGTACCACTGTTCCCAGGTCGGGGCGTGGCGGAGGCGAAAATCCGCGGCCAGGTCGATCACGCGAATCCCGGCCGCGAGCAGCGCCTCGGCCTGCGTCATCGCGGTGCCGTTGGGCGTAGCGAAGAACACGAGATCGCAATCCGCGTAGGCCTCGTACGAAGGCTCGCTGAAATCGAGTTCGACGCTGCCGCGCAGGCTCGGAAACAGGCCGGCAACGGGTGTACCGGCTTGCGCGCGCGACGTAATTACGCGCAGGCTCGCCTCGGGATGCCTGCTCAGCAAGCGCACCAGTTCAACCCCGGTATACCCGGTGCCGCCAATAATGCCGATCTTGATCATTCTAAAGCGTAATTCTAGCCGCTAAAATGGACGCCGCAAAAATAAATTGACCGCCAGGCACGGCGGTTCGAAAAACATCAGTTTACAGTCGTTTATCGGCGTTTCCTAAGGGAATATTTCATGATTTGGGTCAAGGCGTTTCATCTGGTCTTCATGGTTGCCTGGTTTGCCGGGCTTTTTTACCTGCCGCGCCTGTTCGTCAACCTCGCGCTCGCCGAGACCGAAGCCGAAAAAGCGCGCCTGGAATTGATGGCGTCCAAGCTTTACCGCTTCATCGCGCCATGGATGCTGCTGACCATCGCTTTCGGCATCTGGCTGCTCGTCGACTACGCGTGGGCGGCCTACGCGCAAATGCTGTGGCTGCACCTCAAGCTCGCGCTGGTAGCAATACTGGTCGCCTACCATTTCTACTGCGGCCGGCTGCTGCGCGAGTTCGTCGCCGGCCGCAACCGGCGCTCGCACGTCTGGTATCGCTGGTTCAACGAGTTTCCGGTGCTGATCCTGTTCGCGGTCGTGATCCTCGCCGTCGTCAAGCCGTTTTAATCGAGCTGCTCGATCGCGTAACCGCGCGCGGCGAGCCGGGCTAGCAAGCCGTCGCCGCCGGCGAGATGCAGCGCGCCGACCAGCACGAACTCGATTTCGCGCGACTCGAGCATCTCCTCGATTTGCGGCATCCAGGCATTGTTGCGCGCGACCAGCAAGTCCTCGTAGATTCGCGGAAAATCGCGCTCCAGCGGGACCACGCCGAGTTCCGCCAGTCCGTCCATGTCGCCGTCGCGCCAGGCGCCACGCACCGCCGGCCAGAGGCTGGGCAGCTTCTCGACTTCGCGCAGCGAGTATTGCAGGAAATCGTCTTCACGACCCGCGCCCATTTCCGCGAGAAACTGGATCTGGGCATCGACCGACTCCAGCCGCCCCAGATCCTTGCCGTCGCGTGTCGCCATTGCCTCGAAATGCGCATCCACGCCGGGCGCGGTCAAGCCGAGGCGTTGCAATTCGAGCAGCGTCATCATCGTCGAAATCATTCCGGGCCTGAGGCCGTCAATTTGCGTCATGGGGACGCCGCGGGCGGCGAAAAACCGCGCGAGTTCATCGTAGGTGTCGCGCGCGACGAACTGTCGAATTGTCTGGCCGGTCGGGTATGACAAGGCGTTCAACAAGACCGCCGCGGTCGCCGGGCTCTGCAGCTTCGAGAGATCGGTCTCGAGCACCAGCTGCGCCGAGCGGGCGTAGGCGGACGCAAGCGCCGGCGGCAACGGGTAATCGTCGGCCGATAGAAGGTGGACGGTCCCGCCGAGAAAGACGTGGTTTTTGCCGTCGCTGACCTTCCAGACCGGTGATCCGGCGATAGCGGAATTTACCGGCGTCAGTATCGCGGCTAGCGCGAGGGCGCGAAGTCGGCGCATGGGGACTTCCCCGTCGATTGTCGTGTCCTGACTATAGACCAAGGCGGGGCCCGAAGGATTCAATTCGCTACGAGGACGGCACCGGTGCCGGGCATATCGGCTAACAAACAGACGCGCGGCATCGGGCTCGGCATGAGCCGACCGCAGGCGCCGGCGATATGAATGCCTTCGGGAGATCCCTCGCCGCGTTGCGGCTCGGGATGAACCGGCGCCGCGGCGCCGGGTCATTTGCCGGCGCGGATGAAACCTCCGAGGCCGCGTTCGTCGAGTTTCGACGCGTAGAGCTCGCGGATCATGAACGCATCGGGCATTTCCAGCGCCAGCGCGAACAGGTCGGCGAGCTCCGACAGGCTGAATGACAGGATGACCTTTTTCGCACGCAGCAGGCTGCCGACGCTCATCGACAGCGTATCTATGCCCATGCCGAGCAGCGCCATCACGCCGAGCGGGTCGCCGGCAAGCTCGCCGCAGACGCTGACCGGGGTATCGGCCTCACGCGCGCCGGCGACGATTTGCCGCATCGCCTTGAGCACCGCCGGATGCAGGGACGAGAACAGGTCGGCGACGTTTTCGTTGTTGCGGTCGACCGCGAGCAGGTACTGCGTCAGGTCGTTGGTGCCGATCGATACGAAATCGACCATTTCGCAGATGTCGTCGATCTGGTAGACCGCCGACGGAACCTCGATCATCGCGCCGATCTTCGGCAGCCATATTTTCTCGCCGGTTTCTTCCTCGATTTCGGCACGCACCCGGTTGATCAGGAACAATGAATCGTCGAGTTCGGCGCGGCCGCTGATCATCGGCAGCAGGATCTCGAGGTTGTTGACGCCGACATTGGCGCGAATCATCGCCCGCACCTGGGTGACGAAGATTTCCGGATGATCCAGCGTGATGCGAATACCGCGCCAGCCCAGGAACGGATTGGCTTCGCGAATCGGAAAATAGTTCAGCGGCTTGTCGCCGCCGACGTCGAGCGTGCGCAGCACCACCGGCATGCCCTTGAAGGTTTCGAGCACGTTGCGGTAGATCTGGTACTGCTCTTCCTCGCTCGGGAACCGGTCGCGCACCTGGAACGGAATCTCGGTGCGGTACAGACCGACGCCCTCGGCGCCGCTGCGCAGCGACGGCGTGTAGTCGGACATCAGGCCGGTGTTGACCAGCAATCGAATCTGGTGGTTGTCGGTGGTCACCGCCGGCACGTTCTTGAGATTGAGCAGGCCCTTCTCGATCGCGGTTTCTTCCTTGAGGTAGCGGCCGTATTCCTTGAGTACCCGCTTGTCGGGGTTGATGAACGCCGAACCGTTATAGCCGTCGACCACTAGCTTGACGCCATCGAGCTGCTTGACCGGCAGGTTCGGCACGCCCATGACCGCCGGGATGCCGAGCGCGTGGGCGAGAATCGCGACGTGCGACGAACTGCTGCCGTGCGTCGAGACGATGCCCGCGAGGCAGTCGGGTGGCACGTCGGCGAGGTCGGTCGCGGTCACCTCGTCGCCGACCAGTATGGTCCGCTCGGGGAACTCGATGTAGGGGCTCTGCTCGAGCATCAGCTTGCGCAGCACGCGCAGGCCGAGATCGCGGATGTCGTTGGCACGCTCGGCGAGATAGCTGTCTTCCATTTGCTCGAATACGTGGGCATGCGTCTCGACCGTATCGCGCCAGCTCGACGGCGCCCAGTTGCCTTCGCGGATCCGCTTTTCGGTATCCTCGATCAGCGACCCGCCGGACAGCATTTGCGCATAGGCGACGAACAGCGCGGCCTCTTCCTCGGGCAGCGCCGAGCGCATCTTTTCGGCCTGTTCGTAGAGCTCGTCGCGCACCTTGCGCACGGCGTCGTTGAAGGTATTGACCTCGGCGTCGATGTCGTCGGTTTTCTTGTTCGGCACCGAGCCGAGGTTGACGCCGCGATTGAGCACCAGCGCCTCGCCGATCGCCATGCCGGGCGCGCCGGGAACGCCGCGGACGACATGGGTTACCGCGCCGGCGCGAAACCGCCCTTCGCTCTCGGCA